>NZ_JACBNY010000014.1 GCF_013449735.1 Pseudolactococcus laudensis
AGTTTGGTGAGCCGAAAGCAATTGTGACCGATAAAGCACCTTCTCTTGGCTCCGCCTTTAGAAAGTTACAGAGTGTGGGTTTATATACTAAGACAGAGCACCGAACTGTGAAGTATCTTAACAATTTAATAGAACAAGACCATCGACCTATTAAACGACGGAATAAATTTTATCAAAGTCTCCGTACAGCCTCTTCCACGATTAAGGGCATGGAGACCATTCGAGGAATATATAAAAAGAACCGAAGAAATGGAACGCTTTTCGGCTTTTCGGTGTCTACTGAAATCAAGGTATTAATGGGAATACCAGCCTAAGATATTCTGAGTTCAGAGAGGGCTCGTTTGATTTTCAAACTTCGCAACAGAACCCATAATCATAATGATAAGGATAGCGCTCAATCATTAATCAAAGACTCTGAAATGTCTTTGGCGAGTGCTGTTAAGGCTGTGACGGTTTCGTCACTCACTGCTGATGGAATTTCTACGAATGTTCCCACTTGAGTAAAGCGTTTGTCATCTTCAAAATAGTGTTGCATGGTTTTAAGTGCCATGCCACCCCATGTTGCATTTGAGATGAAACTTACCTTTTTATTTTTTAGATTCAAGCGGAGTGCTTCACGAATCAAAGCATCCATTTTGTAGAATAAATCACCGTTATAATTGGGTGCAGCAAAAACAATATGGCTATATTGCCACATTTCAGCAATCAAATATGACGGATCAGTGTCAGAAATATCATAAACTTTAATTTCTCTTATGCCTTTTTGAGATAATCGACTCGCTAAAATATCAACCGCATTTTCAGTGTTACCATACATTGATGCATAGAGAATTAAGGTACTCTTTTTATCAAAATCATAACTTGCCCAATTTTGATAAGCGTCCAAAATTAAGCCAATATGCTCAGGTGTTCTATAAATCGGTCCGTGTAAAGGCAAAATCGTGGTAATATTGAGCTCGCTGAATTTTTTGAGTGCTTTTAAGACATGACTACCAAATTTCCCTACGATATTGACATAATATCGACGTGACTCATCAATAATGCACTCTGGAAAATAAATCTCATCTGAAAAAAGATTGCCATCAATCGTTGCAAAAGAACCAAAAGCATCCGCAGAAAATAACAATCCTTCGCTCACTTCATAAGACATCATGACTTCAGGCCAATGAACATTTGGTGTCATATAAAATCGCAATGTCCTTTTGCCGATATTTAATTCTTCTCCTTCTTTAACCGTTATAAAATTATCAAAAGTAAAAGCTGGATAAAATTGCGTTAAAAATTTGTAGGTATTACGATTGCCAATTAATTGAATATTAGGATAAGCTTGGACAATGGCTTATATGTTGGCGCAATGGTCGGGTTCCATGTGATGAATAACCAGATAATCTAGATTTCTGCCATTTAGAGCAGCCTTAACATTCTCCATAAACAAGACACTAATCGAGCGATCAACTGTATCCGTTAATACCGTCTTCTCATCTAGGATGACATAGGCATTATATGACATACCATGCGTTAGAGGAGATAGATTTTCAAATCGATTAACCCGACGATCGTTTCCACCTACCCAAATAATATCGGGTTTGATTTGAACTGTATTTTGCATAAAAGCCTCCTTAAAATTATATATCATTAATTCGATACATAACACCACTTCGTAAGCGTTTTCATTTTCTTCTTTATTATAGCTCATTTATAATAAAAATAATAGTAAATCATGTAAAAGTATTTAAATATTTCACCTTAAACCTATGTGTGAGCATCAAAATGTAGAAAATCGTTTATAGCCAATTTCTGTATCATTTTCCGAAAAATGTAAACCAACATTATGATTTATTGAAAAGAATACCAAATCGGTATTCTTTTGCCAAAACAATTCGAAATCGGTAAAAATAAGTTGTTTTCGTGGGAAACTCTTATTTTTTCAAGGAATAATACGAAAAAAGAGAAAAGCAAACCTACCGGATTACTTTTCTCTTTTGGTGACTAAGGACTTTTGTACAAATCTCGTTGTTAATCATGCCATTTAAATCCAAAACTCAGTTCAACCACTCAGGAACATCGCTCATAGCAATTTCATTAATGAATGCTTCGCCAATTTTTGGCACTAGAACTGTTTTAACTTTTGAGCCGCGTGCTTTCTTATCTAAAGTGATAGCTTTAGCCAGACGTGTGACATCCCAGTCTTCAAAGGTGGTTGGTAACTGGAACTTAAGAACCATTTCTCGAATCTTTTCAGTCAAACCTGCTTCTACTAATCCTTTAGCTTCAGCGATTTTAGTGATTTGAATCATGCCAATCGCAACGCCTTCACCATGCATGACTTTACCATAACCAGCGGTTGCTTCAACAGCATGACCAATGGTATGCCCAAAATTCAGGTAAAGCCGCGTCCCATTATCTAGCTCATCTTCTACGACAACTTTTCTTTTAACATCGCAAGAATGGTAAATCAAGGCTTCAGCATTATCTAAAAGGTTATCAACCTCACCAGTCATCCCTTGCAAAATATCCCAAAGTGCCGCATCCGCAATCAAACCACATTTGATAACCTCGCCCATCCCCTCATAAAGCTCACGCTTACCAAGCGTCGCCAAACAATTTGGATCAATCAAAACACCATCAGGTTGCGTAAAAGTCCCTACCATATTTTTAGCATATGTCGTATTGACCCCTGTTTTCCCACCGACTGATGAATCCACTTGAGCTGTTAAACTGGTCGGAATTTGCAAGAAATGAATACCGCGCATATAAGTCGACGCTACAAATCCTGCCAAATCTCCGACAACACCACCACCAAGTGCCACAACACCGTCCGAACGGGTCATGCCAAAATCCGCCAAAAACTGATAGGCTCTATCAACTGTCGTCAAGTTTTTAGATGCCTCACCCTCTAAGAAAGCAAAAACCGATACCTCAAAACCTGCCGCCTCAAAAGATAATTTGACCGTTTCATCATACAAGTCACCGACATGGTTATCTGTGATAATGACCACTTTTTGCGGCTGCCAGAGTTTCGCTGCCCAGTCCCCTGACTTTGATAAACTTGCGCGCTCAACGATAATATCATAGGGGTGGTCAGGTAAATTCACATGTAATGTTTTCATAAATAGCGTTTCCTTTCAGCTTCAACTTTCAGATAGAGGGGATGACGCGGATTACCCGCCTTTGTCGGTGGCGCAAAATGAAAGACCTTAATGTCTTGCTCAGCTAAGACCTCAAGAATCGCATCACGTCCTTGTTTAAGTGCCTCATACTTGAGGTTCCCCCAAGCACCCCACACTTCTGTGATCCCATTTTCAACCAGAAAATCTCGGATCACTTCGACATTTTCCTGCGACAAACCTGCATCAAATTCATCCATATTCACCGCATCCGTCGCACGCTCAGGATAAGTGTTAAACACCACCCAGCCATCATAGCCCAGCTTCTGACTCGCCGCAATCACCCGATTAACCGTCCGGTCGCTCGTTTCATCTCGCGCCGCCGAAGGGTTCATGCAAATGGCAACCAAAGGATTTTTCGACAATTTACCTAAGCCGAAACGATAGGGTTTGTAGTCTCTGGGTTCGACCCACGTCGGTGCTTGATTTTCTGGATAGTTGACAACAATTGTTGTGATTTTTGACTTAACCATATATTTTTTCTTCCAATTTTTTTAGAATGATATCTGTTGGTATCTCTTGGCCTGTCCAGAGTTTAAAACTTTCAGCTGCCTGATATAAGAGCATGCCTAAACCATTAACAGTCGAATTCCCTTGTGACTTGGCATACGTCAATAACGGCGTCTCAATTGGTTGGTAAATCACATCAGCCACCAGCATGTCCTTGGGTAATTGTAAGGCCATTGGGATAGGAAGACTCACACCATCCATGCCAAGACTCGTTGTGTTGACTAACAAATCACCGGTCAATTCTGTTAAATCTGACAACGGTTTGAACACAATGTTTCCAGGATAACTAGCGAAAAGTTCGGGCTTGTAAGTTCGGTTATAAACGGTGATTTGGCGCGCACCTTGTACCGCTGCCTCCGCAATAATCGACCTTGCTGCACCACCAGCACCAATAACGGTAATAGTACTACCTTTGACCTTAAAGTGTTTCAGAGACTTAAAGAAACCTGCACCATCCGTTGACGTGCCAAAAAGCTTGCCATCTTGATTGACAATCGTATTGATGGCTCCTGTCAGTTTGGCTACTTCAGATAGTTCATCCATATAGGGCACGGCTGCTTCTTTGTAAGGCATAGATAAATTGACACCGTACATATCAAGTGTCTTGATACTTTCAATGACAGAGCCTAAATCAGTTTCTGGTGTTTCAAAAGCAAGGTAGACACCATTTTCACCGACATGGTCAAAGGCCAAATTATGTATAAATGGTGAGAGTGAGTGCTTGATTGGATTCGCAACCACCGCCGCGAGTTTCGTGTAACCGTTAATTTCCATATTGCTATTTTAGCGTAATTTTCGCAATTTTTCAATAATATTCAGGAATGTGAAACATTGTGCCAAATTCGCAAAATTGGCTCGTCACAAGAAGGGGAAAATGCTATACTTCTTATATAAATGCATATAGTTTATTATAAAAGGAGAAACTTATGAGTAAAACGATCACACTAGCAAACGGCGTGGAGATGCCACGTGTCGGCATGGGTGTTTTTCAAATGACACCAGAGCAAGCTGAAAATGCAACAAAATGGGCCTTATAAGCCGGATATCGCTCGATTGATACTGCACAAGGCTATAACAACGAGGAAGCTGTCGGGCGCGGTTTGATTGCAAGTGGTCTAGCGCGGGAAGAAGTTTTCATCACAACCAAGGTTCGCGCCAGTCAGCTTGGCTATGATGCCACCAAAACTGCTTTCTACGAGTCACTTGAGAAACTACAACTTGACTATATCGACTTATTTTTGATTCACTGGCCTAAAACTGGACTCTACAATGATGCTTGGCGCGCCATGGAGGAGCTTTACGAAGCTGGTAAAATCAAAGCCATCGGCGTTAGTAACTTTTTACCTGAGCATTTAGATCAACTTCTGACAACTGCTAAAATCGTGCCGATGATTAATCAGATTGAAGTTCATCCCATGCTGAATCAAGCCGAGGCACGGAAATATAATGACTCGATAGGCATTGTCACCGAAGCCTATTCGCCACTCGGCAGCGGTCACCTGCTTCGTCACCCTGCCCTCCTCGAACTTGCTGAAAAATATGGCAAGACCACTGCCCAACTCATGATTCGTTGGGAGATTCAAAACGATATCGTGACCATTCCAAAATCTGTTAACAAAGACCGTATTACTGCTAACTTTGATGCTTGGGACTTTAACATCTCGGCTGAAGATATCGAGATCATCAATGGTCTCAATGAGAATAAACGGGTCGGAACGGATCCGCATCACTTCATGGAAATTTTCTATGGTGATATGGTGCAACCAGATTATGTGCTGAGTGATTGGGAGAAAGATTTAGAAAATAAGAGATAGTAACCCAAACTTTTTATTTTATCTACTTCGGTATGTAAGAGACAATCCATGTTTTGAAAAAAACAGCCCTTAACAAAAGCGATTTTAGAAAAAATTTAACTTAAACTTTTGAGTGATCCGTTGCGATCACTTTTTTTAAATTAAAGTTCAGGAACAACATAAACCGTTAAAACAAGAAATTGAGTCAAAAAAAATAGCTCAAGCCTTCACGCTTGAGCTATTCTGTTACAAAACCAGAATAACTACTGCACTCATAATCACAAGTGACAAAATGATACTCAACGAGCTAGCCAATCCACTCACCCCTTCATCTGCTCCAAATTCGGTTGCTTGGATGACCGTTAAATTCGAAATCGGTGCGAACATAATCAGGACTAGAACACTTTTGATCATGTGAGATAGGGGTAAAAAGAGATAGATAAGGATAGCTAAAACTGTCGCCATGGCATATCTACCAAACAGTAATTTACGGACATTTCGCATACCTTCTCTATGCAGATTGATTTTCATGTAAAGCCCTATCATGAACATGGAAAGAAAGGAATTGGCACTGGCTAATAACTTAAAAGGTGCCATCCAGTCGTCAGCAATCCTGATTCCGATAATGGATAAGGTGAACATGACAATGTAGATCATGAAAGTTGGGGATTTTGATAGTTTTTTAATGATGTCTAAAAAGCTAGGTGCATCTTCTTTGCTTGCCAGCAATCTATCAGTAATCGCTGATGTTCCCCCTGCTACCATGAAAGAATTTCCCATGTCAAACATTCCTAAATACGGAATGGAGCTAGGAAAGAAGGCCATGACAAAAGGAATTGCGAAGTTTCCGATATTGTAACCTCCAGTGGTAAAAAGGAGCAATCCTCTAAAATTTCTTTCTTTCTCCTTTAAACCGTAAAAGTAAGCGAAGAGAATCATGATTCCGTTTGATGCGAGACCAATCCCTGCTAGAATCAAGAACAGTGTCGTGAGTTTCGTACCATTGACACCATTGACAATGGTAGCGGGTAGTGTGATATAAACGATCATTTTAGATAGGACTTGACCATCTTCCTGCTTGAAAATGCCGAGATGTTTTAAGCCATAAGCCAATAGAATTGTCGCTAAAAAGCTCAGTGAGTTTAATAGTATAGTTCCCATAATGAAGATAAACCTCTTTTTCTAGGATATGCTCAATTTGGTAGATAAAGTGACCGAAAATGGTCATAAATGTTCGCTTTATTTGCCAAGAAGCTTTATTTAGTCATCTACACCTAAAAATCGATTTCGTGTCCTAGATTGAAAGGCGTAATCACTTAATAACTTGACGTTTTCGTCATAGTTTCTTGAAAATACATATTCATATAACACATCGGTCACATACAAATAAGCGGTACGTGAAGCAAATGATCCCATTTTATTCAAGGTTTCATTATTTTCAACGTAAATTCCAATTTCTGCAGCTTGCCAAGCTTTATTACTCTGATTTGAGGTGATGTAAATGGTTAGAATATTGTGTTTTGATAACTCTCGCAAATCGGCTAACATTTCACGACTGTCACCAAACTGCGAAATGATAATACCTATTGGCTGTTTGGCTCGAATCGGTTTGACCAATTGAAAACCATTCAATGCTTCTAGATGTGAATTGAACCCGATTCTTAAAAGTTTTTGGTGCAAGGCTTCAGCTGCTAGGATGCTCTCACCTTTGGCAAAAATTGTGATCCAATCTGAATGAAGAATCAAATCACCAGCAATTGTGATATTTTTCAGATCTAGATCCAAATAAATATCAAGCAAGGTCTGTGAATGTAAATTCATCATTGTTTTAGCGATATCCTTCACCGTTTGCTTAGAAGCAACGGGTAAGTCCAGGGCGACCAAAGTCGTGTCATCTTTTGAAAAATAAGCCAGCTCACTTGCGATTTTCATCTTGAAATCTGAATAACCTGTTAAGCCAATCTTCTTAGTAAAGCGTACGATCGCAGAAGGCGAGATAAAAAGTTGACTGGCGAACTCTCTCACAGAGAGATTGATGACACTTTTCGGATCATCTAAGACAAACTTGGCTATATCCTCTTCAACCTGATTAAAATTCTCTCGATGGTGTAAGATCTCAACTAGTTTCATGCCTTTACCTGCCTCTCACGATCATATCAGAATGTGCTTGAACCAATTCACCACATCATAAATTTAAATATATTCTCATTTTAAACTCATTTCACTTCTATTAAACCAAGAAATTTAGTTTTTGGCAAATGACCCTAGTGGATTCTTAAACACGAAAAGGGAAATGAACTTCCCTTTTGATGATGTTGATCCTAATGACTTATAAACTGAAGTTTTCTTCATGCACTTGTTTATTAGCCGCGATAACAAACGGTGCATAGATTAAAACAGTGACGATGATACAGATTAACTGAACAATCACTGTTTTAAAGCTTCCCGTTGACACAAAGGCATTGACTAGTGGTGGTAGGGTAAATGGTACTGTAATAAAGGCACTGGCAGCAAACCCAATATAGGTGAGGAAGTAACCAATAATTGAAGAGATAACTGGCGCAAAGATAAATGGAATGGCTAAAATCGGATTCAAAACTAAAGGCAGGCCGAAAATCAAAGGTTCATTGATATTGAACAGAGCGGGTATGGCTGAGAAACCACCAATTGTGCGATAATCAGCTCGTTTGCTAAAGAAAAATATAGCAATCAATAGTCCAATCGTACATCCAGAACCGCCAATCGTTGCGTAAGTATTCCAAAAAGTATAAGTGAAAACATTAGGCAAGGCTTTTCCCGCTTCATGCGCTTCTAAGTTGATGGCAATCGCAGCTAGTCCAATCGGATCTTTAACGATTCCAATGACTTGCGCCCCATGAATCCCAATCAGCCAGAAAACTTGACACAACAAGGGCAAGGACAATGACACCAGCTGGATGTTGCATGATTGCTTCCAAGGGAATTTGAAGGACTTTGTAAATGCCGTCAGAAATATTCATTTCAGTCACTTTTTGGAAGACAAAACCGAAGATCCCAAAAACACCTGCGACTGTAATTGAGGGAAATAGCACTTCAAAAGCTGTTGCGACGTTTGGTGGCACGCTCTCGGGCATATGAATCGACATTTTCCCGCTGTTCATTAATTTTGCTAAAAATTCTGTTGCAACAATCCCAACAATCATGGCTAGGAACATTCCACGTGTATTCGTATAATTCACTGCCAAGGCATTTGGGATGACGATTTCACTGACGGTATCTCCGGCTAATTTATAACTTTCAGTTGCAAGGTCAAAGACTCTCGTGATGGCTGTCGGTACTAGAGAAATATAGCAAATCAAGCCAACGATCCCTGCAAAAGTTTCATCTATCTTGCGTTCTTTACCCATTGCTTGCGCTACGAGGAAGACAACGAAGATGGATAAGAAATTCATGGTCGCATAGTTTATCGCTGAGAAAATAGGTGAAAAATCGGTTAGGAACATTAAGTTAGGAAATAAGGCAGGTAAGCCGTTGGTGGCACTACAGAAGACATTATTTAACAGTGTTGCAAAAGACCCTAAGATGATAATGGGCATTAATTTGACAAACGCCACTCGGATGACACTGACATAAGTAAAGGTTGAAACTTTACCGCCAACGTACTCCAATTTGCTGATAAATTTACTGAACATTTTGATAACCTCCTTTAAGCTATTCTATTGAGAAGTCTGACTTAAGTCTCTATCACGCCAATTTTGCGACAAGTTCATCAATCGTAGTCCCATTTGTTGCGATTATATTTTTGTAGGTTGCCAATGAATCTTTCTTAATCCGCTTCAGTGTCCCATTGCCCTCGTTATCTTTGTCGACATAGACAAAACCATAACGTTTTGACATTTCGCCTGTACCAACTGAAACAAGGTCAATCGGCCCCCACCAAGTATAACCCATAATATCCACGCCATCTTTAATCGCTTCTTTCATCGCAGCCACATGCTGAATCAAATAAGACGAGCGATAATCATCATGGATTTTACCATCTTTAGCCACCTCGTCAAATTGTCCAAGACCATTTTCAACACAGAATAATGGAATCTGATAACGATCGTAGAGTTCATTGAAGGTATAACGGAAGCCGACTGGGTCAACCTGCCAACCCCAAGGTGTTGTCCCAATATATGGGTTTGGTGTTCCTTGGTCACCTCCTGTATGACCTGCAAAAGGTTCGCCGTAGACGTGAGTCGTTGTCCGATAGTAACTAAAGCCAAGGTAATCACTCAGATAAGTGCTGATGATTTCTTCATCACCTGGTTCAAATTTGACTTGCACATCTGCTTTTTCCCAGATGCGGTTGATATAGCTTGGATATTTGCCGCGAATCATGACATCTGAGTAGAATAATGATGCGCGACGCAATTCTAGTGTTTCAAAAACATCATTGGGATTACACGTATTCGGATAGACATTTGATAAACTCATCATACAGCCAATTTTGGCATGGGGCATGAGCTCTCGCCCAACTTTAATAGCAAGGCTATGGGCGACAAACATGTGGTGGGTCGTTTGATACATAACTTCAAGTTCATTTTCTCCTTCTTCGAAGAAAATACCGCCAGCAGTTGCTGGCATGCGACGCATATTATTGATTTCGTTAAAGGTCATCCAATATTTGACACGATCACCATAACGTTTGAAAATTGTTTCACAGAAATGAACGAAATAATCAATCAGTTTCCGATCTCGCCAGCTACCATATTTGTCTACCAAATTCAGTGGTGTTTCATAGTGACTGATGGTAATGACGGGTGCCATGCCACGCGCAATAATCGCATTAATCAGGTCATCATAAAATTTCAAACCTGCTTCGTTTGGTTCTGTTTCATCACCTTCAGGAAAAATGCGACTCCAGTTGATAGATGTTCTGAAACATTTGAATCCCATTTCTTGGAAGTAATCCAAATCTTCTTCATAACGATGATAAAAATCAATCGCTTCATGATTTGGATAATATTTACCAGGGATAATCTCACGATCAGCTGGCATGTGGGCGCCGTTAGGAAAAATATCAGATAGATCAGCTTTTTTCCCCTCAATATTCCAAGCGCCTTCAACTTGATTGGCTGCGACTGCGCCTCCCCAGAGAAAATCCTTAGGAAATTCAGTTTTTAGTTTTTCCATTTTAATGCTCCTCATAATATGTTAGATGATGACTGAAAGAATGATTCAGCAACGTGTGATGAAAATATCATTTAGGCCTTATGTCATTTTCTAAACTAAGCATAACATAGCCTCTTTAAGGCTGCAATACAAACAATGCAAACGGTTACATTGTGCCGGTTTATTTATTTTTTTGTTTGTTTTTTCGAAACAATGTATCAAGAAATCAAGAAAAAAAGTCTTATGCCAATCATTTGGCACAAGACTTCTAGATAAATGGTGGATTAAAACAACGATGTAGAATGCGCTTGACTCAATTTACCACTATGAATTTTAGTCATGATTTGATTAACAGCATGCGGGCCTTCTTTAAAGCCTTCGACGATTAAACCGAGCTTGCCATCATAGTTGGCGGTGTCACCGATGGCATAAATATTGTCACAACTGGTTTGATAATGGCTGTCAACCATGAAATGCTGACGTTTCATCTCAAGATTTACCGACCAAGCGCGAATATCTTTATTGTTGCTAAGGAAACCGTGCTGCACAATCAAATGATCCACTTCCAACTCACGATCATCAGATAGCGCGATTCGTAACCCCTCTTGACAATCTGAAATACTGCGAATGGTGACAGGCGTCACGACATGAACGTCTGAAACATACAATTTATCGACAGATGATTCATGCGCTCTAAAGGCATCTCGTCTGTGAATGAGGCTAACAGATGCTGCTACTTCAGAAAGCATCAAAGCCAAGTCAATGGCAGAGTCACCACCACCTGCAACGGCAACATTTTTGCCTGCAAACTGCTGTTTATCTGTCACACTATACCCTAGTTTAGAGAAATCAAAATCTGACGGTTCATCAGTTTTCAACGGCTTAGGTGCAAATGAGCCATTGCCTGTTGCAATAATGACAGCTTTTGTTAAATAGCTAGACTTAGTCGTTGTCACTTGGTAAACGCCTTGGTTTTCTGTTGGCGTGATGTCAACGACTTTCTCAGATAGGCGGATGGGCACGCCAAATTGAGCGGTTTGCTTGACTAGATCAGCCACGAGCGTTTCAGCCTTGACTGCGAAATAGCCTGGCACATCATGTATCGTTTTTTCTGGATAGAGGGCGGTTAATTGACCGCCGGGTATTTCGAGTGAATCTATAATTTGGACTTTATTTTTACGCATACCGGCGTAGAAACCTGCGAATAAGCCACTAGGTCCAGCACCGATTATCGTTATATCATATATATCTTCTGTCATTTTGACCCCTTTATAAAATGTGATGTCAAACATATTTTACCATATAAAGGAAAAAACTGCCTTGAGGACAGCTTAAATTCTTAAATATTTCAGGACATTTTCTGTAAATAGACCATTGTTTGCCTACTTTGTCATAATTAATTATCCAAGATAGGTAGAGTGGGACGTATCTTTCGCAGCACTATGAATTAAAACAAAAGCCATTAAATACATAGGCCAAAAGAACAATATAAAATACCCTGTTAAGGTCGCAAGAACAGTGCCTAGAATAACTAAACTACTCGCTAACATTAAATAAGCTTTTTTAGTTTTTACGATATGCCAAACTAGAACAATTAAAGCCAGTAAAAAATTTATGCCGTATAGGATTTTGAACCCACACTTGAGTAGTTTTACTAACCAATCAATTGTATCTAAAGCATTAAAATAAAGAGTTATCAGTACACCAAATAGAGACATTGGTATGATAAAACAAGCAATGATAAAAACAATTGTTGTTACGATTCTAAAACATTTCTCTATTTTCAGCATGCTCTGCTGTACTCCAATTCTAGTGTTTGCTACTTATTCAGCAGACAATATCCGTAACTGAGGCCACTTCTTCTGCCAATTTTTCTTAGCTTGGCGTTCACGGTAGATCGCTAGTTTGCCCGCATTTTCAGAGAAAAAAGGGGTCGGGCGAACGATGAAATCAGTGATATCTGAAAGACCGTAAGGAAGAAATAGCTCAATCTCATGAGTCGCTGTCAGGCGCGCGCCAATGGCGGTACATTTTTCTGGGAATTTAGCCATGGCATCACGCGCACTGAGATATGGCGCTGTATTGGGATTATGCAAGTGCATATGTACTTGATTTTTGACTTCCCAGGTATAACTTGGGTGGGCAAGTTTTAAGAATTTTTCAATAGTGTGCGTTGCATCATAAGAAATTTTTGGCTCAAAAAAGATAACATCAATATCTGTCGTTGGATCAAAAGGAGGCTGATCAGAAAGATAATTCCAAATAAGATTGCGGATACTGCCCGCACACAACCAAGCATCTGGTAATTTTAGCTGTTCAATGATTTTTAAAATATCATAGATTTCTGGTATCTTGGTGAGTAGTTTTTTAATTCTATTTCATTCATAGCACGTCTTTCTTTTGAGATTTTTTATTTTAGTATAGTCTTAAAGAAACCCCTTGTCAAACTAAAAAGCCAACTCCTAATAGCCTGCCTAAAACAGTCTTAATTGTTCTGGCTCAGGTTGGTCTTGCTTATAAGCAGCAATAATCTCATCCATTCGATACAAGAGGCCATACTTCTCACATTCATTGATAAACAGCGCTCGTTTCCTAGCCATATCAGGGATATTGCATTGATAACGATCGCTATATGTCATCATATACTGCTGTTTAAGCATTGGAAAATAACGCTCTAACTTCTCAAAAAAATGGTCGCGTTGGATATCTCGTAAAGTCACGCCAAACAAACTAAAAATAAATTTAGCACCATGTTCATGCGCTAACCTCACTATATTTTTGATGTTTTCATCACTATCCGTGATAAATGGTAAAACAGGCGTCAATAAAACACCTGTAAAAATACCATTATCGGATAACTGACGAATCGCTCTAAACCGTTCTGAGGGAAGACTAGCAAAGGGTTCAATCTTCCTAGCTAGACTATCGTCACTCGTGGTAATTGAGAGTTTAAGGATACAGCTCGATTTCTCAGAAATTCGTTTTAAAATGTCGATGTCACGCGTTACTAAATCACGTTTTGTTTCCAGAGAGACACCAAATCCATAGCGTTCAATTAATGCTAAAGTGCCTCGCGTCACTTGCAAGTTTTTCTCATAATGATTATAACTATCCGACATTGCGCCTAAACCAATAACACCTCTGGGCATTTTCCGACTTAATTCTTTTGTTAGGATAGCCAAACAATTCTCCTTAACATGGACGCAATCAAAATCATCAATATAGTATCTCGCACTTCGGCTATCACAATAAATGCAACCTTGATTGCACCCCTTATATAAGTTGATATTATAGTCAATCCCAAACCATAAATTACCATTAAACTTGACTTTTTGCAAAATTGTTTTTGCAGGGATAAATTGCATTTTTTACCTCACTTTATCGGATGTCGAATAATCGTCTTCAATTTTTCAGGTGCTGTTCTTCTCGGATCGTTTAAATAAATCTCATGATGCCTTCTTATATTAGAGATATCAACTGTATAACCGGAAGATTTAATAAACTCATCCAAGCATTTAATGGTATCAGGTTCATTATCATAGTTTCCTATATGCAGGATTTGAGCACACAATCCTTCTGAAAATGTTACCAAACTTGCTCGCGATATCTCTAAGTCAGATTTCTTTTCACTCACTACTAAAAGAGCATGGTTAAAAACTTCTTGAGTGACAAAATCGGGTTGTCTAATCATAGCACGCCAATTAAACTGATTTTTATTTAGTGTCATACCAATTTGCTTGTCATCATTTTCTAACCACCACAATCCTTCAAGTGGTGGGACGACGTAATCAAAATAACCATTAGGCACATATTGATGCTTTGGACTCATCTTGATCGCATAAGACAAAGCATATAAGAGTTCAATCGCTTGTTGATAGTCAGCACTCGTATTGGGGTCTCCCTTGCCGTCCACTTTAATAAACTGACTAGGTGATAGTTCAATGATAGCAGGTTTTATCTTGGCTTGGTAGCCTGCTCTAGGGTGTTTTTTAAAGTCAACTTTTTGGCTAGTCATTAGTCTCCTTCCTTATTTGAACACTATCCCTTATCGATTGGCCTTGATTTGTTTTTTCAATTTCTTCATTGCCCAATCATAGTGGCTTGAAGTTGCTGAAATAAAATAGGCGCCTAATGAACTCGTACCTGTCCAAGAAAAATATTGCTTGGTAAATAGTTCAGCATTTGAAAACGTATTGGCTAAAGACATGACTTCGGAATGACTGGTGTTTAACATATTTTTAGCATCTTCAAGTGAAGTTGTTTGATGTTTTTCCAAAAACGCTTGATTCATTTGTGCATAGTTTTTCCAATTATAAGGTGCTGGCAGAAAAGGTTCCGCATTGCCTTTTTGATTGGCACCAACCCAGTTTAATAGTAACTGATGCCATTCATATAAATGAATCAAAACATCTCTTAAATTCTGGTCACGTTGCCAATGAGCCTCTGTCATTTTTTCTGTCACTTCAAAATTAAACACTTGTGTTTCATCCGGTAATGTTTGGATCACATGTTCTAATTTTAAGTAACCTGTCTTGCCCGCCTCGATTAAATCTGTTTTAATTGTCGGTCTACTCATGGTAATTTTCCCCCATTAATTAATAATTGTGATCAGCTCTTGTTTCAAGTCAAGCGGTTCAATTATTTTCACTGCTTGTCCAAGTGATAGGATATAGCCATACAGCCAGTCTGTTTTTGGGAACATTCCCTCAACTAACAATGTCTTATCCGAATATTTTTGGATAGAATCTATTGGAAAATCGTCATAAATTCGATACCCTATCTGATATGTCATATTTAAAATTATTTTCTTGTTCTCTTTATTCTAAGTATAGTATGAAGAAAAATACCTGTCAACAAAAAAACTACCTTGCGATAGTTTTTATCCTAAGATTATATACCAAAGAAATCAGCAGCAATTTGTTGGCCTTGGTCAATTTTTGCCCACTGCTGATTTTCAGTTAAGGCATTGCCATTATCACATGACGCAAAACCACATTGATGAGATAAAAAGAGTCTGTCTTGTGGAATGATTTGACTTGCTTTTTCAAGTAGGTCCAAAACACGTGCCTCATCATCTAAGGTTGCAGTTTTACTAGAAAGTAAGCCTAACACAACTTCGGTCTCAGTGCGGTCTTTGAACACGTCGAGTGCAGAAAGATTCCCCGCTCGCTCATCATCCCACTCTAAAAAGAAACGGTCATACTTCTGCTGTCCTAAGAAAAGATTAGCAATCGTCTCATAAGAGCCACCTCCCATGTTCCGAGAATCATAATTGCCACGGCAATTATGTGTCCAAACTTTGAGCCCGAGGCTATGACCATAGTCGATGACGCTGTTATTGAGGTCAATGAAGGTTTGCGCGAGGTCTTGGATGCTAGTTTGGTCGATATGTCCACCAGTGAAGGGCGAGTTAGGGTTGTCGGTCGAGAACATCTCCCAGAGGCAGTCGTCGAACTGGATGATTTTGCCGCCGATTTTGGCGTAGTCACTCAAAAATTCTTGGTAAGCGTTAGCTAAATCTTGCTTGAAAACCTCAGGCTCCTGATAATAAGAATCATTAGACTGCTCAGCGTTTTGCTCACGTGAAAACGACCATTCCCCGAAGATATGTGAGGGTGACGGAATACACAGTTTGGTTGTGTGTCCCGCTGCATCTGCTTGGATCTCTTGGTAAATGTCGATGAAATGGTGGTTGTGACCGCTGAGTTTTTCATCGAAAGCTAAGGCAATATCCCGACGTGTTTCGTAGGTCTGCATTTCGTCGAAATCCCTGAAGAAGTAGCCGTGTTCTGCGATTAACCGCCGCACACCTTTGAGTCCCCAGACAAAATCTAAATGCCAGAGCGATTTTGAAAACTCACCGTCTGAAATAATGCTGAGCTTGTGGTCGATTTGTTTTTGAATGACCTCTTGAATGGCTTGTGTTTCACAAGCTTGATAACCTTCAAAATCGTTATAGAACGGATATTGAATATCATCACGTTTTTCGATTTGGCTCTTATAGTCCAGCAAGTTTTGTGGTCTTAACAAGCTGCCTACAATTTGAAATTTTTCACTCATTTTATAATTCCCCTTTTTCCTGTTTTAATTTTGGAATGACCTAATCAATCAGCCATCTCACTTATTTTTTGGATAATTTTATTATAGGGTAAAATATGTCGGTTGTATAATACTGAAATGTTGACTAGTGATATAGTTTTAGACTATATCTAAAATGAGTGATTTTTTGTTTTGATATAGTTTATGTCAATAATAAAAAACCATCTTGCGACAGTTTTTATTATCTTAATTAAAGATAATTGCTTCCAATGCTTCTGTTTTAGGTATTGACAATCCCTTTTCTAAGTTCAATCATGCGTCGTCTCATCTTTTCAATAAATGCTACTTTAGGCTGCCAGCCCTCAATCATGTTTGAACTTACTGCATAAATGTCACCATCATTAGGTCTGATTTTTGTCATAATGCTTATTTGTCGAAAAAGTCTCTTTAATTTTGTAGTGTTTCGTCTTAGCATCCGGAAACTCATACTCAGTGGGCTTAGATTGTGAAACAGGCATCTTAACAATCCGATAAAGTCTATCAAAAGATAGCTGTTCTTCCGCGCTACCATTTGCTGCATAATAACGCATCAAGGCAGTTGTAAAGTCCATTCGGTCCAATGGATTCTCAGGAATCAGTAAATAATTTTGTGTCTCTAGTGCCTTGACCGCATGATTGGCTACAATCAGTGCGGTGCGTTTATTGCCATCCTGAAACGGTTGTAATTTAGATAAACGCGCAAAGACTAGCCAAGCTGCTTTTGAAGTCTGCTCAGACATCTCAAACTCTGTCACAATCTGGTCTAAATCATCACGACTCACAACTTCCTTGGGAATATAGTGTGTTCGACCACTAGGGTCAAGGGTTATGGCAATCTGATCATCTGGATTATAATAAGCATTTCTTAAATGTCCTGGCATTGTTGGCTGTTCATTTGAATCGCCATCAAACTGCTTGTTAACAGCAATAATGCCATCAACATTAAAGCCAGTTTTTTGAATGGCTTTTATCCCTTTCAGAGCATCCTGAAAGATGACTTGGTCTGTTTGACTAGATAAATAAGTCAAATTTTCTGTTTCAAGTGCTTTTTTGGTTTGGGCAATCGTACTACCATACTCATTCAGACTACCCAAAGAGGCAATAAATCGTGCCAGTTTATCAATATTTGCCATTACTTATCCTCCTCTTATTCCGATAGTTTGTTTTCTCTATCTTACCACATTTTCACCCTTAGCTAAAAGAAAAAACCATCTTGCGATAGTTTTTTTGAGTAGCTTACGCTCCAACTTCCATATCCTTTTTCAACTGTTTCTTAGCCGTCGCCATCATCAAGCGAATGCGGTTGAGTTGGTTGACAACAGAAACAGATGGATCATAGTCTATTGGTGTGATATTAGCTCGTGGATATTGACGACGGAGTTCTTTGGTCATGCCTTTACCGACGATGTGGTTAGGCAGACAGCCAAAGGGTTGGAGACAAACGATGTTATCGACACCGTCTTGCAAGAGCTCAATCATCTCGCCAGTCAAGAACCAACCTTCGCCGGTATGATTCCCAATCGAAATAATTTTCTCTGTATCAGCAGCCAGTGCATCAATCGAATGAATCCCATCAAAGCGGCTTGACGCTTTCAAGGCTTTATTCATTGGTTTTTCAACCATTTGAATAATATTAATGAAGGCACGTGCGAAATACTTAGCTTTTTTACCCATGCCTAAATTATCTGACTTCCAAATCTGGTTATACAGTGAATAGTTCATAAAGCCAATAATATCCGGCACGACAGCTTCTGCACCTTCTGCTTCGATGATGCTCACAATATCATTATTAGCCGTTTTCGAGTATTTCACAAGAATTTCACCCACAACACCGACACGAGGTTTTTGAATGTCTCGTAATGGCGTTTCATCAAATTCTCGAATGATTTGCTTCATGTTGCGATTAAACTCAAAAATCGAACCAGTCTTCATATTATGCTTGGCTTTAGCTAACCACTTGGCATGCAAAGCATCAACCTGCCCCTTGGTAATTTCGTAAGGCCGCGTCCGATAGACAACGCGCTCAAATAAGTCACCATAAAGCGCACCAATGACTACGCGCACCATCAAAGGCACCGTCAGCTTGAAACCGTCCGACTTCTCAGTCCCCTTATTCCCCATCGACAAGGACACAACAGGCACCTGACCAAAACCTGCGTCTTTCAAAGCCTTGCGCAATAAAGGAATATAGTTGGTCGCCCGACAGCCGCCACCCGTCTGAGTCATCAAAACAGAGGTATTATCAACATCGTAGTCACCAGATTCCAGTGCATGCACCAACTGCCCGATGGAAATGATGGCAGGATAGCAAGAGTCGTTGTTAACAAACTTGAGACCAGAGTTGATGGATGATTTGTCTTCTGGCAAGAGCACCACATTGTAACCAGACTGTCTGAAAGCTTCGTCTACTAACCCCTCTTGATGAATTGGTGACAGCATTGGCATCAAGAGAGTGTGTGTCTTTTTCATCTCCTTGGTAAAGGCAGGATGATGCTCTACAATTTCTGTCATCTGTTCTTCAGACACCTCAGGCAACTGAACACGTTTATCACGTTCATTAACCGCCGCTTTAAGCGAGCGCAGACGAATTCGAACCGCACCCATATTTGAGCCTTCATCGATTTTTAAAACCGTATAAAGTTTATGGTGATGCTGCATGATTTCTTCAACTTGGTCAGTCGTCACAGCATCTAAGCCACAGCCAAAACTATTGAGCTGAACAAGTTCTAGATTTTTATTTTTCGCTACTACACGCGCTGCACCATATAAGCGTGAATGGTAAACCCACTGATTAACCACACGTAAACCACCGACTTCTGATAAGTGCGCAATCGCATCCTCAGTTAAGACATGGAAACCTTCCTGCGTGATGATATCAGCAATCCCGTGGTTAATCTCAGGATCTAAATGATAAGGCCGTCCAGAAAGGACAATCGCTTTTTCATGGTTAAGGTTAATCCGCATCATCAAATCTTCTGCTTGTTTTTGAATATCTGCCTTAAAATCATCTAGGACATCAAAACCATGTTGGACAGCTTTTTGAACATCTTCTAGACTAACATCAAATTCTGACAAGGCTAGGTAAAGATTTTTAGCCATATTATCAGGGTCAGCTAGATTGATAAAAGGATGAATGTAGCCAACCTCACCATTACGAATCTCATCAATATTATTTTTAATCACTTCTGGATAAGACTGAACAATCGGACAGTTATAATGATTTTGAGCACTAGCATCTTCCTGACGTTCGTACAAAACTGACGGATAAAAAATCGTTGGAACATCTTTTTGAATCAAGGTCATAATATGACCATGACTGAGCTTAGCTGGATAACAAACCGTATCCGAAGGAATCGTCTCAATCCCTTTTTCATACAATGCTTTATCTGATTTAGGTGATAAAACAACACGGAACCCTAAATCTGTCAGCATGGTATGCCATAAAGGATAGTTTTCATACATATTCAGGACACGTGGGATACCGATTTCGCCATGAATCGCTTTTTTCTTGCTAAGCGATTTGAATTTGAAGAGTTTTTTATACTTGTAATCAACGAGATTGACTTTTTTCTCTGCTTTATCAACCTTGATTTTCATGGCTTTTTCAGCACCACGCTCACAACGATTACCTGACACAAATTTAGAGCCATCATTAAAGACAGTCAAGGTCATCTTGCACATATTCTCACACAAACCACAAGTTGTAAATTCTTTTGTCGTTTTAAATTGCTCTAAGTCTGACAATCCCAGAATCGTAGACGGTGTCGCATCATCAGACGCATTTTCCATGGCAATTAAGGCACAACCATAGGCGCCCATCAAACCAGCGATAGACGGACGGACAACTTCGCGCCCTGAAATTTTCTCAAAAGCACGCAAGACGGCTTCATTATAGAAAGTCCCACCTTGGACGACGATTTTCTCGCCAAGGTCCTCAGGTCGTTTAACTTTAATGACCTTATACAAGGCATTTTTAATCACAGAATAAGACAAACCTGCAGAAATATCACCAACTGTCGCGCCTTCTTTTTGAACCTGCTTAACTTTAGAATTCATAAAGACCGTACATTTTGAGCCAAGATCCACAGGGTGTTCAGTCAGAAGTGCCGCTTGGGCAAAGTCTTTAACATCATAGCGCAATGATTTAGCAAATGTTTCAATGAATGAACCACAGCCCGAGCTACAAGCTTCATTGAGCTGGATACTAGATAGCGCACCATCTCGAATCGTCATGGCCTTCATATCCTGCCCACCGATATCGATGATAAAATCAACACCAGGTTGGAAAAACTCAGCAGCCTTGTAATGCGCCATCGTCTCAACTTCGCCAATATCAACTTTAATGGCTGCCTTAATCAGCTGCTCACCGTAACCTGTCACAGCTGATTTAGCGATATAAACATCCTCAGGCATCTCCTGATAAAGGTAGCTCATAACCGTCAAAACTGAATCCAGTGGGTCACCATTATTTGAACCGTAATGCTCGAACAAAATATTACCCTCATCATCAATTAAGACAACTTTAGTCGTCGTTGAGCCTGCATCAATCCCTAAGTAGGCTGCGCCATGGTGACTAGAGAGCGGTTTATGGTCTGCTGATGCCTTAGCGTGCCGACTTCGAAACTCAGCCAAAGCTGTTTCATCTTCGAAAAGAACCTCTAGCGTATCCTGTGGGATGAGGTTTTCGGACTCATCTTGTTCAAGTTTACTGATAATTTCTGTAGCTGAAAATTCTGTCGCATTTTCCTCATCAAGGGCAGCACCCATAGCGACAAAAAGTTGTGGGTGTTCTGGAAAAACAACATTTTCAGGCTTGATATCTAACGTTTCAATGAATCGTTTGCGGAGTTCACTCATAAAATAGAGCGGTCCACCTAGAAAAGCAATGTTACCTGTGATTTTACGACCTGCTGCAAGTCCTGCAACGGTTTGATTGACAACAGCTTGGAAAATACTAGCAGCTATATCTTCTTTTCTAACACCTTCATTCAGTAAGGGTTGAACATCCGTTTTGGCAAAAACACCACAACGACTGGCTATCGGATAAAGATTATCATAGTTTTTAGCTAACGCGTTAACACCCGCCGCATCTACTTTGAGTAGCTCAGCCATCTGGTCAATAAAAGCACCCGTTCCACCAGCACAGGAACCATTCATCCGCTGTTCCATGGCACCATCAAAGAAAGTCATTTTGGCATCTTCGCCACCCAATTCAATCATGACGTCAGTTTGTGGGATAAATTTTTCAATGGTCAAGGTTGAGGCAATCACTTCTTGAATAAAGGTTGCACCAATCACATCAGAAAGACCCATACCGCCCGAACCCGTGATTGAAAAGGTAAACTGTATATCACCTAGCTCAGCAATCATATCCTTGAGCACTTTAATCGTTGCTGTCTTAACATCAGAAAAATGACGTTCATAGCGGGAAAAAATCATCTCATAGTTGTCATCGAAAACGACCATTTTTACTGTTGTGGATCCAACATCAATACCTGCTTTATACATTACATCTTCATTCTTATCTAGCTCATTTTAAAAACAACAGACTGTTGCTTATCATATATATTTCAATTTTACAAGGAATTTGACTTGCGCGCAACCACTAAAATGTGCTAAACTGTTGGTAAAGCAACACTAAACAACAAAATGTTGGATAACCTTAGTGACTTTCAGAAAGAAAATGAAAACATGCCCAAAAAAGTTGATTTACGTGTCAAACGAACAAACAAATTAATTACCCAAGCCTTCATCAAATTATTACGCTCAAAAACCTTTGATAAAATAACAATCAATGATATTTCCGATGAGGCCATGATTAACCGAGCAACTTTTTACAGTCACTTCAAAGATAAATTTGATTTATTCGAGCAGATTATTGATAAATTTTTGGGTGAGTTCGCTGCAGTCCTTGACGAAGAAAATCTCGTTGAGAAAAACTCTGTCAATGTCAAAAAGATAGAGGGCTCCCTCACTAAATTCTATGAATTTGTTCAGGAAAAT
This sequence comes from Pseudolactococcus laudensis, assembly GCF_013449735.1. Taxonomy (GTDB): domain Bacteria; phylum Bacillota; class Bacilli; order Lactobacillales; family Streptococcaceae; genus Pseudolactococcus; species Pseudolactococcus laudensis. The sequence goes on from NZ_JACBNY010000014.1 coordinate 22,688, forward strand.
CCCGATTTGGCACGCATTATCGTGACACATAGTAATAAAGAAATTTTATCTGAGCGCTTATTAGCCATTTTATCAGAACGGTATTCAGAAATTTTTGATGCTTTGGATGTTCGAAATGACAATTTAAAAATTCCAACTGATTTTGTGGTTTCTTATATCACCAGCATCTTTGTCGGCACCTTGAATTGGTGGATTGGACAAAAAAATAACGAGATAACCGCAAGTGAATTTGCTACTCTCGTCATTAAATTGATTTCAAATGGTCATTTGACTGTGCTTGGGGTTAATATTAATCGAGATTAGAATGCGTTTATAAATCAAAAATGTCACCTCAGGTGTTAGGCTGTGAGGTGACATTTTTTGTTGTTGATTTAATCTATCATCAAATCTTTGATTAATTGAACAAATACTGCCGTACCAACAGGTAAACTATTGTCATCGACTTTAAATTCTGGAGAGTGATTGATATGACCATAGCCATCTTTAGCCTCACCACCACCTAGGGCAAAGAAACATCCTGGTTTAACATCTGTATAGGCTGAAAAATCTTCTCCACCCATCATATCAGGAACCTCAAAGACACCCTTTTCACCAACAACTTTAACAGCACTTTGACGGAGTGCATCCATCTCAACAGTTGAATTCACCACTGAACTATAACCATACATGAAATCAAAGTCATAGGTTGCACCGTAAGCCTCACAAATACCTTTAACAGTTTGCTCAACCATATCTCGCATTTGTGTCCGAATTTCAGGATTACGTGTTCTGATACTGGCTTTAATTGTTGCTGTATCAGGAATAACATTATTTGCATGCCCTGCTGAGAATTGTCCCCAAGAGATGAGGCCTGCGGCCAATGGTGAAATACGTCGCGCAATGATGTTATTACAGTTTGAGATGATTTCAGCACCAATGGTAATGACATCGACTGATGTTTCAGGCGCCATGGCATGCGCCCCAACACCATGGATCGTCAGATTAAGAGAATCAGATGAGGCAGTCAAAGCACCATATTTATAACCAATTGCACCTGTTGGAATCATAGGAAAAATGTGCAAACCGAATACTTGGTCTACATCATCCATGATACCAGCTTTAACAAATTCAACTGCACCACCAGGTGGCAATTCTTCTGCTGGTTGGAATAAGAATTTAATCGTTCCCGAAATCTCTGCCTGCATAGGTGCCAACATTTTAATTGCACCTAAAAGCATTGATGTATGTGTATCATGACCAAAAGCATGCATGACACCATCATTTTGCGAGATAAAATCAACGTCTGTTTCTTCTTGAATTGGAAAGCATCAATGTCTGCACGTAGAGCAATTGTCTTGCCTGGCTTGCCACCTTTTAAGATTGCGACAACACCTGTTTCAGTTGGTCGTTGCAACTCCAAATTAGGAAATGTTTCTAAAATAGAGATGATGTAGTCTGTTGTTTTATATTCTTGGAATGATAACTCTGGATGTGCGTGCAGATAGTGACGCCAAGTTAAGATATCTTGCACAGGAACTTGAGCGAGTAAAGATTCAGTAGTCATTAAAATTCTCCTTAGTTATTATGTGGCTTATGAAGTCAAGCCTATCTCAATTTGATATTAGAATGCTAAGTATTCCTTTAAGCATTCTTTTTTAGTAGCACTTCGTGGTACAAGTAGTTGTTTGCTTATAGTTCCTGTTCGAGTAATTCCTCAGCCTCAGTCATGACTGGTTCTGCATCAATCGGCGTATAGTGTTTAGGCACGAAACGAATTGCAAGTGCAAAAAGTAAGCCAACAATTAAAAATGATGTGAAAACACTAGCATAGCCACCTGTTTTTTCGACTAGAAAGCCAATCGAGTAGGGTGCAATAAAACCTCCTAAGATACCTCCCATTGCCACACAAGCATAGATCGGCGCAAATTCAGTAGGTCTGAATCGTTTCAAAGGTAGACTCAAAAGTGTCGTGAAGGCAATCGCATATGATAAATCACCAATCGCAAAACAAATCGTCATCGGTATCATATTAATAGCACCACCATGTGGGATATGAAAAGCCGTAAAAAGAGCAACTGACCCCAAAATCGCAAAAACAGTGATGACATCGCGTTCTTTATCTGCAAAAAACTTACCGACAATATAACTCCCACCCAGCGCGCCAATCAAAAAGAACGCACCAGCAACAGAAGTCATCTTACCTTGCTGTGTCAGTGTAAACCCAACCTCGTCACTTGTTAAAAACGAAGGTGTCCAGTTAATCACGCCATACATGACTGAATTAACGAAAAAATCACAGATAAGCAAAAGCCAGACGATTTTATTAGATAATATTTTACCAAGTGAAACTTTATTAGCATTTTTTCTATCTGAATTTGTCTTCTGTACATTGCCAGAATTTGGAATGACAACAACTAGAATCAAACCAATCACTAAAGCAATAACTGTCAAGATGATATAAGTTTGTTTATAGCCCAAATTTTGCACAGCTGGTGAAACAAATATCGGTCCTAAAATACTCGCAATACCAGATGACGAAAGTAAAATACCATTGGCAAATGTTCTCTGAGTGACGGGTACATTGGCTTGCACTTCTTTACTAACACTCTGAGCGTAACCTGAATGAGCAAGTGCTCCAGATAAAAAACGAATCAAAACAAAATAAATCACCGATGTACCAAAACTAAAGAGTGCAGCAAATATGCCTAATGCAAAAATACTTGCTGTTAAAATTTTCTTTGAGCCAATCTTGGTATTTAGAAACCCAATCGGTACTTGCATGATAGCATAGCCTAGAAAAAAGGCACTCATGATCAGACCTTTTTGCGAAGGCGAAATACCTAAATCTTTTGACATTGGTACTAAGCTGATACTAATTGATAATTTATCAATATAAATCATCGTATAGCCTAAAAACATCGTGGCAATTAAAATAACAGTCTGTAGCCCCGTTTTACCACCTGATGATGTCCGAGTTGAACGTGTTTTAATCATATTTAAAATTTCCTTCTAACTAGAAAAGAGTGTTTGTTATATTGCGAAGATTTAACATAATCATTATTGTAACATCTTTTTATTAGAATTGGAAATATTTTTCATTAAACATATGACAAAATCAACTTATTAAAAACTCAGATTTTAATAGATTGCAAGATAAAATAACCTTTTTCTTTAGAAATCACCTCACAATTACCAAAGACTTCTGTCATTTTATTTTTGGCACTGGGCGCACCTTGTTTTTTTTGAATGACAATGGTCAATGTTCCCTGTTCATTCAAATGCTCGTAAGCGCCTGAAATGACACCATGCACAACATCTTTTCCAGCACGAATCGGTGGATTAGAGACGATATTATCAAAACGACCTGAAACATTGGTATAGAGATTGGACTGGAAGATATCTGCTGTCACACCATTTTTTACGGCATTTTTCTCTGCAAGTGCTAGAGCTCGCAAGTTGACATCTATTAATGTGGCGGTCACGCCTTGTACTTTCGCTAAGCTCAATCCCATTGGTCCATAACCGCAACCAACATCTAAAAGGGTAGAGTTTTCTGGAAAATGGACGGCATTCAAGAGAACCTGGCTACCAAAATCAATGGCTTTTTTACTAAAAACACCGGCATCGGTCGTGAAGGTCATTTTTTGACCAAGCAAGACGGTTTCCAGTTCGTGTAGGTCGTGCGCGGCATCTGGATTTTCATCATAATACATTTTTTGGAATTTTTCAGACATGTGTTTTAGCAAGCTCCCGTGATTTGACGTCTACTGCAATTAGCGAAGTGACCAGTTCATAACCATCTTGTGAAAAATGAACACCGTCTGGACCAACGAATTCATCAGAACCTGGGTAAATCGTCATGGCATGGTTAAGATCGACGATTTTGGCACCAGTTTCCTCAGCAACGGTTTTGGCAGCTGCAACATACTGTGCGACATTTGCATTGCTGCGACCAGGCATTTCATGCGTTTGGGCAATGGCTACTTCATTCACGTAAGACGGTGTTAAAATCGATGTTTTATCAGCACCCAAGGCAGTGACAAATGTGGTTAGATTATTAATAAAATCGACAACTGAAACATCATGGTGTTCAGCCGCATCATTAGCTCCAAAGAAAATATAATTATAATCAGCTTGCGCTGCAACGACTTGGTCTAAGCGTTTCAAAGCATCAGAAGTATCTTCACCAGGCACAGCGAACAACTCGACTTGTCCGGGAAATCCCATCCGATTCAAAAAGTCTTCTGTCCAGGTTTTCATGTCAATTTTCGCTGAAATTGAATCACCAAACACTGCTACTTTCATTTTTCGTCCTCTTTTCATTTTATTTCTATCCCTATTTTAACACAGGACGATGATTTTATCTCTTTTGGATATTGAGAACCAATTCAAGCAAATAATTCAAAGTGACTAAATGCATCAACTCCCAATTTAACAGATTTGTAAGCGTATTCTGGTAAATCAAATCTTATTGTGGTAAAATTATTTTTATGGAAACTGAACTGATTAATTATGAAAAAATAACCCGCCATATTTGGCAGAATCTCTACAAAAAAACGATACCACCTCTGACTGAAACAGAGCTTGATAACATCAAGTCAATCAATGACGAAATCAGCGTCCAAGACGTGAATGATGTCTATTTGCCATTGGTTCAACTTATCCGTATTTACAAAAAAACGATGAGCGACCTCAGCTTTTCTAAAGGCTTATTTCTTCAGAAAATTGCTGAGAATCAACCCTTTATCATCGGCATTTCAGGCTCCGTTGCCGTTGGCAAATCAACGACAGCACGCTTGTTACAGTTGCTTTTAGCACAGTCATTTAAGACGTCAACTGTCGGTCTTGTAACAACAGATGGCTTTTTGTATCCCAACCAAATCTTGACAGAGCAAAATATCCTCCACCGAAAAGGATTTCCTGAGTCCTATGATATGGAAAGCTTAATTCGCTTTTTGTCTGAGATTAAGTCTGGCAAAGACGTCGAAATTCCAGTTTACTCACATGAAATCTACGACATTTTACCTGAAAAAACCTTAGTCAAGTCTCCGGATATTTTGATTGTAGAAGGCATCAATGTCTTTCAAAGCACCCTCAATAAACGTTTGTATATCAATGATTTCTTCGATTTTTCAATCTATGTTGATGCAACAGAAACCAATATCGAGCGTTGGTATTTAGAACGCTTTAAAACGCTGTTAGAACTCGCCAAAAAAGATAGCAACAACTACTATCACCAGTTTACAACGCTCTCCGCTGATGAAGTGCTGAAAATGGCGCGCGATACTTGGAAAAAAGTCAATCTTGTCAATCTCCGCGAATTTATCGAGCCCACACGAAGTCGCGCCGAAGTCATTTTGCACAAGGATAAACGCCACAAAGTCGATAAAATTTATTTGAAGAAATATTAAAAGGTCTGATACCCAGTATCAAACCTTTTTTCTATTGAAATATCTCACGAATTCTAACCACTTCCGCAAGGCTCAACTGACCAGGCGCACTAGTCTCACCCACCGATGCAAAGGTCCAACTACTGCCAAAACTATCACTTGCTACTCGCGTGATTTTCCCAAGTTCACCCATGGCCATGGTCACTAGCGTTACATCTGGGTGTTCTTCCGAAAAACGCAGGGTTTCAGTCATCAGCCTTAGGACATCCGATTGCTTTTGTGGCATACCTGCAAATTTAACGACTTTTGCTCCTGATGCTGCCATTTTTGATAAAACATCTGGCAGATTTTGAGGAATTTGCGTGAAATCATGGTAGGATACAATAGCGTTGTCAGGCAATGAAATGGACGGAAATCTCAAAATTTCAACATCAACGTAAGCAAATTCGGTTGAAAATTGATGAATTAATCTATCATAATCTTCTGCTGATAGGACAGGCTCAGCTTTATCTTCTGTTCGATAAGTAAAAATAATCCCTTGATTTGGAAACTGAGCCTTAATGTCTTGTGCTGCTTGCTTTAGATCAGGTATAGGCATGAAGTCTGCACGCCATTCGACCAAGTCGGCGTTAGCGTACTGGGCGGTATCGAGTTTAGCGATTTCGCTCAGGTTTTTTGGCATAATCGGAACAACTATTTTCATTTGTTATTTAACCTCTAATACGAAGACTTTGAGATAGTCAGATTGGGGGTCGCAAGAATTAGACGCAAAGTCTGCTGGTAATCTAAATTCCGCAACAATTTCAAATTTTTGAGTGCCGAATCCTTTGCTCAATTCGTCTAAAAAGTCCGAACGACTCAATCTGGCGTGATTGGTCGAGGCGATGATTTTACCGTGACGGTTTAATATTGGAAGCGCATCAGCAATAAGCTGGTGGTAATCTTTGGCGACTGAAAAGGTCATTTTTTTATTGCGAGCAAAACTTGGTGGGTCGATGACGATGAGGTCAAAACCTAGTTTTTTTCTAGCGGCATACTTCGCATACTCAAAAACGTCCATGACATGAAATTTGTGGGCATCAAGTGATAGGCCGTTGGCTTTGAAATGTGCCTCGGATAATTCTCGCGAACGTTTAGCTAAATCAACAGATGTCGTTGACTTTGCGCCTCCCATTGCCGATGCAACAGAAAAAGCTGCGGTGTAAGAAAACAAATTTAAGATATCTTTTCCGGCTGCCAAATATTCAAGTAAGGCGCCTCGTACTTCATGTTGGTCTAGGAAGATACCTGTCATGAGACCGTCATTTAGGAAAACTTGGTATTTAACACCATTTTCTAAAATGATAAATTTTTCTGGTGCCATTTTGCCGTAGATGTGGCTAGAAATCGGTAATTTGCTTTCAAAACGAACCTTTTCATAAGCGCCCAGAATTTCTGGAAAAACAGTTTGAAAAGCTGATAGAATCTCATCTTTAAGTGTGTAAATGAAAGCATTATACCAGCTGAAAAGGGCATAATCACCATAGATATCAATAGTCATGCCACCAAAACCATCACCATCTTGATTAAAAATGCGATAGGCTGTCGTTGATGCATCTTGCGCATAAGACTTGCGTTTATTTTTAGCATCTGTCAGGAGTTGGATAAAATCAGTAGATGTGACTGTCCAACCAATCCCTTTATTTTGGCGTGAAAAATAAGCCTTGCTGACAAATTGGTGCTCAAAATAGAGGTCAGCAAATCCTTCAGTATAGCTATTGCCAGGAAAATCACGCGCATCAAGCACAGCAATTCCTTGGGAAATCTTTTTAGCAGCGTATTTATTTATCGTTAATTTAGTCATTACTTTAAATTATACACAAAAATCACTTTTATTGCTATGGTTTGAGGGATGATAAGGATAGTTTTAAGATAGACAAAACATTAAAAACACCTATTTTTTCATAATTTCTGAAAATAGATGCATCAATATTTGCGAAAAAGACTAAAAAAGCGTAAAATGAAAGGAGATATTTTAGGGAGAATTTTGTCTTCCAATGAGGGTTGTACCTCTGAGGTTGACTATTAAAAGGAAACTACTAACTTGTTAAAGAAATTTTCAAACATTGTTTCGACACGGCTTGGATTTACAGCTTTTTTAGTCATTCTATTTTGGCTCAAGACTTTATTTGCATACTTTTTTAAATTTGATTTGGACTTTGACAACTCTTTTCAAATCCTTTTAGCAATCATCAATCCGATTTCAAGTTCACTTTTACTGATTGGGCTTGCACTTTATGCAAAAAATACCAAGCTTTACTATATTTTATCAATGGTCATCTATTTCGCTTTGACTGCTCTACTTTTTGCTAATTCGACCTATTTTGGTGAATTTACTGATTTCATCACAATCAATACGATGTTAGCAACTGGTAAAGTCTCTGCAGGATTAGGTGAATCTGCCCTCAACCTATTCAATCTAGGTGACCTCGTCTTTATAGCCGATTTTGTCTTGATTGGTATTTTGATGTGGCGTAAAGTCATTCGGTTTGACCAGAGACCATTTAACAAACGCGCAAGCTTTGCGATTACCTCTCTTTCAGTTTTAGCCTTTACAGTCAATCTTTTTATGGCTGAAATTGACCGTCCTGAACTTTTGAGTCGTGGTTTTTCTAATACTTACGTCGTCCGCTACCTCGGTATCGTTCCCTTTACTGTTTACGACGGGATTAATACTTATAAAACGAATCAGGTCCGTAAAGAAGCCAAAGCCACTGATGTTGATGAAGTTAAGAAATACATTACAGACAATTATGCCAAGCCTAACCCCGAGACTTTCGGGATTGCTAAAGGCCGAAATGTTATCTACATTCATTTGGAAAGTTTCCAACAGTTTTTAATCAACTATAAACTGAAGGTCACAGACCCTGAAACCAAGGTCGAAAAAGACTACGAAGTGACACCGTTTCTCAATTCGCTTTTCGGCTCAAAAGAAACTTTCGCTTTTGACAACTTCTTCCACCAAGTCAAAGCTGGTAAGACATCCGATGCTGAAACCCTAATGGAAAATTCCTACTTTGGTTTGAACCAAGGCTCATTTTTCGTCAGCAATGGTGGTAAGAATACCTTCCAAGCAGCACCTGACATCCTAGGACAGGTGGGTGGTTATACCTCTGCTGTCTTCCATGGTAATGTCGGTTCATTCTGGAATCGAAATGAAACTTATAAACGCTTAGGTTATGATTACTTCTTCGATCAAACTTACTTTGACGTTGATAAATCGAATTCTTTCCAATATGGTCTACATGATAAATACATGTTTGATGATTCTATTAATTATCTGGAACATTTACAACAGCCTTTCTATACAAAATTTATCACTGTATCCAATCACTATCCTTATGTTCAATTTGACGGTGATGAATCAGGTTTCCCATTGGCTAATACCAAGGATGAAACAATTAATGGTTATTTTGCAACAGCTAACTATCTAGACTCTGCTGTTAAAGAATTCTTTGATTATCTCAAAGCATCTGGTGTTTATAAGAACTCTGTTATCGTACTTTATGGTGACCACTACGGAATTTCAAACTCTCGAAACCCTGACCTGGCTGAATTATTAGGTAAGGACAAGGAAACTTGGTCCAACTATGATAATGCCATGCTCCAACGCGTTCCTTATATGATTGTCGTGCCTGGTATGGATAAAGGTCATGTTAATCACACTTATGGTGGTGAGCTTGACAATCTCCCAACGCTGCTGCATCTCCTTGGCATTGATAGTAGTAAGTATCCTGAACTTGGGCAAGATTTACTGAGTCCAGACCATCGCAACTTACTCGCGATGCGAGCAACCGATAACTGGGTTTCTCCGACATTGACCAACTACTCTGGTAGAATTTATAAAACGCAGACGGGAGAAGAAATTACCAATCCTGACCCGACTACCAAAAATGAAATTGATACGAATAATAAGAAGACTGAAGAATTACTGAAGATTTCAGATGCGATTACGACGGGGGATTTGATTCGTTTCTGGCCAAATGATGGTCTCAAAACTATCGATCCAAATGATTATTCTTATGTCAAAGGCTTGCAGAAGGCTAAGGCTATTGAGAAGAAACTGGGAGATAAATCGACTTCTATCTACTCTCTAAATGGTGGTAAGTCGACGAAAGACCTCTGGAAAACTGAGACTTTCAAAGAGTTACATCCTGAACTTGCGACAGAAAATTCAAGTGAGTCATCTAGTAGTTCAAGTAAAAAATAATAACAAAAATAGATTAGCTGATTTGAGCTAATCTATTTTTTGTTATTGCATGTCATGACTACTGTAGTAACCAGCCACCGTCTACTGAAATTAATTGACCAGTTATGTAATTGGCCTCAGAGCTAGCCAAAAAAACTGCTTGATGCGCAATGTCATCACCTGTACCACGTTTGGATAAGGGTAAGCGGTCAACTAAGGCTTGGTAAACTGCTGGGTCACTATATTTTTCTCTTGTCATATCGGTATCAATACTACCTGGTAAAATCGCACTGACACGAATGCCTTGTTTGCCTAAATTTTTGGCAAGGTTTTTCGTTGCTTTATTCAGTCCTGCCTTACTGACACCATAGATGAGATTACGTTCTTCATCAAATTTAGAGGCAATTGAGCTAATATTGATAATACTACCAAAATCATCTTGTTTGGATACGAATTGGGCAGCGAAAGCTTGCGATAATAAGATAGGTGCAAGCAAATTGACTTGCAGCACACGTTGGCTATCACTCAAGTTAATATCTGCTAGACTGGCAGTAGCGGATATACCTGCGTTGTTAACTAATATATCGACTGGTTCTCCACCCAATAGGTCTTCTACTTGATTAAAAACTGCTCTAGCATCTGTCAGAACAGCCAAATCTAAAATCAAGCCTTTAACTGACTGGATGCCATTAGTCTGAAACTGTGACAAAGCTTGAGTTAGCGTGTCCTCACGAGTTGCTGTAATTACAACCTTGGCACCTTTAGCTGCAAAACGACTGGCAATGGCAAAGCCAATGCCGCGAGAGCCACCAGTAACAAGGACATTTTTGCCTTTAAAGTCTTGACTCATAATACCACTCCTTTCTGCGATTTCACTTTCTGAAATCTTGAAACTCGACCTACACTAACACGCCAACCAAGCAAGGTCAATTGCAAGTTTAAGCTCGTACAAAGTCCCCTAATATTCTCGCCAAAAACTGTTGTGTCCGCTCTTCTTTTGGAAACTCGAAGATTTCTTCTGGCCGACCTTGTTCAACAATTACGCCACCGTCCATAAAGACAACTTCGCTTGCTACTTCTTTAGCAAAGCCCATTTCATGCGTTACAACAACCATGGTTTTTCCGGCTTTAGCTAGAGATTTCATAATTGCTAAAACATCACCAACAAGTTCTGGGTCAAGCGCACTCGTTGGCTCATCAAACAATAGCACTTTAGGTTCGGCTGCGATAGCGCGTGCAATACCGACACGTTGCTGCTGCCCACCAGACAACTGGCTCGGATAATGATGCGCAAACTCACGCAAACCAACTTTTTCTAGCACATCCTGAGCAATCGTTTTAGCCGCATTTTTGGATAACCCTAGACCATAAATCAACCCTTCTGTGATATTTTGTTCAGCCGTTTTATTCGCAAACAAATTATAATTTTGAAAGACAAAGCCAGTATGTTTACGAATACCTTGAATATCTTGCTTTGTCGCATTGGCAATCTCAATCGTCTCACCGTCTAGCTCAATTGAGCCTGAATCCGCTGGCTCTAAAAAATTAATACTACGTAAAAGGGTCGTCTTCCCCGATCCCGAAGGGCCCAAAATTACGACCACATCGCCTTGGTTGACAGTTAAATCAATCCCTCTCAAGACCTCATGACTGCCAAATTGCTTGTGCAAGTTACGGATGTTCAGCATATAAAACTCCTTTCTCTAGCTTATCTTTCTCAACGCTCTGACGCGTCACTTTTTTCGGTAAAATGCGTCTGTCTAGGGCGACATAGTCGGCTAACTTTTTGAAAACGAACTGAATCCCAGTACACACCAAAATGTAGATAGCGAAGATGACCAGATAGCTTTCGGCATAATTATAGCCATAACTGGCCTGAATTTTGGCAATAGCGGTGATATCTTTTACAGTCATGACAAAAACAAGCGAGGTTGCTTTAACTAGCGTAATCGCGAGATTACACAAGTTTGGCAAGCTTGAAACCAAGGCTTGCGGTAAAATAATCCGAGCGTAAATATGAAAGCTTGATAGATTAGCCACCTTGCCTGCCTCAAACTGTCCACCGTCAACGGCGAGTAAGGCCGAGCGAAAAATTTCAGCGACTGCTGCAATGGCAACAAGTAGAAAAACGGTACAGGCGTAAAATAAGGGGTTGACCTTAAAGATGTCAACTGCGATATCATGTGCTTTAAAAAAAGCATTAAGAAAACTTGGCACAAAGCTGTAAAAAAGTAGAATCAAAAGAATCAAAGGTGTACCACGAATAATCAACGTATATAGTCTAGCCAATTGACTAAGGACGGGTATTTTTTTGAGCCGTGCAATTGCTAGCAATAATCCAAAAGGTAGTGCTGCAATCAAGGCGAAAAAGGTGATGAAAAGTGTCGTTGGAACACCTTTTAAACTTTCGATAAAGGTTGCGATTAAATAATCAATAGCCATTACGTTTCTCCCTCCAATCTTTGCCCTTTATGTCGACTCAATATTTTTTCAAGTTGTAGACTACCACCTTCTATCAAAAGCGCCACTACCCAGTAAACTATGGTTACTGCAACATAAGTCTCTAAGCCAAAATTCCCTAAATTTCTAGAAATGATATTCTGAGCCTGCCCCATAATATCAACATAGCCAATCATATAAGCCAGTGAGCCTTCTTTTAATAAGGTCAACAAATTATTGGCGATATTGGGTAACGCAATGACAAGAGCTTGAGGTAATATGATTCTAAAAAACGTTCTGGTCTCAGATAAACCACTCACCAAACCTGCCTCAGTTTGACCTTTAGGAACAGCCAGATAGGCGGCCTCAAAAGTCACTGCGATATTGGCTGAAAACAAGAGAACAAGCGCACTGATAACGAAAACACTTTTGGGCCAACCGTTGATATCTACCAAAAAGATAGTCTCAATTAGTTTTGGAAAGGCATAGAAGACCAAAAAAATGAGAACAATCGGTGGGGTACAGCGCATCGCCGAGATATAATATTGTGCTATTTTATACTTGACACTCCCTGTTTGTAAATGCCATTTTGCTAGAATAGCACCTAGGATTGCTCCCAAAAGTGCAGTTAAAACAACAATTTCTAGTGTTTTTGGAAATTTTGAGAGAATATCCGGTAAAACTGACCAGACGCGCTCTAGATGAAATGGAATCATAATATTTACCTCACCTCATACATCAGTAACCTAGTCCTTCAAGTACGAAAAGACATCCTCACCGAAATATTTCTTAGACAATTTTGTTAACGTCCCATCAGCCTCGAGTTCTTTTATCACTTTGTCGTAAGCTTTGGCGAAAGACTCATTTGTTGCATTTTTATGGATGATTGGATAAGTTGGAATCCCTTTATAAGGCACGTAAGACAGTTTGCTTGCATAGTCATGGTAAGGCCCGTCAGCTGCAAGTACTGAGTTGTCAAAGCTTAGTTTAATGTCGAAGAATCCATCGTAACGGCCTTCTAACAGCCAAGCGTAGGCATCACTAATTGTAAATTGATCGGCGGCATCTAATTTAATCGGGGTCTTAGGATTGGCAGCATTGAAATCTTCAATGACCTTATATTGGGCATTTTGTGGGCTGATAGGAATGAGTTTACCGTTTTGTTTCGCAAAATCTTCAAGATTGCTATATTTGGCTTTATCTGCTGTCCGATAAGTCAAGCCGATGACAGATGCCGCGATTTTTTCTTCTGGAATAATGAATTTCTGCTCACGTTCTGGTGTTTTCCAAGCACCCTTAGTACCGATATCGTATTTGCCAGATTCCAAACCAATCAACAAATCTTCATCACTTGTTGGGTTATAATTGAATTTATAATCTGGCAGTTTTTCGTCCACCGCTTTTAAAACTTGAACTTCAAAGCCATCTGATTCGCCCTTGTCATTCACAAAGTCATAGGGTTTATAACTTTGCGTGTGTGCGACTTGAAGGACTTTTTCGACTTTCGCTTTCGCACCGGTAGTTGGTATTTTTTTACTTTGTGTTGTTCTGACAGCAACAATTGCACCAGCAACAACCACAACTGCTGCACCAATTAGGACTTTTTTATTTTTATAGAATTGTGTCATAGATTATCTCCTTCAAAATGTCGGGGGGACTGTTTTGGTGTATCAATTTTTTCACGACGAGTAATCGCAGCATGAATGATGAAATAGATTTAAACGACAGAGGTCGTGCATACTTTTTATCCATCTTACTAACATCAAAGGGCCGAAACTCATTTTTAATATGATTGATATTGAATTTAAACGGTAATTGGTTGTCTGAATGCGGCTTTTCTTGCAGCTTCCAAATGTTTCAGGTCAATGTCACGTGGAACTGTGCAGTCAGCACCGATTAAGAAACGGGTATCATCGCCAAAAGCATTGATAATCTCTTGGGTTGCTACCGCAATATCATCTGTTGTACCTCGATAAAGGACGTCTTTTGTCGTATTGCCAAAACCACCTAATAGCACTTGATTCGGGAATATCTCTCGGCCTTGTGATAAGGGAACACCTTCAACAGCTGTCGCCCAATTAATAATGTCTGCGGGATAGTTTGCAAAATCTGTTAAGCGATTACTAGCGCCTTCATAACCACAAATATGTAAAATGTTAGTGCCACCTGCTGCTTTAGCTGCTTTTAGGACAGCAACATCACTCGGTTTGATAAATTGATTAAAGATAGTTTGATCACTTGTGCTTTGGATGTTCTGTGTACTATAATAAATCCCGTCAGCACTACCTTGCTTGATAACCTTTGCTACTAAAGTAGCGATGTCATGGCTCACAATATCAAAGATATGAGCAATAGCCTGCTCACTATGTGTATTGACAAAGTTAACTAACTGGTTGTCACCGCCCAAGGCGATTTTTAAGTAGGTTGCGGGGGCAAAAATATTGTAGAAAGAGAAAATATCTTCGCTAAATTGCGCATGTTGCGCTTTGACTAGTGCAACTTGCTCTGTTATCCAAATATGGTCATGTCCGATTGATGTGACTGCTAACAACTCAGCATCGCTAGCTGTGCGCCATTTTGAGGCATTTGGATAGTGAAAATAACCGTCGCTCATCAGTTTGATAAAATCTGGCTTAAAGTCTGAGATGAACTTTTGATGTCCCGTTACATTTTCAGCGATTAAATCAGCTTGACTAGTAGCTTCGTCTAATTCATCTTTGAAAAAGTGGTACCAAAAACCTGTTGGAATTCGGTCAACTGCTTGACCATCTAAAATGGCTTGAAATCTTGCTCTCTTTTCTGACATTGTCAAATCCTCCTAAAATATGGTGTTGTTAGCTATTGCTTGTTATTATTTTAACCGCCAATACTCATCTTAGACTTTCTTTTTTTCAATTTCGGTATTAATATTTTTTAATGCCTTTTATTTATTTGACAATTTCATCTCAATTCTTTATCTGTTGACAAAGTAAAAAGATTGAAAGTCGATAGAAACAACTTTCAATCTTTTAAATTTTATATAACTCAAGTCATCATAGTTCAGATCGGATACCTTGTGTTGCTTTGACTAGGTTTTCTAAACTAGCTTTGACTTCTGTGACACCACGTGTTTTAAGACCGCAGTCTGGATTAATCCAGAGTTTTTCTGCTGGCACTTTTGTGAGGATACGTCGAATCACGTCTTGAATTTCTTCAACAGAAGGGATACGTGGGCTGTGGATATCATAAACACCAGGACCATTTTGTGTTCTGAAACCATTGGCCTGAAGGGCGTCAAGGATAGATAAATCGCTACGGCTAGCCTCAAAAGAGATAACATCCGCATCCATGGCATCGATAGCTGGGATGATGTCGGTAAATTCTGAATAGCACATATGAGTGTGAATTTGCGTTCCAGGCGCGACTTTAGCATGAACGAGGCGGAAGGCTGGAATCGCCCAATCGAGATATTCGCTATTCCAATCGGTTTGGCGCAAAGGTAACTTTTCTCGAAGTGCCGCTTCATCTATTTGGATGATTTTGATGCCATTTTGCTCTAAATCAAGTACTTCTTCTTGAATCGCTAAGGCTATCTGCAAGGTTGAGGCTTTGAGTGAAATATCTTCTCGTGGAAATGACCAATTGAGAATGGTCACTGGACCTGTTAACATACCTTTGAGCGGTTTATCTGTCAAACTCTGAGCATAGACTGCATCTTCAACTGTAAGAGATTGAACGCGAGCAATGTCTCCCCAAACAATCGGCGGTTTCACACAACGGGTGCCGTAAGATTGAACCCAGGCATTTTTAGTAAAGACATATCCGTCAAGTTTTTCTCCGAAATATTCAACCATGTCATTGCGCTCAAACTCACCATGAACTAGAATATCAAAACCAACTTGCTCTTGCCATTTTATCCAGTCTTTAGTTTTTTCTTGATTAAAGGTATCGTATTCAGCTTTGGTAATCTCACCTCGTTTGAAATTTAAGCGATTTTTACGAACATCTGCTGTTTGTGGAAAAGAGCCAATTGTTGTCGTTGGTAATTTGGGCAATTCAAAAATGTCTTTTTGAACACGCTCACGAGTTGCAAAGGTTGGCGTTCTAGTGAAATCAGCATCTGTTAAGGCAGCTACTTTAGCTTGAACGACTTGATTGCCTTGGTATCGTTGCGCTGCGAATAAAACTTGATTAGCTGTTAAACTCTCCCCTTGACCATGGTTGAAAATATCATTTAGGTCTTTGAGCTCCACCAACTTTTCTTCTGCAAAGGCAAAATATCGTAAGATATCTTGAGGTAATTCGAGTTCAGCAGTAACGGTATAGGGGACATGCTGCAGACTACATGATGTGCCAATAATAAGTGACGCTTCAGGCAGTGTCTTTAAGATATCAAGCGTTTTCTGATAATCATTTCGCCAGATATTTTTACCATTCACAACTCCTGCGAATAGCTTTTTATCTGTCGGAAAGCCATGTGTCTCTATCAGTTCAGCTGTCTTTCGCCCTTCGACAAAATCAAGTCCAATGCCATCAACATCAAGTTGGATTAGGTCAGTATAAATATCACGCACATCACCAAAATAAGTTTGGAGCAAAATTTTGACCGTCTGTTTTTGAGGTAATAGGGCAGCATAAATGGCTTTAAACAAGCAAATGTCTTCAGTTGTGAGGTCAAAAACAAGCGCTGGCTCATCTAGTTGGAGCCAATCAACTTTTTCTGTCACAAGCAGCGATAAAATCTCAACATAAGCCCTAACCAACTCATCCTGCACATCAGAAATTTGCGTTTGACCTGTGAAACGAATCAATTTCAAAAGTGTAAAAGGCCCGATTAAAACTGGTTTTGTCGTAATACCAAGCGCTAGTGCTTCGCGATACTCAGACAATAATTTCGTCAAGTCAAGTTGAATTGTCGTCCCATCATCAAACTCAGGCACCATGTAATGGTAGTTGGTATTAAACCATTTTTTCATGGCTAACGCCTTAACATCCCCCGCCTCAGACTGGTGGCCGCGTGCTGCCGCAAAATATTTTTCTAGCGGCGAAACAGCCAAGTTCTGATAACGCTTTGGGACAATGTTGAGAGCAAATGCAGTATCTAGTGTTGTGTCATAAAAGGAAAAGTCATTGGATGCAATAAAATCGATACCCGCTGCTGCTTGTTTTTTCCAGTTGACTTTGCGTTGCTCGGCAGCTACTGCTTGCAAATCCGCTTCTGATAATTCTTGTCTAAAAAATTTCTCGGTCGCAAATTTCAATTCACGATGAGCGCCAATCCGTGGATAGCCAATAATTGATGTTGTCATAGAATTCCCCTTTAGGTTTTATTTTTAATATGACTCATTCTAACACCTCCTGATATAGTTGTAAAATATATAAAAACAGCTATTTGATATAGTTTTAAGTTATAACAAAAACCTCTAACTCAAGTTAGAGGTTTAATTGCACGTAAACGATTAATAATTTCAGCTATCCAGAATCCGATAACAATAGCCCCAGCAATGATAACCAGAAGTTCAAAATTTTGTCCAGCTACCTCACGATTGCCTACAACTAAATTCCTAACCACTTGATAAGCTTGGGCTCCTGGCACTAAAGGAAAAATCCCTGGAATGTTATAAATTAAGACTGGTACTTTTTGAGCACGACTCATACTTAAACTCATCACACCAATCATGGCACTTGCTAGCATGGTACCTAGCACAATCCGCCAATTCTTATCTAAAAGATTCTGAGTCAAAACAAACACCAACTCATAAATCAACCAAGCAGAGGCACCAACAATCCCCGCACGATTTAAAGTTCTTCTAGGAATATTGAGCATGATACCAAAAGCAAAAACACTGATATAAGCCAAAATAGTTTGACCGACCAGATTTAGAAAAATAACCACGACGATTTCTCCTTCCAATCAGTAGAAAAATGAGAGCAAAGCAATGCCTAAACCAACTGATGCTGCGGATAACAGCGCTTCAATAATCCGTCCTTGTCCTGAAATAAAATTACCAGCCATGATTTCTCGAACAGCATTAGTCAGTGCAACACCCGGAACAAAAGGCATGACAGCGCCCACAATCACAATATCTGGGTCAAATGGCGACTTAAAAAGATGTGAACTCACTAACATCATCAAAGAAATCAACACACTTGCAACAAATAAGGCAAAATATCGCATATTAAAGCGATTTCGAATCATCAAATAAATCGTATAAGCAAGACAACTCGTTATAGCAGTCAAAAAAAGATTAATTGGCGCCGCCGATTTTGTCAGCATAATCATTAAAGGCACTGACACGGATGTCGCACCTAAAATTTGCAGCCAAACTGGGAAAGTCGGAATGGTCTCATCAATTTTTTCAAGCCTTTCATGAAAATCTGCCAGCGTAAGTTGGTGCGCCGTAAATTTTCGAGTTAAATCATTGACCGCTACGATTTTTTCCATATCCATCGTCTGAGTTCTCGGCGGAATGGTCCGCATTTGTGTCAACCCTTGCGTTGGAAAACTGACTGTAATAGCATTCAAAAGCGCATAAACCTGCAACCTTTCAATACCAGCAGCTCGTCCAATCCGTAAAATCACATCTTCCACACGCGTAATTTCAGACCCATTAGCCATAAGAATTTCACCCGCTAAAAGACAGGCATCCATCAGAAGATGCGCTTCTGAAATATGTGGCGCCAAGGCCTCATCGTTTAATTTCGTCGTTACACTATCCATCATAAGCAGCTTATCCCCAGTAAAATTTTCAAGAAAAAGCACGTTGAACAACGTGCTCAAATCACGACTCAAAATGTCGTATTAGAATTGACAACGATTGGGTTCGATTCCCCTTTTGCTCATCAAGTATTGACTAATAAACAGCTTAAATCGCCAAATCAAATGTCAATTGTGGTTTAACAGGCTCGTAATCGACCAATTCAAAATCTTCAGGCTTGATATCAAAGAAATTCGTACCATCAGGAACATTCAGTTTGAGTATTGGATTTTTCTCAGAAGGTGTTCGTGATAATAATTCTTTGGCATTATCAAACTGATTATCATAAATATGCAAATTATTGACAAAGTAGAAAAACTTGCCGATTTTCCAGCCGAAATGTTTGGCAATCATCATCTGCAAAGCCACATATTGCATGGCATTGATATGGTGAGCAACTAACATGTCATTACTACGTTGTGTCAGCGTCGCATCTAAGAACATTTCATCACCAACACGACGAACATCAAACATAGTCATGAAAGCACATGGCAACAACCCTTCCGATGCCTCAAAGTCAGCATATTGCCACAAATTAATGATGTTACGACGATTCCAGGGATTTTTAGTCAAACCATCTAATAGTTTACCCATGATATTGTGTTTTTTAACCGTCGCGCCATAGCGCAATCCGATATTACCAGAATCCCCAACTTCCCACTCATTCCAGTACTTCACACCATATTTATCTTCGAGAACATCAAGATCACTTGTCTGCTCCTGATAAATCCAAAGTAGCTCTTTAATCGCTGACTTAATGGCAATCGGGCGCAACGTCGTAATCGGAAATTCACCCTTGCTAAAGTCATACTCAGCAAAAGCACCCGTGATATACTTAGAGTTTGCGGTTACGCCACTTTTATATTTAGGACGCGCGTTCTCACTCCAGACACCATTTTCTAAAATGTTGTTGATGTTATCAATAAAAATTTTATCTGCTTTTCTCATAGGCTTATTTTATCATTTCCTCATAATTTTTGCCAGTGACCGACCTCGGGCAAGATAGCTTGCGTCCAACATTTCTTTCGATTTTCACCATATACAAGGGTTAATCAGAAGAAAAATCATTTTTAAAAAACTAAGTTAAAACTCTGATAAATACTCGTAACGTTCATATTTGGCTAATAAATCAGCGTTTTTGTCATCTAGTCTTGCTTGTAATTCACCTAGTTTTGTGAAGTCTGCACCATTTTCAGCCATTTCGTCCTCGATGTTTGCGATATCGGCTTCTAACGTAGCAATGTCATCTTCAATGGTTGCCCACTCTTGTTTTTCAGCATATGACATCCGACGTTTCTCAAGATTTTTCTCTTTAACGACCGGCTTGGTTTCAGTCTTTGCGACAATTTTTTCGTCGTTTAGCTTATCAGCCAAATAATCTGAGTAAAGTTTGTGAACTTCGGTAACCGTTCCTTTATCAAATACCAGTAATTTTTTTGCAACTTTATCCAAGAAATAACGGTCATGGCTGACTGTGATAACAACGCCCTGATAATGCTGGATGAAATTTTCAAGGACTGTTAAAGTCGCAATATCGAGGTCATTTGTCGGCTCATCTAACAGCAAAACATTAGGCTGTTGAAGTAAGATTTTCAACAGATATAAGCGTTTTTTCTCACCACCTGATAATTTTTCAATCAAGGTACCATGTGTGGTGCGTGGAAAAAGAAATTGTTCCAGTAAATTGACCACTGAAATCGACTCGCCAGACGATGTTTGGGCATTATCTGCAACTTCTTGCAAGAAATTAATCACACGTTTAGATTCATCCAGTCCGCGAATTTGTTGAGAAAAATAGCCGATTTTAATCGTTTCACCAATCTCAACAAGACCTGAATCTGGAACTAAATCGCCACTGATGAGATTGAGCAAAGTAGACTTACCCGTTCCGTTATTACCAACGATACCGATTCTATCCGTATTTTGAACGAGCAGATTAAAATCTTTTAGGATCACCTTATCAGCATCGTAAGCAAAGTTAACATGATTGAAATTGATAACTTTTTTACCGATACGAGAAGTGGCGACATTGATTGATAAATCATCTGATGTTGTCACACTTTGAACATCTTTTTTGATGTCCTCAAAACGGTCAATCCTTGCCTGTTGCTTGGTTGCCCGAGCTTGTGGTGATTTGCGAATCCATGCAAGTTCTTGCTTGTAGAGTTGTTTATTCTTATGCTGTTGGGCTGATTCACGTTCATCATTTTCAGCTTTTTGCTGCAAATAATCCTGATAA
Organism: Pseudolactococcus laudensis; assembly: GCF_013449735.1. Lineage (GTDB taxonomy): Bacteria > Bacillota > Bacilli > Lactobacillales > Streptococcaceae > Pseudolactococcus > Pseudolactococcus laudensis. The sequence continues at coordinate 43,700 of NZ_JACBNY010000014.1, forward strand.
TTGCCTTGGTACTCAATCAAATTGCCATTATCTAACTCAAAAATACGGGTTGCAAGATTGTCCAAGAAATACCGGTCATGTGTAATAAATAAAACAGACTGTCGCGAATTTTTAAGATAATTTTCCAACCAAGCAATTGTATCAACATCCAAATGGTTTGTTGGTTCATCTAATAACAACAAGTCTGCCGGATTTAGCAAGGCTTGTGCTAATTGAACACGACGTTTTTGACCGCCAGATAGATTTTTTATCTGTGCTGTCAAATCTGGTAATTTTAATTTTGATAGAACTGTTTTGACCTGGTTTTCAACCTCCCAAACCTCTATCGCAGTCATCTGTGCTTCAACTTTGCTGAGATTTTCTTGTAATTTGACGTTCATCGCATCTTGCGTCAACTCAATTAAAGCTTGTTCATAGCGTTTTATAGCTTGCATTTGTGGTAACTCATCGGATAAAATCGCATCCATAATAGAAAGGTTACCGTCAAACTGTGGGTCTTGTGTCAAATATTCGATTTTAAAATCATTACGGCCAAAAAACGGTGAATTATCACCGTCAAAGCCCAACTTTCCTGAAATCACATCCAGTAATGTTGTTTTACCTGTGCCATTCACGCCAATTAGGCCAATCCTATCTAAAGGATGAATGATAAAATTAAGCTGTGAAAAAACGGTTTTATCGCCAACAGATTTAGTTAGATTTTCGACACGAAAATCAGTCATTGTCGCCATGATTACTCCTTCTGGGATTTCACTTTGTGAAATCTTGAAACTTAACCTACACTTATGCGTCGTCCAAGTGGGGTCATTGCGAAATTAAAGTTCGCGTAAAGTCTTTTTTACATAATTAAAAATATGTTGTGGTGTATTTTGTAAGTGTCCTTTGACTATTTCAAGCTCGATTTGGTGGAACAGTTGACCAATTTGTGGCCCTGGTTGGATACCAAATTCTGTCATGATTTGACCTGCTGATACTGCAATTTCTTTCTTATTTCTGATTTGCAATTGCGCATCAAGTGCTGAGATTTGCTCAAAATTCGTCTCTAAATTTTGCGCAGCAAACATTTCTTCGACTAAAGTCAGACTTGATTTTCCAAGATTGTAAAGGTCCTCGGATGAAAAATCACCTTTCAGGCGCTTGTCATAGGCCGTCAAAAATTTTGATACAGCGGTGGAGAATTCTCGCGAGACTTTCCATTTTTTGAGTAGAAATTTCCCATCAGAATAGCCGAGTTGGTGAGCAAGGTAGCCCCAAGCTTGGACTGCAGTTGTAAATTTAAAATCTGAAGGAAGTGCTAATAGGTGAGTTAAGGCAGTTTTATCCGAAAATCCTGGTAAATAGGGATAGGCTTCTATGGCTAATAGTTCACGAAATCCTTTTTGCCAGAAATCTGCGGTTAATAATTTATCGAGTTCAATGAAAATGCGCTCAATTGATATTTTTGACAAGAGGTGGGCATGGTCTTTCATTGATGCAAAAGTTGTACTTTCTAAGTCGAAATTCAAAATAGCCGCAAATCTCAACCCACGCATAATTCGCAAAGCATCTTCGTTAAAACGTTCGGTCGGGTTACCGACTGCACGAAGGATTCGTGCTTCTAAGTCTGCCAAGCCACCATGTAGGTCAATCACTTCACCATCATCTGCTAGTGCAAAAGCGTTGATAGTGAAATCTCGACGTAATAAATCCTCTGAAAGTTTACGAACAAAATTAACATGAGAGGGTCTGCGATAATCTACATACACATCTTCTGTCCGAAAAGTCGTGACTTCATACTCGCCACCTTCCTCCAGGACTAATACTGTCCCGTGCTCAATACCAATATCAATCGTGTGTTCAAAAATTTGCTTGGTTTCTGCAGGATAAGCCGAGGTTGCAATGTCAACATCGTGAATGTGACGACTCAGTAAAACATCTCGCACACTGCCCCCAACAAAGTAAGCCTCATAGCCAGAATTTCTGATTTTTTGCAAAATCGGCAGAGCTTTTACAAACTCCGCCGGCATTTTTTCTACTCTCATAAAAGATGTTCTAATCCATATACTAATGTGTCAATATTGACAACCTTCTTAATTCCCAAGTTAACGCCACCCATAAATGAAACGCGATCATAGGAATCATGACGTAAGGTCAAGCCTTCTCCCTTGGCGCCAAAAATAACTTCTTGGTGCGCCACAAGGCCTGGCAAGCGAACAGAGTGAATGCGCATGCCATCAAATTCTGCACCACGTGCACCTGGTATACTCTCAACTTCATCAGCTGCCCCTTGTTTCTTATAAGTTCGGGTCTCTTTGATCAGTTCTGCTGTTTTAATAGCTGTGCCTGACGGCGCATCTTTTTTATTATCATGGTGTAACTCGATAATTTCAACATCTGGGAAATATTGCGCTGCTTTTTTAGCAAATTCCATGACTAAAATTGCGCCAATCGCAAAGTTAGGGGCGATTAAACCACCGACTTTTTTTGATTTTGATAGTGCAATTAATTCTGTAATTTGTGCTTCTGTAAATCCTGTTGTGCCAACAACTGGGCAAATCTTGTTTTCTAGCGCAAATTTTGTATTATCGTAAGCCACGTCAGGGATAGTAAAATCCACCCACACATCCGTAGCAACACTCAATACATCTGCCTTATCGTTAAAAACAGGGACACCTGCCACTTCTTTTTCAGTAGCAAATGGATCAAGTAGAGCTGCTAATTCAAGTTTAGGATCATTGTTGACCATCTCAACTGCGGTTGACCCCATGCGACCTTTAAAACCAGAAATAATTACTTTAATCATTTATTTTAATTTCGGACTAATACCAAATCCGAGTGCTCCTTCCCCTAAGTGCGTCCCAATAACAGCGCCGAATGTCGCAATAGAAACATCAAACCCTTTACTAGTCAATTCCTCTGCAACTTCGTGTGCTTTTTCAGGTATATTTGAATGAATCACGTAAACTTTATAGTCTCTATCTTTGGTATTTTCAGCCAAGATTTTATAGAGGCGTTTAAAGGCTTTCTTACTTGTCCTAATTTTCTCATAGACAACGATTTTACCTTCTTCGTCAAAACGTAAAATTGGTTTGATATTCAAGAGATTGCCAATCATGGCAGCGCCATTTGACAATCGACCACCCTTAACCAAATGATCTAAATCATCTACAATAATAAATGCTGTTGTTTGATAAATAATTTCAGTTAATTCATTAGTGATAAAATCAAATGGTGCGTTGGTTTTAATCATGTTATAAGACATTTCGACCATATAGCCTAATGGTGCTGACGTGATTAAAGTATCCGGGAAAAATAATGTCAAATCTGGAAACTCATCTTTTAGATATTGAATATTTTGCCAAAATCCTGAAATACCTGACGATAAAAAGAGACCAATGACGTGTGTATAGCCGTCAGCCTGTAATTTTTCAAGTTGTAAAACCAAATCACTGATGTTAGGCTGACTTGTTTTAGGTAGTGTTTCTGTTGCTGCCATCTTGTCATAAAAGGCTTGGACAGTCAAATTCTTGCCTTCAATGTAAGTCTCACCAGCGATAAAAACAGGGACATCCAACACGAAAACGTTGGCTTTTTCCTTAATCTCATCACTTAGATAAGCTGAGCTATCTGTAATAATTGCGGTTTTCATATGACCTCAAAATTCCAAACTAATGCCTGGTTCGTCCAAGGCAATTTCTGTTACCTCATAAGTTAAGCGTTTGAGCAAATCAAATAAAGGAGATGCTAATTCTTGCATCTTTTCTTGATCTAATTGCTCTCTATTTTCGATCACTAAATCACGAATATAACTGAGTTGACTGATATGACCTGAAATTACTAAGTTCTCAAGGACGATAATAAATGTCAACGCACCACTAATCGCTGTATCAGATTCGCTAATCCCCTCAACATTCTCCACTAATTGAAACTGAACATTTAAGTTCGTTTCAGGCGTACCATTCTCTTTTTCCCACTCTAAGTTTCTTGCATCATAGTGAAACTGGTGGACAAATTCTTTTTCGCGTTCAATATTCATTTTTAAATTCCTTACTTTCTACGATTTCATTTCATGAAATCTTGAAACTTGACCTACGCTATTGCTCCAGCCAAGCAGAGTCATTCGCGAACTACTGTCCGCTCAAAGTCTTTCTACGATTCCATTTCATGAAATCTTGAAACTTGATCTCTGCCTGCACTTTAAACAACCGGGTCATTGGTCAATCATGGTCTGCCATGTTTGGATTAATACATCTGCTTTGATTACATTATCCAGAAAAATACCTGCCTCATCAAATAGAATTGTTTTGACACCGGCATTTTGACCCGCCAATATATCCAAAGGTCGATCGCCAACCATGCCTGTTTGGCTCGGTTCTAGCTCATACTTATCTAACAAATATGTCAAGGCCTCTGGGTCAGGTTTTCTTGCAAAGTGATTATCACCTGTAATAATTTCCGTAAACAAGGGTGCCAACTCGCCTAAATAAGCATAAGTTTTATCATCTCGATGACTGACAACAAAATTTTGCCCACCTTTATTGACAATATCAGCTAAAATAGTCGGTATTTGCGGATAAAATTTAACATCTGTCTGGAGTTTGGTTTCGAGAGCATGATAATCGTTGATAAATTCTGGTGTCGCATAGTCTAAAGCAAATTTGCGGATTGAATACTTTTTGATAAAGTAAGCCAAATACCCATCATACTGAATGCCATGTTTGGCAATAGTTTGCTGTAGGGCATCTAACATGACAGGATAGGTATCAAACAAGGTTCCATCAAAATCCCAAATATAATTTTTAATCTCCATCTATTGTACCACAGACTCGTCTTCTAACCCTTTTAGAATCTCTGTCTCTTCAGCGTTTAGATCGTATTTATCAAGCAAATCCGGCCGTAGACGTAAGGTTTTCGCTAGGCTTTCGCGCAGGCGCCATTTTCGGATGTTTTCGTGATGACCACTCATAAGCACTTCTGGTACTTTGAGGCCTCGAAAATCCTCAGGACGAGTGTACTGCGGATATTCGAGGAGACCTGATGAAAAGCTGTCGTCTTCGTGGCTGGATTTTTTGCCAAGGACGTCTGGAATTAAGCGAACGGTGGCATCAATCATGACAGCTGCAGCAACTTCGCCCCCTGTCAAGACATAATCACCTAGGGAAACTTCGTCGGTTACCAAGGTTTTTATCCGCTCGTCAAAGCCTTCATAGTGACCACAAAGAAAAACGATTTGCTCTTCTGTCGCCAATTCTTCCGCAAAAGCTTGGTCAAATTTGCGACCGGCAGGATCCATCATGAGAACACGAGCATTGTCGTGTGGAAATGACGCCATAGTGTCAAAAATCGGTTGTGGCATGAGGAGCATGCCTTGACCACCACCATAAGGCATATCATCAACATGTTTTTGCGTGTTAGTTGCGAAATCTCTAAAATTATGGAAGTTAACTTCGATTTTTTCTGATTTTCGTGCACGACCGACAATCGAATGCTCCAGACTAGAAAACATCTCTGGAAAGAGCGTTAAAATATCAATCCGCATCCTAGTCATCCAATCCTTCTGGTATCTCAACAGTGACTTGGTTTCCAGCAATATCGACAGATAAAATCACGTCGTCAATAAACGGTAAAAGTAAATCTTTTTTACCTTGACGCTTGATGACCCAAACGTCATTTGCTCCTGGCTGTAGAATTTCAACCACGGTTCCGATTTTCGTCTCATTTTCAAAGACATCTAAACCAATAATATCATCATAGTAAAACTCATCGTCGCTCTCTAACGCTGCACGATTTTCAGCTGCAACTTTGAGTGAAAAATCACGAAATTTTTCAACATCGTTGATACTATAAAGACCGTCAAATTTGACAATATCAAAATTCTTTTGTTTACGGTGTGTTTTGACTTTTAAGGTTCTGACGAACTTGTCATCCTTGTCAAACAAGGCCAATTCGGCATTCTTTTGATAACGTTCTTCAGAGAAATCCGTTACCGAAATAATGCGCACTTCACCTTGTAAACCTTGTGTGTTAACAATCGTTCCTACTTTGTAATAATCCATTCTTATATTATACCACAGACCACCTATCAGTCCAAGACTCGAGCGTCTAAAAACAACCTCAGTTCATTAAAAAAAGCGCTGAAATCAGCGCTCAGATTGAAGACAAAAGCACAATTCCTAAGCGAATTGTGCTTTTTGATAGTTCATAACCTTAAATATCATCTGAAAATGGGAAATAAACGCCCTCCCTCTATCTCGATTAGCCATGATTTTCGCCATTTTCTTCATGTTCAGGCACGCAAAAGTAAGACCAAGTTTCATATGCATCTTATCTCGCCCATTTTCATGTGTATATCTGAGATTGTGGTGCTCTTTGGCAGTCCCAAATAATCGTTCAATCGTTTCTTTTCGTCGATTATATGTTACTTTACCCCAAGTTGTTAATCGATTCTGCTCAATCTTATCCAGATAAAGCTGCCAAATATGTCTGAATACAGTCTTTTGCTTGGTTTGTGAAAGCGTACATTGTGTCAAAAGCGGACAAGTGATGCAGTTTGTTTTAGTCGTACGATATTCCTGATAACCATCACGTCTGGTCGTTTTATAAATCAATTGCTTACCATTTGGACAGATATATGTATTGCTTAAATAGTCGTAACTATAATCTTGTTTGCGGAAAAGTCCCTTTTTCCCACGTGGTCGTGTGTAAGGGAACAATCCCGTTCGACCATCATCTATCAATTTTTTAGCGATGGCAGGTGTTTTATAGCCTGCATCTGTGACAACTGTATCAATTTCTGGAAATTTTTGAATCAGTTTAGCGTACAAATCAAAGAATGTCCGACTGTCATGGAGGTTACCACGATCTGCTGTATAACCTAGTACCCAACCGTTAGGATCACAAGCAACTTGGGCCGAATAAGCAAAAACTTCTTTGTGTTCCCCTTTATGAAACCAGCCACTATCAGAATCTGTCGTTGACACTTTATTATTTTTGACGATTTTTTCTTCTGACTTTTTGAAGGGCTTTTTTTCAACTTTCGCCCGCACCTCATCAATTTCTTTCTCTAAACTTTCTTGATAGATCAAAGCTTCAACCGCAACTTCTTGATTAACAAATTTATTGCGGTTGGCATGTGCTTTGATATGTGTCCCGTCAAGATAAATTAGTTTCGGTTCAACTAATTTAGCCGCAAAAGCTTGATCCAAAATGTGATAGAAAATCTGTTCAAATAAGTCAGTGTCTTTGAAACGTCGGCTATAATTTTTACCAAAAGTTGTGAAATGTGGCACGTCATCTTGAAAATCAAGCCCAAGAAACCAACGATAAGCCATATTGACTTCAATTTCTTTAATTGTTTGGCGCATACTTTGGATACCAAAGAGGTATTGGATAATCGGAATTTTAATCAACATAACAGGATCAAGGCTTGGTCTGCCATGTTAAAGGCTGTATTTATCCACAACTAAATCATAAATAAAGTCAAAATCAACATATTGATCAATATGCCGTAAAAGATGGTCTTGGGGCACCAGATCTTCAAGAGAATAGAAGCCCATTTGACCACGGCCAATCATTGTTTGTTTATGAAACATGCCTAAAACCTCCCTAATCACTGACTTGATACCTTTATTTTACAAAGAAAAAAGACAAACTTCAAATATTATTGGAGTTTGTCTTCAGTCTGAGCGCTGAAATCAGCGCTTAATTATTTTTCGACGAGTAGACGAATTTTTTTACCCTCAACAGGTACAGAATAAACAATCGTTCTGATAGCTTGAATAATCCTACCTTGCTTACCGATAATTCGTCCCATATCTTGTTCTGCGACATGGAGGTGGAATTCGATAAACTCTTCGCCGTCTACGACGTCAATACGAACAAGGTCAGGTTCAGTAGTCAATGGCTTAACAATCGTCAATACCAACTCTTGTACATCTAAATCCATAATAGTCTCTTTCGTTTAGTCAAAGTTGACACTCAAAAGTAGCTAAGCTACTAAAAGTTAAACTTATCAAAAAAGCGACCAAAAATAGTCGCTTCTCACAAATATAATACTTGCTTATTTTGAAGCGTATTTTGCTTCGTGGAATTTTTTCATAACGCCAGCTTTTGACAAGATGTTTTTAACAGTGTCAGAAGGTTGTGCGCCATTTCCAAGCCACTCAAGAATGCGTTCTTCTTTTAAAGTTACTTGATTTTCATCAGCGATCAGTGGGTTATATGTCCCAACTGTTTCGATGAAACGACCATCACGTGGTGCACGTGAATCAGCAACGTTAATACGGTAGTAAGGTTTTTTCTTTGAACCCATGCGAGTCAAACGAATTTTTACAGACATGATATTTCTCTTTTCTTTTTTGTTTACATTTATTATTATATCAGATTTTTTTGTGGTGTCAAGTTTTTTTCTTGACAGATATTAATTCGAATTTTTCAATTTTGAAATGCCTGGAATTGTCAACATAATTACCAAACTAAAAATGTAGATAAAAGACAAGAAAACAACAACAATCATCAAAGAATATTTATCTAGCAAGAAACCGATAATTACTGATGAAAAGCCACCAACAGCTCGACCAATATTCATAATAAAGTTATTAGCCGTCGCACGAATTTCTGTTGGATACAAGCTAGAGATAATAGCACCATACCCAGCATACATCCCATTGATAAAATATCCGACAACAACTGCTGCTGCAATCAAAGTCATTTTACTATTGGCAAGTATTAAAAGATAGACCGATGCTGCAGAACAGATAAGAAAAATAGTGTAAGAAAATCTAGAACCAAGTTTGTCCATGATTGTTCCAAAGGTCATCATCCCAACAGACATCCCCAGAATGGTACTAACCATCCATAAAGAAGATCCCGTTACATTAAGGTTAAGTTGATCTTGCATAATCTTTGGTAGCCAGTTCATGAGACCAAAATAGCCAGCAATTTGAACCATGACCATCAAACTGAGACCAATCGTTTGCCATGACGTTTTACCATCCTTAAATAACAAACCAAGATGACCACGATCAGCACGATCTGTTGCTTGAAAACTTTCAGGTTCTTTGATATCTTTTCGAATCCATAAAACCATCAAGACTGGAAATAACCCAATCACATAAAGCATTTTCCAACCAAAAGCTGGAATGATTAATGACGCTAAAACAGCTGCTAAAATCGCACCGATTTGCCCACCAATCGCAACAATTGATGTTGCCTTACCCAATTTCTCTTTAGGTGTTGATTCTGATACCAAGGACATACAAGCACCATATTCACCACCCGCACCAACTCCTGCAATAAATCTAAAGAGGTAAACAAGATAGATATTTGAGGCGAAAAACATTAAAGCAGATGCTACTGAAAAAATAATAACGGTGTAAGAAAAAACTTTAACACGACCAATTTTATCGGCCAACATACCAAAAATAATGCCACCTAAAAGCATACCAAAATTGGTAATCGTGCCAATCCATCCTGCTTGCGTACCGGAGATACCGAAAGTCGCAATAATTGATGCCATTGAAAATGACAAAAACATGATATCCATGTTTTCTAAGCCAATCCCTGCCGCAGCAGAAATTAAAACTTTTCTTTGTGAGTTCGAGTTGTCCATTTTGTTTTGCTACTCCCCTTGTAAGTAAGATAGTGAGCCGCCTTTTTTGATACCATTGAAAATAAAGATTTACCCTAAAGCGAAAAAATAGCTATTCTCCTAGTCACAAAAAGCCGAAACTCAGTTATTTAATTGCTAATAAAAATGAAATAAACTGATAATCAGTTAAAAATACATCGTATAATTTTAACATGATGCTTGCTTTTTTTCAACATAAAAATTGCAGAAAATAGTTTTTTGACTAAAATGATAGAAAATAAAATCAAAAGATATAAAAACACAATTCTATTTTCAGAATTGCTCAACTCTTGATATCAAGTTTTACAATCTCTCTTGAATTAGCAAATCAAGGTTCTACTATCTTCCTTCTTCGAACTTTTTCGGAGAATCTCATACTTTTTATAACATAAGTTATTTTTATTTTTATTATACTACCAAGCCATTCCCAACATCTTATGACAATGAGCTGCATAGGTCAATAATCTGTTAACTTACTACGCCACGCACAACATAAAAAAACTAGACTTGAACGTCTAGCTTCATCTTTTAAAGTTGTTTTAAATACTATCGCCATTCCAAATTGAATTTTTAACGATAACGTAATCTACTTTGGTCAGACTTTCGAGGTCGCGACCACCTGCGTAAGAAATTGAGCTTTGTAGGTCTTGTTGCATTTCAGTCAGGGTATCTTGAAGGGCTCCTTTATGAGGTACAAGAATTTTCTTACCTTCAACGTTCTTCTTTTCACCTTTTTGGTACTCAGAGGCAGAACCAAAATATTCTTTGAAAAGTTCGCCGTCTTTAGTAATGGTTTGACCTGGACTTTCTTCGTGTCCGGCAAAAAGCGAGCCAATCATGACAAAACTCGCACCAAAACGAATTGATTTGGCGATGTCCCCGTGTGTTCGAATGCCACCGTCAGCAATAATCGGTTTACGTGCAGCCTTAGCACACCAACGTAGAGCTGCTAGTTGCCAACCGCCTGTACCAAAACCAGTTTTAACTTTGGTAATGCAGACTTTCCCTGGTCCAATCCCAACTTTTGTTGCATCTGCTCCAGCATTTTCAAGCTCACGAACTGCTTCAGGCGTACCAACATTGCCTGCAATGACAAAGGTTTCTGGAATCACTTCTTTGATATACTGAATCATACGAATGACGCTATCAGAATGACCATGTGCAATATCAATTGTGATGAATTCTGGCACAGCATTTTCAGCTTTTAAGGCATCGATAAAAGCATACTCATAATCCTTAACACCGACTGAAATTGAGGCAATCAAGTCTTGTGCTTGCATTTTTTTCACAAAAGGAATACGGGCAGCTTCATCAAAACGATGCATGACATAAAAATAACCATTTTTTGCAAGATATTCAGCGACATCTTCATCAATAATCGTCTGCATATTAGCAGGAACGACTGGCATTTTAAAAGTATGCTCACCTAGTTTGACTGATGTGTCAGCCTCACTACGGCTATTGATGATACACTTGTTAGGCACAAGTTGGATGTCCTCATAGTCAAAAACAGGTAAATTATTCATATTATACTCTCCAAATATTAGTCTACTCAGCTGATTTTTTTCTTCTGAGTTAGCTTATTTGCAGATACCGACCGAGCTTAACAGATTGACTGTTCAACTTCGCTATTGTGACAGAAGATATTGGGGAATCACTTTGACTCAATGTCATTTGTTTTTTCCAAACATTTTTCTCTGCTCGTCACAACTTCCATTATTAATTATAAAACACTTTGAAAGAGACTTTCAAAGTGTTTGTGTCATTTAGAAAATATTCTGTTGAAATGTTCGGATTTTATAACATCGGACCGATAAGTCTAGCAATGCCTTCTTTAAATCTAATGAATAGTGACCGTTCTTCGTAACGCTCTATTGTCAGCTGTTGGCTAACTTTCAAGTCTTCAAAAAAGTCATGACGTAGACGTTGTGAGAACTCACGATCATAGATAATCATATTGCCTTCGAAATCTAAACTAAAACTACGATAATCAAAGTTAGCAGAGCCTACAGACGCAAAGTTGCCATCAATAATAATCGTCTTAGCATGCACAAAACCATTTTCATAGGTGTAAACTTCAGCACCATAACGCACTAGACTTGCACTATAATAGTAAGTCGCCCAATAAACAAAAGGATGATCGGGTTTGTTCGGAATCATCAATCTAACTCTGACGCCGCTTAAAAGGGCGAGTTTCAGTGCTTCATGAATGGAATCATCAGGAATATAGTAAGGTGTTTGGATTATAATTTCATCTTCTGCCCCATTAATCATCTTCAGATATGCCATTTTAATTTGCTCACGTTTGGTGTCTGGACCACTTGATACAAATTGTGATGTGATGTGACCTGATGCATCCGTTTTTGGAAAATAGGCTGAAGAATCATTAATTTCATGTTGGTGTTGGCTATTCCAGTCCATGATAAAGCGATTCTGTAAAGAATAAACAATATCACCTCTCACGCGCAAATGGTTATCACGCCAGTAGCCAAATTTTTTGGTGATGCTGACATACTCATCTCCGACATTAAAGCCACCAGTATAACCAATTTGACCATCAATAACGACAATTTTACGGTGCAACCGATAGTTGGTCCGTGGGTTAATCATTGGCAGAATGAGCGGAAAGAAATAAACAACTTCCCCACCTACTGCTGTCAACTCTTTAAAATGGCGCATTTTCGTGCCGTTTGAGCCCCATGCATCAATCAGAACCCGAACTTCTACACCACGGTTTCTCGCTGCGATGAGTGCTTGTGTTAATTCCTTGCCTAAATTATCCATACGAAAAATATAGTATTCGACATGGACATGGTGCTGAGCTTTTTCAATGTCAGCAATCAAGGCATCGAATTTTTCACGGCCATCAGTAAAAAGCTGCACATCTGTATTCATAGAGACAATCGATTCTTCTGAAATAAACAGCATATGTAACAATTGACCTATGACATAATTATCTGTTATTTTAGTTAAAAAACGATCTTTCGAATAGGCTGCTTTCGCCTGTTTAATTTCCTCTTCAAAGCCATGTCTCGATTGCTTTTCCAACTTAAAAATCCGGAAACTTGAAATGCCTCGGCCGATTAAGATATACAAAATAAAGCCAAAAATCGGTAACAAGTTGACAACAAAAAGCCAAGACCAAGTAGATGACGTACTTTTTCTTTCACGAAAAATAATAATTAATGAGAGGAGGATATTAGTAAAGAACACAATTGTACTAAAATGTGTTCTGATAACCGAAAAGGTCGTTTCTAAAATAGCATTCATACTTTTATTTTAACATAATTTTTGACAAAAAAGAGCTTGAGTTTTATTACAACTCATGTTAAGGGCACCTCTAATAACTACCAATTAATTCACCTCTAAATGAAATTAGAAAAAAACACAGAAAACTAAGCATAGTCTACTGTGTTTTTCTTTATGTTACAGACGCCACTTGACTGTTTATTCTTATT
>NZ_JACBNY010000015.1 GCF_013449735.1 Pseudolactococcus laudensis
TTATAATTCAAAACGAATCCATCAAAGTTTAGGGTATCTTACACCTAATCAATTTGAAAAGGTAAGTGCTTAAAATAAATAGATTAAAATTCTACGTTTGTTACTCTAAAAAATTGACTTAACGTCAGAAACTCAACAATATAAAAATCAGAAAAAATATCCTGACTAAATTTTTCGTTCTTAGTCATATCAATATGCACTTTAGCAGTAATCTCTGATTTTTCACTAGGTGAAAGTAAAGCGTTAACCACTTTTGGAGACTTATCATCAGATTTTCCAATTCTTTGTTTTGATAAAGCCTGAACCAAAAAGTGATAAGCAATTTGTTTGTAATTAAAATCAGAAATACGATGATAATATTTGGCATCAAACACATAGATGTTATCGCTATTTTTTGACAAGAAATCATAAATAACTTCAGTTTGAACACCATTTTCTATCTTATGTTTAACTTGTTTATCAAATCTGACTGGACTGATCGGAAAAATATCTGGATTTTTACTATTACCAATTTTGGCTAATTCATTATATGAGTTTAACAAAAAAGTATCCATTATTTTTTCCAAAATATGATTAAAATTCCGAATCAAGAATACTGTTTTACTTGAATCCAAATAGGATTGCCAGTTAAAGTAAGAGATTAGATTAATTATCAGTTTACGTTCAATATCTTTAAATGTTGTTGAAAGCAAAACTTTCAGATTTTTGACAATATACCGAGGATTACTTTCAAAAATATCAACATTAATCTGTTGATTAATAAAAGTACCAAATTTAAAATCTTGTCCTAAACGTTTAAAACCATCATTTATTACATAAATCATGCATTGCGCAATAAAAGATTCATAATTAACCTGCTTTTCACAAATAAAAGGAAATGTCACCACTTGATTATTTGAGAAGTAAACAGGCGATTTTTGAAGCGTTTTACTCCAGTTTATCTTATTTGAATAACCAGAAAAATATTGTCGTTCACTATAAGTATGGAGACCAAATTGATGATAATAAGTATAAACTTCAAGATAGGCACTTATTGGGAAATTATTCGTTTTCTGATTATTTTCAAAAACACCTGGAACATTGAGATTGATTTTTAAAAAAAGTTGTTTCAAAATTACGATATCAGTCTCTTCAGCATAAAAATGGTCTGGAAAACTAATGATACTTCTACCATTTTTCGTTTTGACACTTACAATATTTTCTAATATCTAGCTTTTGAGCATCTTTTTCATTAATTTCTTCTTTGTGATTAAAGATAAAATAATCATCAGTTATCTTCATGTTATTCTTCCTGATTTACTGCAATAATTTCAGGATTAAAAATCGCTTTACTTTTTTGGAAAGCAAAATAAATTTAACTAAAATTACCATCTTTATATTCATCTGCAAACAATGATTTTTCACTATTAAAAATACTTGATTTTTCAACATCTTCCCATAGATAGTTTAACAATTTATTTTGAATTTGAACTTCTGGATCTACACTTTTGGAGATAAAAAATGCTCCTAGTTGTTTATCCTCAGATAACTTCATTTCTTTTGTTATAAACTGATTGAGGTTAACTCGAAATGTGTTCCATGAGATATCTTGTCCAGCATATTTAAAGTACCAATCCTCAAAATTACCTGGCTCATCAATAGAGGTATAAATCATTTCAAAGCGTCTTTTAAAAGCAGTATCCATCGCAAAAACATTTTGATCACTGGTATTCACTGTACCTATAATCGTAAGATTATTTGGGATATAAATTTTCTTACTCTCAGCATTAGGCTCTGAATAGATAGATTTAGCAATAAATGCATTATTAACGTGATACTCTGAATCACCATTTTTATTACGGTCTAATAACTGAAATAAATCACCAAATACAGCAGCAACATTGGCACGACTCATTTCTTCTAGAATTAGAAAGATGTGCTGATTAGGACTAGCTATTGCCATTTTCAGCGCTTGTGTAAAAATACCAAGATTTTCAATAAATTTAGCATTTTGCCCTTCATCAGTAGTCGGCATAATTTGACCTACAAAATCGCTATAAGAATATTCTGGGTGCAAAGTTGTCCGGAAAACAAAAGCAGACTCTGAATCATTGAACTTATCAAAATTAGGATATATTTCTCTAATTTTTTGCGATACAGCATACGATTTTCCAGTTCCAGGTGCACCAAAATACAAGAGATTTTTCCCTACCACAGAAGATTCAGCTGTATTATTTGAAATAAATACGGCTGTCCCATCAGAATTTGTATTTTTTTCAATATATTCATTAATTATATTTATAGTTTTCACTGCCGTTGGGGTGTGATATTATTAAGAGATATTTTATCACCAAATTGCTTCTCAATTTCTTTTTGACGATCAATTCCAAAATGATAGAGGAGTATTAACATCCTTTTCCCTTTATCCAAATCAT
Source organism: Pseudolactococcus laudensis (assembly GCF_013449735.1). Lineage (GTDB taxonomy): Bacteria > Bacillota > Bacilli > Lactobacillales > Streptococcaceae > Pseudolactococcus > Pseudolactococcus laudensis. The sequence goes on from NZ_JACBNY010000015.1 coordinate 2,415, forward strand.
CATTAAAACTAATTTTTTCCAACTCAGTTGAATAAATATACTCAATCAGTTCTTCTGTTGTCATGCTCTGATCTTCCTTTTAGTGTAGTTTATTTCTTTCTTAAAATTTATTTTTCTTAATTTTTATTATAACATATTTTTTATATAAAAAATCGAAGTATAAAAACACTTCGATAATTAATTTATTCAAAAACAAACCTATATATGATAATAATTTATCTCCCCTAAACATCATAAATCATAAATTGTAATCCATACGAATATCAGAAAACACACTTTCCGCAGATTTTGTACGGCCTTCAAGCATATCTGTATAGCCTTTTAAAAGTTCAATATCCATATGTTCAGCCGTCAGTGGACTTATTTCAAGAATTTGAGCTCGTGTTTGTTTCATATTGACTCCTACTCAACAGCAGAAAACTCCCCAATCAAAGCCTCAGCACATTTCAAGCCGTCAATGGCAGCTGAAACAATCCCGCCTGCAAAGCCAGCCCCTTCTCCACTCGGATAAATACCTTTAGTTGAGACAGATTGGAAACTGTCTTCATCTCGATTAATTCGCAAGGGTGATGACGAACGTGATTCAACGCCTGTCATTACGGCATCTGCCATGGCAAAGCCGTGTAATTTTTTATCCAATCCCGTCAGGGCTTCTCTCAATGCCTCCGTAATATAATCTGGGAATAAGGCTGACAAATCCGTTGGCTTAACGCCTAGAGAATAGCTTGGTGTGACACTTGCCATTGCTGTCGACGGTTGTTTTTTGAGGAAATCTCCAACTAATTGGGCTGGTGCTTGATAGGTGCTACCGCCTAACTCAAAGGCTTCCTGCTCTAACGCTCGTTGGAAGGCAATACCTGCCAGAGGATGATCGCTGCCAAAATCTTCCGGGAAGACTTGGACTAAAAGCCCGCTGTTGGCATTGTTTTGATTCCTTGCGTGTTCACTCATGCCATTGGTCACGAGGTGGCCTGCCTCAGATGCTGACGCGACGACAAGACCACCTGGGCACATGCAAAAGGTATAAACACCTCGGCCGTTGCTGGCTTTGTAGGTCAAGCGATATTCCGCAGCGCCAAGTCTGGGATGCCCAGCGAACTCTTTATATTGAGCACGATTGACGACTTCTTGCGGGTGCTCCACGCGAACGCCAACTGCAAAGGGTTTAGCCGTCATCTTCACGCCATCCGCATAGAGCTCGCTAAACGTATCACGCGCGCTATGCCCAATCGCCAAAATCGCCTGTTCAGCCAAAATTTCTTCACCTGTTGTCAGAACCAAGCCTTGCAGCTGACCATCCGAAATCTTGAAATTTTTAACCTGCGTCTCAAACCGCACCTCGCCACCTAGCGCGATGATTTCCTTGCGGATATTTTTCACGATATCACGCAACAAATCCGTTCCAACATGCGGATGCGCCTTGTAGAGAATTTCCTCCGGCGCGCCAGCATTGACGAACTCCGTCAGCACCTTGCGCCCACGCAAATCTTTGACACGACTGGTCAACTTTCCATCCGAAAACGTCCCTGCGCCACCCTCGCCAAACTGCACGTTCGACTGAGGATTCAACTCCCCTTTGGTCCAAAATGCGTCTATGGATTTAACACGGTCATCGACGGCTTCGCCGCGTTCCAGAACGAGTGGCTTGTAGCCCATTTGCGCAAGGAGGAGTGCAGCATACATGCCAGCCGGTCCAAAACCGATAACGACTGGTCGGCATGACATTTTCTTAGTCCCAATTTTGGGATTTTTGTAAGTCAAATCCGGTGAGGGTGCCACATTTTTATACTTGCCGGTCAAAAATTTGCTTTCATCTTTAAGCTTTACATCTACCGTATAGATAAAGTTGATTTCGCCACGTTTTCTGGCATCAATGGATTCCTTGTAAATTCTGAAATCCAGAATATCAGTCGGGCGAATTTTCAGCTTTATAGCCACTTGATTTTTGACCGCTGACATCTCGTCATGGATTGAAATTTTGATTTGTGTGATTCTTAGCATAGGTCTCTTTCCATTTGGCTATTATCTTAGCGCGAAAGCAGCTTAGATAAATAGCTATGTACCACGTGCCTTAGTGGTTCTACCACTTAGGCGTGGGACAATAAGTCTTAATTTGGCAAAAAATAACTCCAATTTTTCGCTATTGTCTTTAGTTACTCGTACTTAATTCAAAAGTCATGACGACTGGATTGTGGTCACTTGATTTAAAGTCATTTTGAATGGTTTTGATATTCAAGCTCTTGATATTTTCCGATACCAGAAAGCCATCAATCACGCCCAATGTAGAATGGTCGCCATAAGCTGTCCCATTGCTGCGGACTGAAGGGGCATTTGTTGGTGCAACGACTCGCAGCTTATGAGATAATTTAGCCGTCGGAAATGGTTTCATCCAGGTCAGTTCAGGATGCGCCTCACCTGATAACACATGGTTATAATCCCCACCACAAATCACATAATCTCCAGCATCAGCATGTGCTTTCATATTGTCAAAAAGCTTGATCAACTGCGCAGCCTGAATCACCTCATCTTTGATGAAAGCAGACAAATGAACATTGTAAATAAAAAGTTTCTTACCATTGTCAACAGTTACTTCACTCACACTAAAGGCGCGGTCAAGGTCGAAAAACTTATTAAAATTCGTCTCTATCGGTAAGCGATAGCGTGTGGCTTGAGTCATCTGACCTTTGGATAAAGTCAGCAATCCTGACTTGGCCTTGCCAATCGGCTGAGTAACAGGATAAAACAAATAGGCAGAATGATAGTTGTTAGCAAAACTACTATTGTATCCAGGATTTTTAGTCCTGAAGAAGTCGGGTTGGTCTACTTTAAATGATCGATCACCCTCTTAGTCAACTTCTTGCATGTTAACAAAGTCAGGGTTTTCAGACGTTAAAAGACGATGATCCTCTGTTAAATTTGCTAGGACATCTGCCTTTGAGCGCGCACGGACTTCCTTGCCACCATCCATAAAGAAGGTGTAGTCAGCAGGATAAGCACCATAACCAATGTTAAAAGTCATGATTTTATAGACTTGATTGGGTGAAATTTGTTTTGAGTGCTCTGCCCTTTTAATTGGCAAGGTCTGCTTGTCAGGTAGGCGGTCATATTGCAGGTAAACGTAGGCGATATAAATACCTACGATTAAAATCAACAATACAAGCAAACTTAAAATAATTTTTATCATGTTTCTCATCCCTTTATTATACTAAAAAATCAGTGATTATGCGTGGTTGCTTTATATCATAACACAAAAAAACGCTTCAAGCGCTTCTTTTTAATATTTTCTAAATCGTTGATAGCGGGCTTCAACCAGCTCGTCAGTTGTCAGCTTAGACAAATTGTCGAGTTCTGTTATCAAAGCTGCTTTCAAGATGTCAATTGTGTTTTCTTCTGAGATAATCTTGTCAATTACGCCATTTTTGAGCAAATCTTTAGACGTAATCTTCAAAAGTTCAGCCGCTTCAGGCGCACGTGATGAATCTTTCCAAAGAATCGTCGCAAAACCTTCTGGCGATAAAATGCTATACATGGCATTTTCCAACATCCAAACACGGTCAGCAACTGCCAAAGCCAGCGCTCCACCAGAACCACCCTCACCATTAATAATGGCAATAATCGGCACTCTAAGGTCACTCATCTCTAGCAAATTGCGCGCAATCGCTTCACCCTGACCACGTTCTTCCGCGCCAGAGCCAGGAAAGGCACCTGCCGTATTAATGAAGGTGATGATTGGTCGACCGAATTTTTCAGCCTGCTTCATCAAACGCAAAGCCTTGCGGTAACCTTCCGGATGCGGTTGACCAAAATTACGGTCAAGGTTATCTTGCAAGCCCTTGCCCTTTTGAATCCCGACAATGGTCACTGGACGCCCAGCAAGACTAGCAATACCACCAAGAATAGCCCCATCATCTCTGAAATTGCGGTCACCGTGAAATTCGATAAAGTCATCGAAAATCTGTGTCGCATAGTCAAGCGTCGTCAAACGGTCTTGACTCCGTGCTAACTGGACAATTTTATTTGCACTATCAGCCATTTGATTGTCCTCCTGTTCCACGTGTATGCAATTTCAAAATTTGACCGATTGTCGTCGCAAGTTCTGTGCGTTTGACAATCTTATCAACAAACCCATGTGCTTGCAAAAATTCAGCCTTTTGGAAATCATCTGGTAAATTTTCGCGCACTGTTTGCTCAATTACACGTCGTCCTGCGAAACCGATAAGGGTCTGAGGCTCAGCCAAGATAATATCACCTAGCATGGCAAAAGATGCTGTCACACCACCCGTCGTTGGATCTGTCAATACCGTCAGGTATAACAAGCCAACATTAGAATGGCGCTTAACGGCAGCAGATATTTTAGCCATTTGCATCAGGCTCATAATCCCTTCTTGCATGCGCGCGCCGCCAGAGGCTGCAAAAATGACAACGGGTAATTTTTCAGTTGTCGCGTATTCAAACAAGCGGGTAATTTTCTCGCCAACAACCATACCCATAGATGCCATGATAAAGTTTGAATCCATAATCGCAAGGGCTATTTTTTGACCTTTAATCATAGCAGTACCAGTTAGGACGGCTTCATCAAGTTCTGTTTTAGCTTTAGCAGCAGCTAATTTATCCAGATAACCTGGAAAATTAAGCGGATCAGTCGTTTCAATGCCTGTAAACAATTCAGAAAATGTATCTGCATCTGCTACAAGATTCAAACGTTCCTGTGCTGAAATTCTAAAATTGTAACAGCAAAACGGGCAGACTTTCTCTTGTCCTAAATCCTTGGTGTAAATCGTGTGCTTACAACTTGGACATTTGGCGAAGAGTTCATCTGGTACTTCTGGCGTGCTATTTTGCTCATTAAGACGCGAACGGTTGGGATTGATGCGAATGTATTTACTTTTTTTCTTAAATAAAGCCATAGTCTTCTATCAATCCTCTTTTTTTAAGTAATTAGGTAAAAATGTTTCACCCAGAAAAGCTGTGTCGTAATCACCTGCGATGACATGACGATCAGAAATCAAATCAAGTTGGAACTCAGCATTGGTTTTAACACCTTCAACTTCAAGCTCAAAAAGCGCACGTTGCATTTTCATCAAGGCTTCGAAACGGTTTTCACCATGAACGATGATTTTCGCAATCATACTATCATAGAAAGGTGGAATCGTATAACCTTGATACATGGCAGAATCAACCCTTAAGCCGACCCCACCAGAGGGCAAGTATAAGTCCGTAATCTTACCTGGACTTGGCGCAAAATTGAACTTAGGATTTTCAGCGTTAATCCGACACTCAATGGCATGACCAGTGATCTTGATATCTTCTTGCGTGATATCAAGTGCTTCACCTGCTGCAATCTTGATTTGATTCTTAACGATATCTACATTGGTTACAAATTCAGTAACTGGATGTTCCACTTGAATCCGTGTGTTCATTTCCATGAAATAGAAATCACCAGTCGACTCGTCTAATAAGAATTCAATCGTCCCAGCATTTTCATAGCCTACATGTTTAGCCGCAGCAACTGCTGCTGCACCAATTTTTTCACGTAAGGTATGACCAATTGCAATTGAAGGTGCTTCTTCAAGCACTTTTTGGTTGTTACGTTGCAATGAGCAATCTCGCTCACCCAAATGGACAACATGACCTTGCTCATCAGCTAAAATTTGAACCTCGATATGGCGTGCAGGATAAATCACACGTTCCATATACATGGCACCATTACCAAAAGCGGCTTGAGCCTCAGCTTGAGCAGAAGAGAAATTAGGAAGTAGTTCTTCTTGCGAATTAACTTTACGAATCCCTTTACCACCGCCACCAGCTGATGCCTTAAGCATCACCGGATAGCCAATTTTTTGTGCGACTTCAAGGGCTTGCGTGGCATCATAAACTTCACCATCAGAACCTGGAATGACTGGCACATTAGCAGCAATCATTTGCGCGCGCGCATTGATTTTATCGCCCATTGTATCCATCACTTTAGCAGAAGGTCCGATAAATTTAACGCCAACTTCTTCACAAAGATTGGCAAATTTTGAGTTTTCACTTAAAAAACCAAAGCCTGGATGAATAGACTCTGCCTGCAGGGTGACAGCAGCTGAAATAATTTGGTGCATGTTCAGGTATGAATCAGTCGCTTTAGCTGGGCCAATACAAACCGCTTCATCTGCTAACAAAGTATGCAAAGCTTCACGGTCAGCCTCAGAATAAACAGCAACAGTTTGAATGCCTAATTCGCGCGCCGCACGGATAATCCGTACCGCAATTTCACCACGATTGGCGATTAATATTTTTTTAAACATATCATTTCTCTTTTATTAACGCCATAATGGCTTATTTATTTCTTTTTTACTTGTTTGTAAGCTTTACTCACCAATCGCGAACGTCAAAGTACCTTTAGCTGCTAACTTACCGTCAACTGTTGCTTTAGCTTCTACAACTGCAATTGGCCCACGGCGTTTGATGAATTTAGCGTTCAAGATTAATTGATCACCAGGGACTACTTGTTTCTTGAATTTCACACCATCCATGCCTGCGTAAAAGACCAATTTGCCTTTGTTTTCAGGTTTAGACAATTCCAAAACACCCGCAGCTTGTGCCAAGGCCTCCATAATCAGGACACCTGGCATAACTGGATACTCTGGAAAATGACCATTGAAAAAAGGTTCATTGATAGTCACATTTTTAAGCGCTGTAATCTCGTCCTCAGAGTGTTCAATCACGCGGTCAACCAACAAGATAGGGTAACGATGTGGCAACGCCTCTTTAATCTGATTAATATCAATCATTTGATGCGTACCAGTTCCTCTCCGTATTCGACCATGGCCTCAGCTTGGACCAAAATTTCAGTCACGACACCATCACGCGGCGCAGGAATCTCATTCATGACTTTCATCGCTTCAATAATCAGCAAAGTCTGACCTTTTTTAACTGTATCACCAACCGCGATAAAGTCTGATTTGTCAGGTGCCGACTTAAGATAAGCCACACCAACTAAAGGACTCGTCACAACATCGCCTTCGGCAATGGCTGCAGGCGATACTTCAGGTGCTGAAACTGTAACCGGTACAGACACTTCAGCGCTCTGAGTTGGCATAACTTCTGTTGCAACAAGTGGCGCAGCCGGTGATGTTGCTGACGGTGTTACAGCACCATTATTTTTAGAAAATGCCAAGGTGAACTCATTTGTTGCGTAAGAAAATTCACGTAATGATGAGCCATCAAATTGGCTGATTAAATCTTTAACTTCGTTAATTTGAATAGACATATGTGTTATTCACCCTCCCATTTTTTAAGGGCAATGACTGCATTATGACCACCGAAACCGAGTGAGTTTGAGATGGCATATTTGATGTCATGTTGTTTCCCTTGACCCAATACAACGTTGATGACTGATGTATTGTCATCCAATTCAGTCGTACCAGCGTTAACTGGTGCGTATTGGTTGAGGATGGCTTGTAGGGTCGCAACGGCTTCGATACCGCCAGCGCCACCAAGGGCGTGACCTGTCAAGGCTTTAGTTGAAGAAACAAGAACATTTTCATCATCGCCGAAGACAGTATGAATGGCAAGTGCTTCACCTTTTTCATTGGCTTGCGTTGATGTTCCGTGCGCGTTGATATAACCAACATCGCTAGGTTGGATACCTGCTTCTTCGAGAGCAAGTTGCATGGCTTTAGCCGCACCATAACCGTCAGGAAGTGGTGTCGTCATATGGTGGGCGTCATTTGTTGAGCCGTAACCGACGATTTCAGCTAAGATGTTAGCACCACGCGCTTGTGCGTGTTCTAAACTTTCAAGAACCAAAATACCAGAACCTTCACCCAATACAAAACCAGAACGGTCTTTATCAAAAGGAATTGAGGCACGTTTAGGGTCTGTTTCAGTTGTCAAAGCAGTCAAGTTAGCAAAACCAGCCACACCAAATTCACAAATCGCCGCTTCAGTACCACCCGCTAACATCACATCCGCATAACCATGTTTGATTTCACGGAAGGCTGAACCAATAGCATTTGTACCTGCCGCACAGGCAGTCACTTCGGCACGGCTTACACCATTTGCTTTAACACGTAAAGCCACATTACCTGTCGCCATATTAGCGATTGAAAGTGGCACGAAAAGCGGTGCGACACGTTTAGGACCACGTGTCGCAAGGCGTTCACCTTGTTCCTGAATCACCGGCAAACCACCGATACCAGAACCGATGATCGCACCAAAACGATCATGGTTAAGCTCTGTATCTTCTGGGTTAATACCAGCCATATTCAAGGCTTCAAGCGCAGTATAAACAGCATAGAGACTAAAAGTATCCATGCGTTTTTTATCTTTGTGCACGAAGTATTTATCAAAAGGAAAATCTTTAACTTCACCAGCAACGCTAATCCCAGTCGCTGTCGCATCAAATTTTTTGATGGTATCAATTCCGCTGTTACCAGCTTCAAGATTTTTCCAAAATTCTTCAGGGGTGTTACCAATCGGCGATGTAATGCCATAACCTGTAATAACGACACGATTTGTCATGTGACTTACTCCTCATTTATATGTAGATAAGCGCTCAGAATGCTGATATTAAATAGACGCATTTCAAAGCCCTTTTTATTCTTAAATTTATTGCATGACCATGCCACCGTCAATGGCAATGGTTTGACCTGTGATGTATTCTTGTGTTGCGACAAACAAAGCAGCCGTTGCAATTTCTTCCACGCTACCAAAACGTTTCATCGGAATTTGTGCTTTCATAGCGTCTTTCACTTTATCAGATAAGACAGCGGTCATGTCACTTTCGATAAAACCTGGCGCAATGGCGTTGACGCGAATATTACGGCTCGCGACTTCTCGCGCAACGGATTTAGTCAGGCCAATTAACCCTGCTTTTGAGGCAGCGTAGTTGGCTTGTCCGATATTACCAATTAAACCAACAACAGAAGTCATATTGATAATCGCACCTTGACGTGCTTTTGTCATCGGTTTCAAGACAGCTTGTGTCATGTTAAAAGCACCCGTCAGATTAATTTTAAGTACGCGCTCAAAATCATCTGCTGTCATTTTTAACATAAGTTTATCTGCTGTGATACCTGCATTATTAATCAAAACATCAACACTACCAAGTGCCTCAGTCGCTTCTTGAATCATGCGTTTCGCATCTTCAAAATCACTGACATCACCAGAAACACCTACGACTTGCACGTCATATTGATCAAATTCACCAATCAGTTCTGATGTAATCTCAGAACGACCGTTAAGCACGAGATTTGCACCATTTGCGGCAAAGTGATGGGCGATAGCAAGACCAATCCCACGTGTTGAGCCTGTAATAAAGACATTTTTATTTGTAATTTCCACTTTTTATTTCTCCAAAATTGTCTGTATACTCATTTAAGTAAAGAAAGTGTACAACATTTTTGAGATATTTTTTGTCAACGAAGAAGTGACGGAAAATAGCCAAAAACGTTCGCTTTATTTACTTAATTGAGTAAACGTCGTCACATCTTCGACATGTGTGATACTAACCGTTTTATCAATTTTTTTCACAAAACCTGATAAAATTTTACCTGATCCGATTTCAATAAAGCCTGTCACGCCCATGCTAATCATCGTTTCAACAGAGTCGTAGAACTTAACAGGTTCCATGACTTGACGTGTCAACAAAGCTTTGATGTCATCAAAAGCCATCACTTGTGCGGTTGTGTTAGAAATCAAAGGTTTCTCAAAAGGTTTGAAAGCCACTGTTTCTAATTCGACTGCTAGTTTTTCAGACGCTGGTTTAAGCAAAGCTGTATGGAAAGGGCCTGAAACTTTCAAAGGAATCATCCGCTTCACACCAGCAGCTGTTAAAAGTTCAACCGCTGCATCTACCGCTGCGACTTCCCCACCGATGACGATTTGTCCTGGCGTGTTGTAGTTAGCAGGGCTCACAATCCCCTTGCTATTGAATGAGGCTTGCTGGCAAGCCGTCTCAATCACATCAGCCGCTGTATTCATGACTGCAACCATTTTACCCGAACCTGTCGGTGCTGCCTCTGCCATGTACTGACCGCGTTTTGCGATAAGTTTCACGGCGTCGGCAAATGGTAAGCTGCCACTTGCGACAAGTGCTGAATATTCACCCAAGGAAAGGCCTGCAACCACATCATAAGCGATATGGTGCGCATCAAGCAAACGTAAAATGGCGACAGATGTCGTCAAAATCGCAGGCTGTGTGTACTTTGTTTCACCTAATTTGTCGGCATCGTGATCAATTAGCTGACGTAAATCGTAGCCAAGAATTTCAGATGCTTCATCATAAGTTGCTTTGACAATGTCAAAATTGTCATATAAATCGCGTGCCATACCTAATTTTTGGGCACCTTGACCCGCAAATAAAAGACCCGTTTTTGTCATGCTATACTCCAATAATTACTGTGTTTTACTGGCTGTTGATGTCATCAACAGTCGGTCTATATCACATTTTTAATCCAACCATTTCGCAGAGGCTTTAATTTCTGCTTGGAATCCGTGGTACAAGTCCAAGATAATCTCTTCAACGGTTTCTTCTTTACGAACGAGACCGGCGATTTGACCTGCCATGACCGAACCATTGTCAACGTCTCCGTGAATGACTGAGGCTGGCAATTTACCAGCGCCCATTTCTTCAAAGACACTCAAATCAGGATCAACTTGTTTGAAGGCGGCCATTTCTGCTGCATCAAAGTCTTTTGTCAACTGATTTTTAATGGCACGAACGGCATGACCAAAATGACTAGCCGAAATGACCGTCGAAATATCTTTTGCTTTCAAAACTTTATCTTTATAGTTTTGATGTGCATTTGACTCTTTGGCTACGATAAAACGTGTGCCGACTTGGACTGCCTCAGCACCCAACATAAAGCCTGCTGCCATGCCTTTTCCGTCAGCGATACCACCTGCTGCAATAACAGGCAAATCAACAGCGTCAGAGACCTGACGGACAAGCGTCATCGTCGTTAATTGACCGATATGACCGCCTGCTTCCATGCCTTCAGCGACAATGGCATCTACGCCAATTCGTGACATTGATTTTGCTTGTGCGACGCTTGCTACGACAGGAATGACAACCATACCTGCTGCTTTGAAACGCTCCATGTATTTTTTAGGAGAGCCTGCGCCAGTCGTTACGACTTTAACACCCTCTTCGATGACGAGATCTACAATGTCATCCACAAAAGGTGAGTGTAACATGATGTTCACGGCAAAAGGTTTGTCCGTAATTTCGCGGATACGTTTGATATGACCTCTGATTACGTCCTTAGGCGCATTACCACCACCAATGATCCCAAAGCCACCTGCTTTTGAAACAGCACCAGCTAAGTCACCATCAGCAATCCAGGCCATACCACCTTGGAAGATTGGATATTCAATGTTCAATAGTTCAGTAATTTTAGTTTTCATCTTTTATTTATTTTTAGTTTTTTAAAATAGTTTGATAATCAAACTATAGGGATAAAAATTTTGAGAACGTGTGACACGCTCTCAGAATTTTTATGGATTATTCAGCAATTTTAGCGTCTACGAATTTGACCAAGTCACCAACAGTGTTAAGGCCATCTTCAGTTTCGATTGCGATATCGTATTCATCTTCAATTTCGTTGATGATTTGGAAGATGTCAAGTGAATCAGCATCAAGTGATTCAAATGATGTTTCAAGCGTGATTTCGCTTGCGTCTTTACCGAGTTCTTCAACGATAATTTCTTGAACTTTTTCAAATACTGCCATGATTAAATCTCCGTTTTTTCTATATATAGATGTATGGGACGCATGACGCCTAAACGCATTTCGTCCTTGCAATAAGATTACCTAAATTTTAACAACAAGTGTGCCCCATGTCAAGCCACCACCAAAACCAGTTAAAACAAGTTTTTGTGAGCTGCCTAATTTAATGGTACCAGCATCAACCGCTTCAGATAAAAGAATTGGAATACTAGCTGCACTTGTGTTACCGTATTCCTGCATATTTTGCAGGAATTTACAACGCTCAGTTTTGATTTTGCGTGCCATTTTATCTAAGATTCTTGAATTAGCCTGATGTAAAAGCAGATAATCAATATCATCTGGATTTAATTCGGCTTTTTCAAGACTTTCTAAAATATTTTTAGGCACATCTCGAACGGCAAAATCAAAAATCGCACGACCATCCATTTTCAAAAACAAGTCATCTTCCGACTCAGATTTTGAAAATGGTGAGTTAGCATGTGTTAGATTACTGGTCAAACTCATGCCACGATTACCGTCAGATTTCAAAGACTCTGCTAAAATTAACGGCGTATCTGATGATGCTTGGAGCAAAACACCTCCTGCACCATCACCGAACAAAACGCTTGTCGAACGGTCTGACCAGTCGACGATTTTTGACAAGACTTCAGCACCGATGACAATACCATTACGATAAGCACCACTCGCAATCAACTTATCAGCAACCGATAGGGCATAGACAAAACCACTACATGCTGCTGTTAAATCAAAAGCAAAGGCTTTAATTGCCCCTATTTTAGCCTGAACAAGGCTAGCAGTACTAGGCATATTACCATCAGGTGAAACTGTTGCGACGATGATAAAGTCAAGGTCTTCAGCTGCTAGTGATGCTTTTTCAAGTAATTGTTGCGCAACATTAGCGGCTAAATCGGATGTATTTTCATCTTGAACGATATGGCGTTGTCGAATCCCTGTTCGGGATGCAATCCATTCATCAGATGTCTCCATGATTTGACTTAAATCATCATTTGTCACGACTTGCTCTGGTGCATAGTGCGCAGTTGCCGTTAATTTGGCAAAAGTCATTTAATTTCCTCCAAAAATGTGTGAAGATTTTCCAGACCTGTTTGTAAAATTTTCACGGAATCATCTGGTAGGTCTGCAACAAAGCGTTTGACCATTTCACGGTGAAACTTACGATGTAAGCGATAGAGCAGGCGACCTCGGCTAGACAAGGACACATTAACGACTCGCCTATCATGTTCACTGCGGTAACGTTTAATGTAGCCTTTCTTCTCCAGTCGATTAAGCGACACGGTAACCGTGCCTACCGTCAACATTAAGTCTTTAGCAATATCACTTGGTGTCGTCATTTTGGCTTCACCAATGCTGTCAATCGTATGCATCTCCTTAATAGAAACATCTGAAAAACGAGATGTCCGTAAGGTTGCCTCCTCAATAATCAAAACATTGTTGAAAATATGAGTGAGATATTTATTTATTTTTGTATAATCTACCACCAACCATAGTCCCTTTCACGAATATCGTTTTGATTGTCAAGTTGTTTGATTATCAAATTATATCAGGATATGTTTTGACTGTCAAGATAAATTTTTTTTGAATAAATAGTTTGACAATCAAGCAAGTTTTGTTAAAATAAGTTATATGGTTTAGATTATCTAGTTATCAAAACAATGAAAAAATATAATGATGATTATATCTATAAGAGGAAGAATAATGAAACTACCAGAACTTAAAATAGGCGACTTGACAGCGAAAATCCCTGTCATCCAAGGTGGTATGGGGATTGGTATTTCCCTAAATAGACTGGCAGGCACTGTTGCTGCCGAGGGTGGGATTGGTATTTTATCAACTGCCCAAATTGGTTTCCAAGAAGAAAATTTTCAACGTGCTTCTGTTAGAACCAACCTGCAAACAATCAAAAAACAATTAGACAAAGCGCGTAGCTTTGCTAAAGGTGGGATTCTCGGTTTCAACGTCATGGTGGCGAGTTTCCGTTATGACGATGTGGTCAGAGCGACAGTCGAAGCCGGTGCTGATGTGATTATCTCTGGCGCTGGTCTACCAATGAACTTACCTGATTTAGTTGGTGATGCTAAAACAAAGATTGCGCCAATTGTATCATCTGTTAAAGCTGCCAAACTCATCTTACGAAATTGGGCTAAAAAATATAACCGGACAGCTGACTTTGTCGTCATTGAAGGCCCTAAAGCTGGTGGTCACCTCGGTTTTAAAGCGGATCAAATCGACGAAGCCATCCTAACCATGGACGATGAAGTCGTTAAAATTATCGCGCACGTTAAAGAATACGAAGAAAAATTCAATATGAAAATCCCTGTGATTTTCGCAGGCGGTGTTTGGGATCGTTCAGACATTGACCATTACTTGAGCCTTGGGTGTTCTGGCGTGCAAATGGCAACGCGTTTCATCGGGACTCAGGAATGTGATGCACCAGATGACTTTAAAGACCGTTTCTTAAAAGCAACCGAAGATGATATTCATTTGACAACATCCCCTGTTGGTTTACCAGGTCGTGCTATTGATAATAAATTCACTGAAACCATTACCAACGGAGTTGCGGCCTACAAGGAGCAAGAAGCACCTAAAACGCCGATTATTCCAATCGCTAAATGTTTGAACTGCTTGCAGCACAAACTCTGTGACCGCAAAACGATTCCATATTGTATCAGTGAAGCTTTGCTGAATTCTGTCGAGCATAACACGGATATGGGCTTGATTTTCTCTGGGACTAATGGTTACCGGATTAATGAAATCACGACGGTTAAAGCGATTTTTGATGAGATTGCGGTTTAATCAGCACCTGACAAGTTTCTTCGCAGACTTGTCTTTTTTACCCTTTGTCTAAAGCCTTAAAATTTGCTAAAATAAGACTAACACTCATCTACAAAAATTGAAGAATATATGGAGACGCTCATGCCAACTTTACAAGCCACTTTCTACGGTCACACTTATGACAATCCGTTTATGAACGCTTCAGGCGTGCATTGTATGACGATGACAGAACTTGATGCGCTCGCAGATTCTGCAGCTGGTTCATTTGTGACCAAGTCTGCGACAGCAGAGGCGCGCGAGGGTAACCCTGAGCCACGCTATGTCAATGTTGATTTAGGTAGTATTAATTCTATGGGATTGCCAAATTTAGGATTGGATTACTATCTTGATTACGCGATTAAGCGTCAAGCTAGTCATCCAGACCAACCTTTTGTGATGAGCGTTGCCTCTTATCAAGGTTTCGATGAATACGTTGCTAACATGCGCAAAATTCAAGAAAGTGACTATACTGGCTTGGTTGAATTAAATCTGTCTTGCCCTAATGTGCCTGGCAAGCCACAAATGGCCTATGATTTTGAAGATACGGACAGACTTTTGACTGAAATCTTTGCCTTCTATACCAAACCTTTTGGGGTGAAATTACCGCCATATTTTGACATCATGCACTTTGATAAAATTGCGGCCGTCCTCAACCAATTTGACCTCAAATTTGTCAACTGTATCAATTCTATCGGAAATGGCTTGTATATTGATGAAGTAACTGACACGGTAGTCATTAAACCTAAAGGTGGTTTTGGCGGCATCGGTGGCGAATATGTCAAACCGACTGCCCTTGCCAATGTCCGTGCCTTGAAGCAACGTCTGAACCCAAGCATCGAAATCATCGGTACTGGTGGGATTTTGACTGGGCGTGATGCCTACGAACATTTGCTTTGTGGCGCTTCTATGCTCCAAGTTGGGACGCAGCTTGAAAAAGAAGGCCTTGGTGTATTTGAGCGTTTAACTAAGGAATTGCTGGCAATTTTAGAAGCGAAAGGCTATGCGTCGATTGCTGAGTTTAAGGGGATGCTTGGGACTTTGGATTAAGTATTATAAAATAAATTGGAGGCTTAGATAGATATCCTCTAAAAAATAGGTTATGAACGACTTTCCGTGTTAGTTGCAATCGTTCATAGCCTATTTCTTTTTTATTTTGTGATAACTTATCAAGCAACATAAGTAATCGAATATTTTGGGGAAACAATACCAAATTAGTAAGAATACCGTTGATTTTGTGCGAAATCGATATTCTTTCTCAGAAACAATGACAAATTGGTAAAAAACCGTTGTTTTTGTGCGAAATCGGTATTCTTTCTCAGAAACAATGCTAAATTAGTAAGAAAACCGTTGATTTTGTGCGAAATCGGTATTCTTTCTCAGAAACAATGCTAAATTAGTAAGAAAATCGTTGTTTTTGTGCGAAATCGGTATTCTTTCTCAGAAACAATGCTAAATTGGTAAGAAAATCGTTGTTTTTGTGCGAAATCGGTATTCTTTCGAAAATAAAACAAGGCTGAGGACTTTTGTCCCAGCCTTGTTTTATTTTGTCTGAACTTTACGTTTCAGAGCTATTTTCTTCTATAGATTAAATATGAATCGGCACACCATCAGCAAGCTCACTTGTGTCCATAATCGCTTCACCAAGTGTTGGGTGAGGGTGAACAGTCATTGAAATGTCTTCTGTTGTCAGACCATTTTCAATTGCAAGCGCGAACTCACTAATCAAGTCACTGGCACCAGGACCAGCGATTTGAGCGCCAATTACGACGCGTGTTGCTTTATCACTCAAAATTCGAATAAAGCCCTTTGTTGCATTCATCGTAATGGCACGACCATTGGCTGCAAATGGGAATTTGCTGACCATGAAGTCTAAGTTTTTCTCCTTAGCTGTATCAATGGTTTCACCCATTGTCGCCAATTCTGGATCACAGTAAGCAACTGCAGGAATTGAAATCGCACAGTTTCTCATGTCTTCGCCAGCAACGTTTGCTGCAGCGACTTTAGCTTCATAGCTAGCTTTGTGCGCAAGCATTGGGCCTTCAACGATATCACCGATAGCATAAATGTGCGGTACGCTTGTTTGTTGACGGTCATTGACAATGATTTGTCCGCGATCTGTCAATTTAACGTCAGTTGTATTCAAACCAAGTTCATCTGTATTTGGTTTTCTGCCGACTGAAACGAGACAGTAGTCTGCTTCAATTTCAACTTCTTTACCGTCAACTTCGTAAGTGACTTTTACAGAGCTGTCATCTTGAACCGCTGCTTTAGCTTTAGCATTAGTAATGATTTCTACGCCTTTTTCTTTAAAGTCATCAACAACAAAGCTATACATTTCTTTGTCAAAACCATTTAAGATGTGTGGTAGGCCTTCTAGAATCGTGACTTTTGAGCCAAGGTTGGCATAAGCACCTGCTAACTCACTACCGATGACACCACCACCGATAACAACAAGATGTTTGGGTACTTCAGGCAAGCTAAGTGCACCTGTTGAATTTACGACACGACCTTTAAATGCAAAGCCTGGGATTTCAATTGGTCGGCTACCTGTCGCAATGATACATTTTTCAAATTCCAAAAGATGGCTTTCATCTTCAGAAATGACATTCACCACTTGATTGTCATTGAACCGGGCTTCACCGCGGACAATATCAATTTTATGTTTTTTCAAAAGCATGGCAACACCACCTGTTAAGGTATTGACAACTTTCTCATTTTTCCATTTTTGTGTTGCTTCCCAGTCCAAAGTTGCGCCTTTAGACTGCACACCCATGATGCTATCCATTTGGTGGTTTTGACTATAATAAGCATGACCTGCATTGATCAACGCTTTAGATGGAATACATCCGATATTGAGACAGACACCACCGATGGCATCACGTTCAATAATCGTTACTTTTTGACCCAATTCAGCAGCACGGATGGCTGCGACATAGCCGCCAGGTCCACTTCCGATAACGATTGTTTCAACACTTTTTGCTTGACTTCCTACAACCATTACATTAAACCTCCATCAGCATATATGCTGGATCATTAAGCATTTTTTTCAAGTCATTCATGGCGCTTTGTGCCAACATACCATCAATGAGACGGTGGTCGAATGACAATGATAATTTCATCATGTTACCAACGACGATTTCGCCTTCTTCATTGACGATTGGCTCTTTGGCAATGGTGCCCAAGCCTAGGATTGCTGCTTCATTGACATTGATAATAGGGGTAAACCAGTTACCTCTTGCACTACCGATGTTTGAAATCGTAATCGTTGAACCCGAAGCCACGTCTGGTGTTAATTTACCATCGCGCGCACGGACTGCCAAATCAGCGATTTCTTTAGCGATCGCAAGGATTGATTTTTGATCCGCATTTTTAACAACTGGTACAAATAAACCGTTTGGTGTATCAACTGCAATCCCAACATGGATGCCTTCTGGGTAAACGATTTCTGATTTTGCCATGTCAACATGCGCATTCAAATCAGGGAAACGTTTCACCAATGATGCCAAAGCTTTGGCAACATAGGCCATGTAAGTCAATTTAACATCTTGTTGCAAAGCCACATCTTTAAATGTCGCACGGTGTGCCATCAATTTAGACACTTCAACTTGCTCAAACAAGGTTACGTGTGGCACATTTTGTTTTTGACTTGTCATGTTACGCGCAATCGCTTTTCTGATTGGCGTCATTGGCACGCGACCTGCTTTTTCAGCTGGTGCGCTGGCTGGCGCTGCAGGTGCCGCAACCGCTGCTGATTCAGCAAGAGGTGCTACTTCAGCTTCGGCTGGCGCAACAGGTGCACCAGTACGGTTCAAGGCATTCTTCACATCATCTAAAGTCAAGTTACCGTGACGACCTGTTGCCGCAACGGTAGTCAAATCAATGTTATTTTGACGTGCAAAACGACGAACTGTTAGCATGGCACGGACTTTACCAGCAATGACTGGTGCTGTTTTGCCTTCAACTGGCGCTGCTGCTTCTTGCTCAACTGCTTCGTTGATTGCCGCAATTGGTGCAGGTACAGCTGGTGCTGCTTCTGCTACGGGTTCGCTTGCTGCTGGTGCCGGTGCTGCATCCCCTGCAGCAGAACCTGAGCCATCGCCATCAAATTCGATCAACGGTGCGCCAACTTCAACGACTGTCCCCGCTTCAACAAACAATTTTGTAATTTTACCACTGTAGGGTGATAAAATTTCTTGTAGCAATTTATCATTTTGAATTTCTGCTATGGCATCATCTACCTTAATCGTATCGCCAACTTTGACTAACCAGCTAGCAATCTCCCCTTCGTGCATGCCCTCGCCAACGTCTGGCATCCGAAAAATTTCTGTCATTTTACTACTCCCTCTAATCTAGTTTATAAACCGCAATACCTAGTGAAAAAGATCAATCACAGAACCGGCGTAAACGCCGAACCATGTGATTGCCTATTTTCATACGGCGCCAAGCGCAGTTTAACACCTTTTTTCTAATCTAGTTTATAAACCGCAACGCCTAGTGAAAAAGATCAATCACAGAACCGCCCTAAACGCCGAACCATGTGATTGCCTATTTTCATACGGCGCTAAGCGCGGTTTAACACCTTTTTTCTAATCTAGTTTATAAACCGCAACGCCTAGTGAAAAAGATCAATCACAGAACCGCCCTAAACGCCGAACCATGTGATTGCCTATTTTCATACGGCGCTAAACGCGGTTTAACACCTTTTTTCTAATCTAGTTTATAAACCGCAACGCCTAGTGAAAAAGATCAATTACAGAACCGCCCTAAACGCCGACCCATGTGATTGCCTATTTTCATACGGCGCTAAACGCGGTTTAACACCTTTTTTCTTTACTCGTAAGATAAAACATTTTTAACTGAGTTAATCACGTCATCAACTTGTGGCAACCAGTCATTTTCAGCTGCACCGAAAGGATAAACACTATCTGGTGCTGAAACGCGACCGATTGGCGCTTCCAAGCTCATGATGAAACGCTCAGAAATTTCTGCCATGACAGCACTGCCAATTCCCGCTTGACGTTGTGCTTCCTGCGCCACAACAACACGGCCAGTCTTCTCAACTGATTTGCCGATCGTCTCGATATCCAACGGGCTTACTGTCCGCAAGTCGATAACTTCCGCATTGATGCCTTCTTTTTCAAGCATTTCTGCTGCTTTCAAACAAACCGGTACCAAACCACCATAGGTAATAATGGAGATGTCTTCACCTGCTTTAGCAACTGCTGCTTTATCTAAAGGCGTTGTGTAGTAGCCCTCTGGCACTTCGCCTTTGATTGAACGATAAAGTTTGAGGTTTTCTAGGTAAACGACTGGGTCATTGGATTCAATCGCTGATAGCAAGAGACCTTTAGCATCTGCCGGGTTACTTGGCATGACAACACGCAATCCTGGCGTTTGAGCCATCAAGCCTTCCAAGTTATCCGCGTGCATTTCTGGCGTGTGTGTTCCACCACCATAAGGCGCACGGACAACAATTGGAAACTCACGAGTACCGTGGAAACGGAAACGATTTCGTGCCATTTGACCTGAAAGTGAATCCATGACTTCAAAGATGAAACCGAAGAATTGGATTTCCATAATTGGGCGGAAGTTTTGTGTTGTCAAACCAATAGCCAAACCTCCGATGGCACTTTCAGCCAAGGGTGTATCAAAGACGCGTTCGTCTCCATACTTTTGGTTTAAACCATCTGTTGCTCGGAAAACACCACCATTTTTACCGACATCTTCGCCAAAAATGAGGACATTTTCATCTTTTTCAAGTGCTAAATCTAATGCTTCTGTAATCGCTGCGATATAAGTTTTGACTGCCATTTATTTGCCCGCCTCTCTGAATTTTTCGATTTGTTCTGCTTGTACAAAACCTGGTTGCTCAAATGTAGTTTCGATAAATTCTGACACTTTTTGTTTTTGAACATTATCAGCTTTTTTCACAGCGTCGTCGATTTCTGCATTCACTTCTTCTTTGTACTCTGACTCAATCGCTTCGTTCCAGAGATTTTTGTTTTCTAGGAAGATACGCATGCGGATGAGTGGCTCAAGTTTTTGCCATTCTTCGATAGATTCTTTTGTCCGATAACGTAAAGGATCGTCACCACTCATTGAATGTGGTTCAAGACGGTCAGTCATCGTTTCAATAAGAACAGGACCATTTCCAGCTACTGTCCATTCACGCGCTTTTTTAGCCGCGAGGTAACAAGCAATGGCATCCATCCCGTCAACGACGATACTTGGAATCCCTGCACCCCAACCTTTAGAGGCTAAGTGTGTTGCTGCTGTTTGAACTTTACGTGGTGTTGAAATGGCATAGCCATTATTTTGGATGATAAAGACTGCATTTGCTTTAAAAGCACCCGCAATATTCATCCCTTCATAGGTGTCACCTTGTGATGAACCACCATCACCTGTATAAGTGTAGGCACAAGCATCCAGTTGACGTTTTTTCATGCCAAGACCGATACCTGCTGCTTCAACGAATTGTGCACCAATGATGATTTGTGGGAACCAAGTGTTGATCCCTTCCATCAAGTTACCTTCGTGATGCCCACGGCTCCAGAGAAAGGCTTTATAGATTGGAAAACCTTTGTGGATCATTTGGGGAATATCACGGTAACCTGGCATCAAGTAATCGGCATCGTTAAAGGCGAAACTTGTCGCTGTTTGACTGGCTTCTTGACCACGTGTAGGTGCCACAAAACCAAGTCGACCTTGTTTGGCTAACTTGACACTACGTTCATTGAGGACCAATTGTTTGATCATGCGTTTCATGAGTTCAACCAATTTGTCATCTGATAATTCAGCTGCTTCAAATCCAGCTTCGTCGATGATATTTCCGTCTTTATCCAAGACGCTTAATTCTTTAAAGCTATCATCTTGTACTTGCAATTGTTGTTCGAAATTTAAAATTTCTAATGCTTGACTCGTCATTCTTTGCCTCCTATAATATAGTACTTGCGTGTTGTAGCTATCAGTCGTTGATGAGTGACAGCACTTCGTCATTTGAAATCGTACCGAAATATTTTTTATCTTGATTTTGAACCAAAATATCTCGAATGGTTGCTTCTTCAAATGGCACACCGATGAGTTGTGGGATCAATCTCTCGATATCTTCCACACCCAAGAAATCACCACCAAAGTGAATATCTTGAATGATCCCTTGGACAATGTCTGCTTTAATGTCTAAGATACCACCTGCAAATTTTTCATGTGCATGGTAGTTAAAAGCAGGACTTTCACCGTAGTTCCATTCCCAAGTTGAGAATTTTTCTTTTTCTAGCGTTTTGATTTCGTTTAATTGTGTTTCAGTTAATTGAATCGGTTGGTCTTGACCATTGCGGCTCAATTCATCTGTCAATGCTGCTTGAAAATCTTCTAATGTTAAGTCTGGCGCGTATTGTTTGATACTGCCGACACGACTTCTAACACTTTTAACAGCTTTCGAGATGAATTTTTCATCGCTCACGTTCAAGACACGCACCATGGTTTCAACATCCACATCAAACATGAGTGTGCCATGATGCATTAAGTAACCGTCTTGATAACGTTGCGCATTGCCGCTGATTTTTTTACCGTCTAAGACCAAGTCGTTACGACCGGTAATCTCGACTGGAATGCCTAATTTGTGAAGGGCATCTACAACCGGTTGGACGAAAACTTTCCAATCCACATCTTCTGGCCGTGCAACCGGAATGATAAAGGTGAAATTTAAATTCCCCAAATCATGGTAAACAGCACCTCCGCCTGTAACACGGCGGATGACTTCAATGTCTTTTTCTTTGACAACGGCTTCGTTGACTTCTTCATAGGTATTTTGATGTTTACCAACGATGACTGCATTGTTATTTTGCCATAAAGTAAAAACAGGCGACTCAGGTTTTAAATGAGTCAGCAACCATTCATCCATTGCAATGTTAAATGGTGCAGTCCTGTTTTTATTTACAAAATATCGCATTAACTAATCCCCCTAATTATTTTGACTTCAAATACATTTGCAGAGCATCTGTCATCTTCTCTTGTATGAGTTAATAACTTCGCTCTATCGGAGCTTTTCAGCATGATACCAAATGATGATTTGAAATCGCTTTCCATGTTCTATTATTCAATGTTTTCATTAATTTTTCAACTAATTTGACTGGAAATTAATCAACCTTTTTGTTTATAATGGATATACGACTAAATATAAGGCGGAAATCGAATTGAATTTTAAGACAAGTGATGGTGTAACCCTAGAGTTTTCAAGCGTTGGCGAGGGGATACCGATTATTTTTATCGCGGGTTATTCTGGGCATGAATACAGTTGGTCTGCGCAAACGGATTTTTTGAGTCAGAGTGGTTTTAGATGTCTTCATCTTGATAAACGAGGGCACGGCAAAAATGCCGATGTGATTTCTGGTCTGCGGATTAGTCGCCAAGCAAAAGATATCAAAGAAATGGTTGACTTACTTGGACTTGAAAGTTACCATATCATCAGCCACTCCATGGGGTGTGGGGTTGCTTTTGAGTACATTAGTTTATTTGGTGACCGTGACGTCAAGAGCGTAACTTTTATAGATAGCAGCCCGAAACCGATTAATACACCTGACTGGCACCTTGGTATGTATGGCTTGACTTGGCAGACGATTACTGAGGCCAATACGACTTTGGCGAGTCTCTCATTGATTAAAAAGAAAATCGATACAGATTTATTGCGCAAGATGATGCGAGGCAATCAAGTTTTTAAATTTGAGCAAACCGAGCCTTTATTGCTTGACCTACTAACTAAGGATTACCGAGACGTGCTCAAGCAAACCACACGCCCGATTTTATTTATTTCAGGCGAGCTATCGCCACTTTTCCCAACGCAATTAACGACCTATTATGTTGAGACCGCCCAACACGCGCAAAGCTTTCTAGCTAAAGGTGCAGGCCACTTACCTTACGCTGAAAGCCCCGATGAAACGAATCACGTCCTCTTGAGTTTCTTACAGGAAAATGGTTGCTGATGATTTTTAAGGTTTGTTAACATACAAAAAACAGCCATAAAAACATGACTATTTTGAAAGTATTACAAATGATTTAAAAGTCTACTGAACTATAACCATCTTCTATTCATCCCTCTAGGATTAATCTTGTAAAATTATAGTATAATTGACTTGCAGGCAATTATTTTCGTGTGTTCGCAATCAAAAGTTAACGTTTCTTTTCATCACAGTTTCAGTGCTCCCCAGCTACTTGATTGACTGTTTTGAATTTAAGTGATGAGGTGTCTAGATGACATCATTGACTTGACAATAACTTTGGATTGTTTGACCACTTTGATAATCGCTTGTTTTTTTGCGCCTTCAAATCCGTCATAAACAATCCTTTCATTTTTTTCAATTGTCAACATCATCGTTGTCTTCCTTTCATCACATGGTTTAAGCCTTGTTATCACTGCCCACAACTTTAATTTTAGCTGCGACCAAATCACAAACCTCTTTCATACCAGCTTGACCGTATTTCTTAGGGTCAATGACCTTATCATCAGTCAGGTTAGCCCGAGCACCTTTCGTATAGGCAATGCGTAAGTCTGTCGCATAATTGACTTTACAAATCCCCCGCTTAATTGCTTCCCTAACTTGTTCATCTGGTACACCAGACGTACCGTGTAAAACAAGCGGAATTGAAACAACCTGACGAATTTCGCTAAGACGTGCCATATCAATCTTTGGTTCACCTTTATAGATGCCATGAATCGTACCAACTGCAATAGCCAGAAAATCTACATCTGTTTGTGCCACAAATTCTTTCGCCTCAGCAGGTTCAGTATAAGGATTATTCGTACCACCATCTAGCTTATCTTCTTTACCGCCAACTTTGCCAAGTTCTGCTTCAACCGGAATATCATTTGGATGACAAGCATCAACAACACGTCGACTAACTGCTACATTTTCATCAAATGGCAGATGACTACCATCAATCATAATAGAAGTATAACCTGCATGCAGTGCTTGCATGGCAAGCTCAAAACTTGAGCCATGGTCTAAATGAATCGCAACTGGTACTTTTGCCTTATCCGCAATCGCTTTCTCATTGGCAAAATACAATTCCAAAGTCGCATATTCAACCGTTCCCGGTGTCGTCTGCAAGATAATTGGCGACTTCAAACTCTCAGCCGCCTTTACAGCTGCCATCGCCATTTCCATATTCTCAATATTAAAAGCACCAACTGCATAATTCCCCGCTTGAGCCTTCAGAATCATTTCTTTACTCGTTACTAACATGCCCTATTCTCCTTTTTTACTAAACTTCATAAACCCTTATCTGACGATAAAAATCATCATAATGCGCCAAATTGACATGACCAGTCGTTTCTTCTTGCGCATTTAACATCCCCAAAACCATCGCTTTTTTCAAATAATCCGTTAGAGGTTGCCCGCGGTAAATGCCGGAAACTAATCCTGCAACGGTTGCATCACCAGAGCCAACAGGATTTGTAACCTCAATTTTTGGAATATCGACCTTATAAATTTTTTCTTCTGCCTTGACTAAAGCCCCGTCAGAACTTAAAGAAACAACAATGACTGGTATATCACACAAGAGCTCAGACTGTAAACTCGTCTTCAATTCAGTCACATTCTTAATTTCTGAAATACCTAAGAGACCTGCAACTTCCTCTGCATTTGGTTTGTTTAGAAAAGGCTTATTATCATGCTGCACCGCTGCTAATAGCGAGTCGCCTGATGTATCCAACACAACTGGTATCTGTTTTAGTTTAGCTAAATCTAGAACTTGATTATAAAAATCAGTCGGTGCACCTTTTGGTAGCGAGCCAGAAATAGAGATGACAGTCGCCTCTTTAAATAGGTCGTTTAACGCCTGATAAAAAGTTACTAATTCAGATTCAGATACTGTTGGTCCACTTTCTAAAATTTCAGTCTGCTTACCATCATGCAAAATTGCAACGCAATTTCTAGTTGCCTCAGATATTTCTGAAAAAGCAAAACGCATACCTGCTGCTGCAAGATTTTCTTTGATAAACTCACCTAGCGCACCGCCAACTAGACCTGCAGCCACAAGTGGGTCATCTAGTTGATGTAAGACACGACTGACATTTAGTCCTTTACCACCTGCTGTTTTACGGGCAATGTCGCAGCGATTAAATGTATCAACTTTAAATTCCGTCAATGGATAAGAGATGTCAACGGCTGGATTCATCGTGATTGTAACAATCATTTATCACGCTCCTTTCACTTTTTATAGACAGATACACCATCTAAATAAGTCTCTTCTAACTCAAGTTTATCCGACAAAACAATGAAATCAGCTGCTCGACCTAAACGGATACTGCCACAGACATGGTCAATATGACAACTCCTCGCCGGAACTTCTGTTGCCATTTATATCGCCTCAGATACCGTTGCCAAGTCCCAATCGACGACATTTTTAACGCCTTCAAATAATCGTAAGATGCTGCCTGCTAAACTGCCACCATTTTTCAAACGCGCTGCGCCATCCTTAACGATGACTGGAAATTCACCTAGGAAATAATCTCCATCTGGCATGCCACCCGCACGCATACAGTCTGTAATTAAGGCGACGTTATCAGGTGTTTTCGCCTGAATCAATGCCTTAGCAGCAATCGGATGAACATGATGACCATCACAAATTAACTCTGCTACTGTGCCAACAGTCGTCATTGCCGCACCAACCATCCCAGGTTCCCGGTGATTCAAACCACTCATACCATTGTAAGTATGAATAAAAACTGTAGCACCTGCCTCAACTGATGCTTTGGCTTGATTGTAAGTCGCATCACTATGACCTAAAGCGACAACGACTCCTTCATTTGCAAGAGCTGCCGTAAATTCTGCAGCACCTTCTCTTTCTGGTGCAATTGCGATTTTTTTAATCAAACCACCAGATAACTCTTGCCATTTTTTAAAGACAGCCAAATCTGGGTCTGTGAAATAGCTTGGATTTTGAGCCCCTTTATGTTTTTCAGTAAAGAAAGGGCCCTCAAAGAAAATCCCTTGAATTTTCGCTCCTGTTACTTTTTTGTGATACTGCCCGATTGTATCACACACCTCGTTCAACGTCTCAACCGTTGATGTTAAGGTACTCGGCAGAAAGCTTGTGACACCACAACTTAGCAGACCTTTAGAAATTTCTTCAAGTCCTACCACATCGTGGTCCATGACATCATGACCGTTATAACCATGAATATGTGTATCCACTAATCCTGGAGCTATCCACTTACCAGAATAGTCAAGAATGTCTCCAACTGGTTTTTCTTTGGTATAGGCACCAAATATGCCATCTTCAACTGCTAGATATCCCCCTATCTCAACCGAGTTTGGCAAGAAGAATTTATCGGCATGTAGATAATATTGACTCATTTTAATCTCCCACTTTACTTATCAAACGCATGAATCGTGACACCTTGTACAACACGGTTTACAGTACCAGTTGCTGAAGGTGTATCTGGTGTATTGCCCACTTTAAGTGATGTCAACACAGACACTATTTGCGCAACTACAATACAAGGAAAAGCACTATAAGCTTCTGGCAAAAGAGGTAAGCCCTTTTCAAATTCAATGGTTTCACCATCAAAGTCTTGACCAACTTTAGGTTGTGCAATGGTAATCACGGAGTTAGCAATACCATCTTGTTTCATTTCATTTAAGATATCAATATCATACTGTCTGGCGTAATCATCATTATTAACAAAATTAAAGACCAACGTTTTATCATTAATAAATGACTTTGGTCCATGTCGAAAACCTAAAGAGGAGTCAAAGATTGTCGCAACCTGTCCAGCAGTCAACTCCAATACTTTTAACTGTGCCTCACGTGTCAATCCAGCTAAAGCACCTGTTCCCAAATAGATAATTCGATTAAAATCACGGTTGATAATATCTGCAATCTCACACTCACGATTAATCATATCCGCAGCTATTTTTGCCATTGTCTTGACATAAATTCTTTTGTCACTATCACTTGCAACATCGAAAACAAGCAGTGCTGTTAGCATTATACAACTAAAACTACTCGTCATGGCAAAACCTAAATCGAGTGACTTTTCTGGTTGCAATAACAATAAATGATTGGCATCATTTTCAGCGGCTTTCGCAAGCAAACCGTCTTGGACACAAGTAATCGAAATATGACGAATATTTTTAACAACTTGATTAGCAATCTCAACCGCTGCGACACTTTCAGGACTATTCCCACTTCTAGCAAACGAGACTAAAATTGTCCAATCGTCAGGCCGTAGATAATCTAAAGGACTACCAACAATATCTGTCGTTGCAACACTTTCATAAATAAAACCAGAATCTCCATGCTGATTCAAATAAGGTGTGACAGTATCACCAACATAGCATGACGTTCCTGCACCAGTAAAGATAACTCTTACTCTATCTCTCGTTTCTGACTTAACTTGAGCTAAGAATGCATCAATCTCTTTTTTGTATGACATATAATTGTCAAAAGCCTCTAGCCACACTTTGGGTTGTTGCTTAATTTCGAGTGTTGTATGGATAGCACCTAACTTTTCTAACTCTTTTGTTGCGTAATTAAACATTTTTTCCTCCTTAAAATGTACGACTGATGCGCAAGTTATGAACAAGGTTATTTATTGCGCGTCATACTCATTAACGCCTTTGACTTGGGTACCATAGCATAAAATTAAGCTATGTATCACACGCCACATCTTTTAGATAGGCGTGCTAAATTTAACTATGTCAAGTTCAACAGTTTCAGTGTCAAACTTGTGTGTCTCTTTTTGATTAAGGGCGAAGATGAACAGTTTTATACTTGAATTGGTCTCCTCTCGCGACACTCAAGGTGTATTCTATAATTTCATTTTTAGCATTATAGGTTGTTCTAACGAGATTTAAAACTGGTGTTCCTTCATGGATATCTAAATATTCACTATCGTTAATCCTTGCAACACCTGCATAAAATTCTTCTTCCGCCATTTTCACAACTTGACCATAATCTTCTGAAAAAATATCATAGAGCGGTTTTTCTGCCAAGTGTTCCTCAGTCAATGATAAGAACAGTTTCAAAGGTAGATAAGTTCTCTCTAACATCATCGGCACACCATCGGCAAGCCTTAAACGTTTGATTTTAATCAGTTTGTCACCTAAAGCAACATTGAGTTTATCCGCGAAATATTTCTTGGCCTCAACCACACGATATAATAAAATTTTCGTTTCGGGATTTTTCCCTAAGGATTTCATCTGATCTGTAAAACTATAAGCCCCTGATAAATTTGTCGCATGATTTCGTAAATCAGAAACAAATGTTCCTTTACCATGACGACGATAAATATAGTTCATCTGCTCTAATTCTTGTAGGGCTTGTCGAACAGTCGTTCGACTCACACCGTACTGCTCGACCAACTCCCGTTCTGACGGGAGCATAGAATCAGGTTCAAGCTCATTTTCTATTTTTCCTTTTAGCAAATCAACCAATTGATCATATAGTGGTCTCTTTCTACTTGTCGTAACCATTTCTTCCTCCTTGTATGTGGTTATTACCACTAAGAAGATTATACTATATTCTACTTCAAAGATAAAAAGATAAAGGGTGAATTTTCGAAATGTTTAACCTTCAGATGACATAGTTAGCTTAGGCAACTACTTGACAGTTGTTGAGCAGTTTGATCTATTGCTAGTCTTTATTGTGGCCAGATTGTTGGCCAGATACCTAAACCTGAACCTAACAAGCCTAGAATAAGCAGCAAGCCAATACATTTAAGTGGCGTGAAATTCTTCTTAGCCATCAAGAGATACAACAACAAAGTCAATGCCAATGGAATGATTTGTGGTAAAATACCATCCAAAATGTTTTGAATATTGATATTGACAGGAACTTTATCATACTTATTATAAGTAATTTGATAATCACCTGTACCTAAATCTTTAACTGATGAACCTTCTTGGAAAGTTGCCTCATCTCCATCAACATAGAGTTTGTCGCCATATCTTTCAAGACCCTCTTTGCTGACTACCGTCGTAATGGCAGTGGCTTCATTCGTTGTCCCATTCGGAATTTCTAGACCTAATTTTGTAGACCCATACACACAAGTTAATGACCCAACGATGAAAATTCCCAAAATACTAGCAGCACGTGTAAATTCTTTTGCATTTTCCGTCAAAACTGAAATGGCATTTGTCCCTAACTTATAGGACCAGTGCATCAGATACCAACGAATGGCAAATTGTGCGATATTAAATACCAGTAGGAAGATGAAGGGTCCTGCTATGTTACCATCAATCGCCATATTTGATGTGATACCAGCTGTAATTGGTACCAAAGTAAACCAGAAGAGAGCATCCCCGATACCGCCTAGAGGTCCCATAGCTGCAACACGGACAGCACGGATTGTTGGAATATCTGTTTTATTTTGTTCTAATGAAAGGATAATCCCCATTACAAAGGTAACCAAGAACGGATGTGTATTAAAGAACTCCAAGTTATGGCTCATAGATGCTGCAAGGTCATCTTTATTGTCTTTGTGAATTTTTTTCAGCCCTGGTAAGATACCATATAACCAACCGGCTGCTTGCATTCTTTCATAGTTGAAAGAGGCTTGCAAGAATAAAGAGCGCCAAACCATTTTATTTAATGTTTTTTTATCCAATGGTTCAGAGGGTGTTAAATTTTGATAATTATCTGGAATGTTATATGCCATCTTCTTCACCTCCAAAATCACTATGAGTACCTGTTGTTAATTTGAATTTTGCTTGAATTTGATAGTCCCAGAAAGCAATCGCAAAGCCGATAAATGCTAAGATAATGAGTGCTGGACCTGATAAACTTGGGGCAGCCATGACAATTGTCGCTAAACCGAATCCCATGAAATAGAATCCCCACATCTCTTTTGAAACCATTACTTTTAACAATATTGCAAAACCAACATAACGCATCATACCACCAGCGGCACCAAGACCGCCCATCAACCATTTAGGAATTGTATCAACTACTTGTTGTCCAAAAGTGGCGCCACCGATGAAAAATAGTGTGACAACAAGACCAAATGACGCACCAATTGCTGCCATAGCAAGATAATTGATTTTATCGATACCTGTTGTATTACCTTCATGTGCATAACGGTCTGCAATTGACATAACTGGTGACATCAAAGAGAAAAGTAACGTCACGGCATACTGACCTAATAGCGAGAATGGAATCGCTGTCGCTACCGCAACAGTCGGCTCCAATTTCAAGGTAATCGCAAGCACTGCAGCCATAATCCCACCGATAACAGCATTAGGTGGTTGAGCTCCCCCAACTGGCATATTACCAATGGTCATCAATTGATATGTCCCACCGACAATCAGCCCTGTTTGCAAGTCACCCAGAATTAAACCAACAACCATACCAGTGACGATCGGTTGGTATAAAGATTCCAAGAAACTGAACTGATCAATCGCTGCAATGAATGTGATTAGAAAAATGAGTAAAATTTGTAAAATGTTATAATCCATTTCCTTTCCAACCGTTCTTACCGTTCCGAAAATACCATTAGATAATTGTACTTTTTGACCTTCAGCCAATCCAGTGTGTAAATCTGCAAAATATTTTTTTTGCTTTTTCATTTTTGTGAAACTGAACAAGTAATAGATGATGATAAATGCGACAATAAAACCAATTAAAGTGATTGATGATGCAAAAATTGATTCCCACATAACTAAATCCCTTCTTCTTCGTCAAACGCCTGTGCCTCAGTTTCTTGTGGTAATTGCGCATGAACTAAGCCAGTTTTTCCAGCTTCCAGAGCTAGCTCAATAAAATCAGCTAAACTTTCAGCAGAATAACGTAGTACCATTGACTCTAACAACAAAGGTAAATTAGTACCCGCCATAACTTCGACATCATCAAAGTCCTGTGCTTCTAACATCGCCGTCCGAAATGGCGTCCCACCTAATAAATCCGAGAAAATAATAACACAAGTGCATTTTTGACGTCATTTTGATATGGCATTTCGCATATCATCAGCAAACACTTCCAAAGACTTTTCTTCCAAAAAACAAACAGTTTTAAAATTTTCTTGCTGTCCTGCAATCATTTCGAGTGCACCACCAAGTCCCCTTGCAAAATCCCCATGTCCAGTTAAAATACACCCTATCATACCATCTGCCTCCTTTTCAAATCATCTAATATTATTGAACACCCCCGAGAAACTTACGGTCTTAAATCTAGTTAAATCGATTCAACCACTCAACTGGTCATTACCACCATACACCTCATTTACATATTAGCATGCTTTAATCTAAATGCCAATAGATTTTTAAAAATAAATAAAACGTTTTCATAAATAAGTACCACATTAATGCTTGCAAAACAGCAAATAGATTTTACATCCAATAAAACAAGTTAGAGCGTAACTAAAAAATTGGCATCAAAAAAACAGCCTTTCGACTGTTTCTCATTATTTAAAATAAATACTACTTACAAATTAGCACCTACATTTTCAAGTAATTCAGCAATACCAGCTGGTTTAGTTCCACCAGCCATGGCCATATCTGGTTTACCACCACCGCGGCCATCGATAAATGGTGCTAGTGCTTTAACTAGATTACCTGCTTTAATGTCGCTTGTTTGGCTTGCAACTAACAGATTTGCTTTCTCACCGATTTGCGCAACAAGCACCAAAACGTCTGAGCTATTTTTTTGTTTCCAAATATCTGCAAGATTACGCAAAGCACCTGCATCTGTAGCTGTGACCTTGGCTGCAATAAAGCTTGTGCCATTAGCCGTTTGTACATTTTGGAAGATTTCGTCAGACTGGGCTGATGCGATTTTAGCTGACAGGCTTTCAACTTCTTTTTGAGCTGACTTGAGTTCAGCTTGCAAGTTTTCAACTTTAGCAACTGTTTGGCTAGCTTGTGGTGATTTCACCAAGGCTTGCACGTCTTTCAAAATTGCTTCTTGTGCTTTGAAAGCTTCAAAGGCTTGTTGACCAGTAACTGCCATGATACGACGCGTACCAGAACCGATGCCTTCTTCTTTGACAATCTTGAACAAACCGATTTCGCTTGTGTTGGCAACGTGCGTACCGCCACAAAGCTCAACTGAATAATCACCAATCGTCACAACACGGACAACCTTACCATATTTTTCGCCAAAGAGCGCCATAGCACCCATTTCTTTAGCCGTTGCAACATCCGTCTCAACGGTCAAGACATCAATGGCGTTCCATATTTCTTCATTGACTTGACGTTCAATTTCAGCCAACTCGTCAGCTGTCACAGCTGCGAAATGCGTAAAGTCAAAACGTAAAAAGTCGACTTCATTGAGCGAGCCAGCTTGTGTCGCATGTTCTCCCAAGATATTGTGCAAGGCGGCATGAAGCAAGTGAGTTGCCGTATGGTTTTTGATCACACCGTTGCGGCGTTTTTGGTCGATAGCAAGCGTGTAAACTTCGCCTTCAAAGAGTTCAGTCAAGATCTCAACCGTATGCAAAGACTGACCGTTCGGCGCTTTCTGCACATCCGTCACGTTCGCGACAACCTCACCTGCTGCATCTTGAATCACACCGTGGTCAGCAACCTGACCACCCATTTCAGCATAAAACGGTGTTTCAGCAAAGATCACTTGGGCTGTTCCTTTAGCCGTTTTCACGCGCTGATCATCTTGGACAATGGCAGTCAGTCTTGACGCAAGCGTTTTTTCTGTATAAGAGAAAGTTGATGGATCCTCTAGGGCAGTCAAAACTTCTGACTGTTTATTCATTGAGCCACCTTTAATGACTGCTGCACGCGCACGGTCTTGTTGGGCTTTCATGGCTGCTTCGAAGCCAGCATGGTCGATGGTGAAGCCAGCATCTTCTGCCAACTCCTCTGTCAGTTCAACTGGGAAACCGTAAGTATCGTAGAGTTTGAAGATATCAGCACCGTCAAGTGTTGTTTTGTTTGCCGCTTTTAGTTTACCGATAACTTCGTCAAAGAGTTTGCTACCCGCATCAATCGTCCGCGCAAAAGTTTCCTCTTCACGTTTGACAATTTTTTCGATGAACTCACGTTTTTCCAAAACTTCTGGATAGTAAGATTGCATGATTTCACCAACGATTTTAACGAGTTTATACAAGAAAGTATCTGTGATGCCAAGTTTGCGACCATGCATGACGGCACGACGTAGGAGACGACGCAAGACATAACCACGGCCTTCGTTACCTGGCAAAGCCCCGTCACCAATAGCAAATGAAAGTGAGCGAATGTGGTCAGCGATGACCTTAAAGCTCATGTTATCCCCGTAAGGATCGTAAGTTTTACCTGACAATTGCTCAATTTGACGGATAATCGGCATGAACAAGTCTGTCTCAAAGTTAGTGTGCGCTCCTTGAATGACCGCAACCATCCGTTCAAGTCCCATACCCGTATCAATATTTTTATGCGGTAGTTCTTTATATTCACTACGTGGCACACTTGGATCTGCGTTAAATTGACTCAGAACAATATTCCAGATTTCAATATACCGGTCATTTTCGATGTCTTCAGCCAGTAATTTAATCCCGATATTTTCAGGATCGAAGTCTTCCCCACGGTCGAAGAAAATCTCAGTGTCCGGACCACTTGGGCCAGCACCAATTTCCCAGAAGTTATCTTCGATTGGAATCAAATGGTCAGGTGACACCCCAACTTCAATCCAACGGTTATAAGAATCTTGGTCTGCTGGATAATAAGTCATGTAAAGTTTATCGACTGGGAAACCGTACCACTCAGGACTTGTCAATAATTCAAAGCCCCATTCAATCGCCTCTTTACGGAAATAATCACCGATTGAAAAGTTACCTAACATTTCAAACATAGTGTGGTGACGTGCAGTCTTACCAACATTTTCAATATCGTTAGTCCGAATAGCTTTTTGCGCATTGGTAATACGCGGATTTTCAGGAATGACTGAACCATCGAAATATTTTTTAAGTGTCGCAACACCCGAGTTAATCCAAAGCAAGGTTGGATCATTGACAGGTACTAAGCTAACAGACGGTTCAATCGTATGTCCTTTTGATTTAAAGAAATCAAGGAACATTTGGCGTACTTCTTGTGATGTCATTTTTTTCATGTGAG
This sequence comes from Pseudolactococcus laudensis, assembly GCF_013449735.1. GTDB lineage: Bacteria > Bacillota > Bacilli > Lactobacillales > Streptococcaceae > Pseudolactococcus > Pseudolactococcus laudensis. Next base: position 36,999 of record NZ_JACBNY010000015.1, read on the forward strand.
GTTATATTTTCTTTCTATTTTTAATTGCTAGAGGATGCCGATGAGGCTGCAGCTTGCTGTGCTTTAACATAATCAATAGCGATCACTAAAGAGATGACAGCATCCGCATATTTATCATCATAAACATCGATATTGTAAGTTGAATTAATTTTAAACCATTCTTGTGAAATTTGTGCCACTGGCACACCATTATGTTGAAGTTCAAAGTCCATATCCCAGAAATTCCCTTGAATTTCCAAACCAAAATGTTCAATTTGATAACGGGGTTTAAAAATCGTAAACTCTTTCCTTATCTGAAAACGAGAGCCAGCTGCTAAAGTCACATCAAATTTAGGAAAAATCTGAAACATTACTTTTTTAATCCGAGACACTAATGTCCCATCAGGTTTTGTAATGGTAAACTGTTTTGGGATTTTCATAAAGCTCCCTTGAACAAGATAAGCCAAGTTACCTGCGTTATCTATAATCTTAAATTTACCACCAAGCGACCAAAAATTTTGTTTGATTTGATACTGGACCATCTCGACACCTCCCAAAGAATGTGATGTTTTTAACAATAAATCAAGAAGATACTCCACCGTAAGCAAGGGGCGCTTAAACGCGGTACCACCCTCATTCACGATAAAGTATCGTCTCAAGTTGTTTGATAGAGCAGGAGTCTCTGCTGTCCTCTATCCTGTGGACAAAAGGATAATAAGCACTTACCAAGTATGACAACTCTCACCACCGCTGTCTCTCTGTATCACTTGATTATTTTTATTTTGATTTAGAAGATGATGAGCTACTTGTTACAGCTGCCTCATAAGATGAAAAGATATTTGAAAACTCAGTTGGTTTTACTTTAACGTTATAGTCTTTCAAGTAACCAGCAATGATACCATTAACAAATGTCGCGTCGTTTTGCTTGTTTGTTGTGATGATTTCTTTGAGCTCTGTCTTATATTTTTTCCAGTCAGTACCTTTATCAGCATTTTTAATCATTTTAACTACATAAAAAGATTTTGTACCTGTTTGGGTATTCGTAACAGCAATTGGTTCAGCAGATACTTCACCATCTTTTAACTTAAACGCTGCAGTTTTAACTTCTTCTGGAATTTGCGTATTAGATGAATCAAATTTCATCTCTGCATTCTTCTCTTTAGCAGTTTTATCAAATGCAGCTGCATCATTTTTAGCATCTTCAACTAATTTCTTAGCAGCATCTTCTGTCGTTTCTGGTAAGATGTAAGCCTCAACTGTTGGATGATACGTTTCAAATGCTGCCTTGTATTCAGCATCTGTGAACTTGATTTTGCTTGTTACAACTTCTTTTAACAAAAGTTGTGAGCGGATAGAATCTTTATAAGACGCTTCCGTATAGCCAGCTTGTTGTAAAGCACTTGCAAAGTTTGAACCAAGTGATGCTTTTTGAGTGTCGAACTCTTTGTTCACATCTTTTTCAGAGACTTTCTTACCAAATTCTTTTTCAAAAATTTTGTTGAAGGTCATGTTTTGCAACAAAGTTGCTGTGCCAGTTGACGGATATTCTTTTGCCTCTTTATAAAGGTCAGACACACGAATCGTGTCACCTTTCATCGTTACGATGTCAGAGTTTGCACCATCTTGACCACAAGCTGCAAGTGTTACAGCAGCAACTCCTGTTGCAGCGATTAAACCAATTTTCTTTAAATTCAAAATAATTTTACCTTTCATATCCTGGTGATACTGTTTCATTTTTGTTAAGGCTCAAACCTTAACAACCTCCACCATTATACCACAATTTCTGATAGAAACCTTAAATTAGACTAAATCGACCTTTTCAGCATTCTTTCGAATCATCAAAAGGCCATCACCTAATGGCACGAGAGTAGCTGTCAAATATGGATGTGTCAAGCTCGCATCAAATAGCTTATGTAAACCACGATAGATGCCACGCTGATTGCGCTTGACCTCTTCGATAGGTTTTGCCACATCGCCACCTTGAAAAACATCATCAATCAAGACAATGCCGCCAACAGACAACCGATTCAAAATCTCAGGTAAGAAAACAATGTATTTCGACTTGGCCGAATCCATGAAAGCAAAATCATAGCCATCTGGTAGGCTCGCCAATACATCAATAGCATCGCCTTCAATTACCTCGATTTGCTGAGCCGAATCATATTTGGCTAAGTTTTCTCGCGCCAAAGTCGCCATCTCAGGATTGCGCTCAATGGTCGTGATCGATGCATCAGGGGATGCTTGCGCCATTAAAAGTGCAGAAAAGCCAATCGCTGTCCCAATTTCTAGAATTTTTTTCGGTTGCAGTGTCTGTAACAAAAATTGAAAGTAAACCACCGTTTCATGCGGAATAACAGGAATATTTTCAGCGTGCGCAAAAGCCTCAACATCTGCTAAAAAGCCTGTCAAAGCTTTTTGCTCCCCTCGCATCAAGGCAACAATTTCAGGCTTGACGATAGGTCTGCGCATATTGTGATTGGAATATTCATTGTAACTCTTAACCATGTTTCGCCACCAATGCTTCTAATTCTGTCAACCGTTTTTCAAAAACTGCAAAGGCAGCATTAAGATAATCAGATGACGTCATATCAACACCTGCTTTTGCAATGACATCTAGTGGATAGTCTGATGAACCCGCACGCAAGTAATTTAAATAGTCTGTCTTATCTTGCTCAGTACCATTCACGATTTTATCTGCTAAAGCAGACGCAGCTGCAAAGCCTGTCGCATATTGGAAAACATAGTAATTATAATAGAAATGCGGAATTCTTGCCCACTCATACTGAATTTCTGGATTGCTACTAGCTGCTAAACCATAATATTTTTCGTTCAATTCAGCATACAGTTGATTCAAGAACTCGCTGGTTAAGACAGTTCCCGCAGCATCCGCCTCATGAATGGCATGTTCGAACTCGGCAAACTGCGTTTGTCTAAATACAGTGCCTCTAAAGCCATCCAAAAAGTGGTTGAGCACCGCGAAACGCGTCTCTTCATCTTCAACGTCATTGAGCAAAGTTTCTGTGAGGATGTTTTCATTAGTTGTCGACGCAATTTCAGCAAGGAAAATACTGTAATCACCGTAGACATAGGGTTGACTTTCACGGGTAAAGCTACTGTGCATGCTATGGCCCATTTCGTGCACTAGGGTAAAAAGATTATCTAGCGTATCTTGCCAGTTAAGTAGCATAAAGGCATTGGTATCGTATGAACCACCTGAATAAGCACCTGAACGTTTACCTTTATTTTCTTGAACATCAATCCAATTTTCTTTAAAGCTGCGTTTAACCTTTTCCAAATAATCTGAACCAAAAATCGCAAGAGTTTCCTGAGTTTTAACAACTGCTTCTTCATAGGTAAATTTATAATCCGTCGTTGACAAGGGTGCGTAGACATCATACATTTTAAGGTCATCAATTTTAAGGATATCAGCACGTAGGTTAATATAGCGATGAAGTAAAGGCAGGTGGTCATTGACAGCTTGGACTAAAGTGTCATAGACCGCTTCTGGGATGTGGTTACTAGACAGAGCAGCCTCACGCGCTGACTGATAATGACGCGTCTTCGCTGTAAAATTATGGACTTTAACATTGGTTTGTAAAGTCTTAGCATAGGTATGCTGATACTGTTCGTAAATACTATAAAGCGCTTGGTAGGCTGCTTTTCTAACGTCGCGGTTCGATGATTCCATGAATGAAATATAGTTACCATGTGATAGCTGAACTTCATGACCTTGCGCATCCGTAATCGTTGGAAAAACAATATCTGCGTTATCCAAGATTTCAAAGGTCTCAGCACCCGCCCCAAAAATCTCTGATGCTCCTGCCAACAATGCCTCTTCCGCACTTGACAAAACATGTGCTTTTCTGTCAAATAGCTGCTCAAAAAAATGGCCATATGTCTGTAATTTAGGTTGGTCAATGACAAACTGGGCAAATGTTTCCTGCGACAAAGTCATGAACTCAGGTTCATAAAAGGCAAAAACTTCACTGAACTTAGCATACAGTGCCGTCACTTTAGCTTGGTATTCTTGATAAAGGCTAACCATTGTATCCTGGTCATTCTTCATTGACGCATAGACATAAAGCTTTTCTACCCGTTGCATGAGCGCTAACTCTGTTTCAGTGACTGCTAATAAATTTTCAGCAGAATCTGTCAAAGTACCCGCTAACGCTCTAGCATCCTCTAGCGCAGCTAAAACATCAGCGAGTTCCACTTCAAAAGCCTCATCTGTCTCGAAAATTGTGGTCAAATCCCATTTATATTTTTCATCGATTGCTTCACGTTTTTTTACCATTGTAACTCCTATCCAGTTTATCTAGCGACCTCATATCAGACGCGTATTCCCTACTATTTTATCATAAAATCGTATGAGATTCACCGTCACAGCCTTTTTTAGTGCGCTAACAAAAAACAGCGCCCAATTTGGACACTGTACGTTCATGCTATTTGGCTTGGCCAAATGTTCTTGCTAATCGAGCAATGTCCTGTTCTGTCGAACAACAGCAACCACCAATTAACTTAACACCCTTTTGGTGCCAGCACCTAGCGTCTGCGGAGAAGACCTGTTCGACACTAATTTCCTCTGACCACGTTTTGGTGACAGCATCAAATATAGCACCTGAATTCGGGTAGGCGACCAGCGGTTTAGTCGCTGCCACAGACAAGGTTTCAATGACTGGCGCCACTAGCTGAGGGCTGACACAATTAATCCCATAGGCAATGACGTTCTGATCTTGCTCAACAAGCTGCTGAAAGTCCGACAAGCTGTCACCATTTGCCAAATGCCCAGTGTCTTTTAAGGAGACACTTACCCAGACTGGAAAGTTGACGGCTGCAACAATGTCTAAAATCACGCGCAGCTCATCCAATCTCGGGATAGTCTCAATAGCTAGGACATCCACGCCCGAGGCAATCAAGGTCTTGATGCGGCTTTCGTGAAAGGTCTTCATATCAGAAGACGAGAGTTGATAAGCACCGGTATATTCAGAACCATCTGATAAATAAGCACCATAAGGGCCGACAGAGCCTGCAAGCCACTTGGTTTGGTCGCCTTTGCTGTCTTGCTTGGCCTTTTGCGCCAAGGTGACACTGTGCTTGATAAAGTCAATGGCCTGTTCTTCTGAATATCCGACATCCGCAAAACTCTTGACCGTTGCTTGATAACTAGCGGTAATCGCGACGTTAGCACCTGCATCAAAGTACTGTTTGTGAACCTGGTAGATAGCCTCTGGTTGCTCAACTAGAGCCAAAGCTGTCCACAAGCGGTGGTTTATCTCAAGTCCTTGTTCTTCAAGTAGACGAGACATGGAACCATCAAGAATAACGACATCCTGTTCATTAATCCACTGTTGAAATGTCATAGGCGCTCCTTTTTTGTTTCCGATAAAATAGTTGATAAACGAGAGTTGTTAAAACTGTAAAAGGGATGCCAAAATATAAGGCAATCCGTTGATTGGGGTCAAAATAGATACCGATCAATGAAATTGAGCATAAGATAATGACGAGCCAAGGTACAAGCGGATAACCTGGTGTCCGATATTTGAGTTCAGTCAATTGATGTTGCTTAATAAATACTTGTCTAAAACGCAATTGACTGACACCAATAGACAACCAGACGGCTACCACAGCAAAACCAGAAATGGAGACGAGTGCTAAATATACCGTATCCTCCGCATAGATACTTGAGAATAAAGACAGTAAACCACCCGCAAGTGTTAAAATAAGACCATTGACTGGTAGGCCGTGCTTAGACAGTCGGGAAAATATTTTGGGTAAGGTGCCATCTTCTGCGAGCGACCAAAGCATCCGGCTTGCAGCATAAAGTCCAGAATTAGCGCCTGAAAGAATGGCGATAAAAATAATGAAGTTCATGATATCACTAGCAAAGGGAATCCCTAAGTTTTGTAAAATGATAACAAAAGGACTTTCAGTCAGAGCTTTCGAGTTAGCTGGAATCAAGGCACCAATGACAACAATTGTCCCGATGAATAGGGTCACTAATAAAAATAAAGTTCTTTTAATGGCTTTAGGAATGTTTTTCTCAGGATTGCTAGTCTCACCAGCAGCAACCCCTATCAGCTCAGTCCCACTAAAGGCAAAATTTGCAGATAATAACACAATAAAAACAGCACCAAAGCCATGTGGAAAGAGACCATTAGCTGTTAAATTGTGAAATAGAGGGGCACTGCTCGCATGAACAGGCAGTACACCTGTGATAGCTGTTATACCTAGAATGACAAATATACCAAGCGCCACAACCTTAATTAAGGATAACCAAAACTCACTGACCGAGAAAATCTTGACATCTAAAACATTTAAGAGCAAAATTATGCCAGAAAAAATTGCGCACCAAATCCAAATTGGCATCTGAGGGAACCACTTTTGCAGCGTAATTCCCATGGTGATAAATTGCGAGCCTAATGCAACCGTCCAAGTCAACCAATACAGCCAAGCTACAGTAAAACCAACGCTAGGATGAATATACTTTGATGCATACATATGTAGTGAAGACGTATCGGGATGCTGTACTGATAGTTCACCTAGGCACATCATGACAAGCGTCGCAAGAGCGCCACCCACCATATAAGCAATAATCGTGCCAATCGCACCTGCTTCCTGAATTAAATAGCCAGAACTCAGAAAAATCCCAGTGCCAATGACACCACCTAATGAAAGTGTCACCAAATGCTTGCTACTCATTTTTCTCATAAAATGGTTTTCGTTCTTCATTAATGAGGTCTCCTTTTGTTGTTTGATAGCCACTCTAAACCTATTAAATAACGCTTTATCATGATGAAAATTAAAAAATAATTTTATCAGTCTATTCATGACAAGCATTGCATTTTCCTAGTATAACATCAAACAATGCCTACTCGTCTTACCAAAAAACTATGACGGCCTTTACCTTTTACGAACTCAAAACCCTCTAACACTCACTTCATGCATCTCTTTTTTTCGCAACTTTAGCATAAAATCCTGGCGGATAGAACGTTTCATCTTGCAGATAAGCTATAAAATGGTTGTAATAAACACTAACATCGTTTGTAATTTGACAAAATTCAGGCTTGATAACGCCTTCGAATTGACGAGTTAAGACATTTAAGCCTATTGGGTAAACCTTAATCGGGAAATTTTTGACTGTCATTAAATTTCGACCATTCTGGTAATACTTTTCTTGAATTTTTAACCATTTGGGACTCTGATAATAAAGTTGTCGCGTGATAAAGGTTTGGATATCTTGTGATAATTGGACTATCAACTTTTCTGATGTTGACGCAAATGGTGTTCGAAGAACTTGAAGTAAACACCCCGAATCAAAATCAAATTCACGCTGTAAATGATGCAAACGCCCTGTCAAATCTTCATGGCATAAATATTTCAAACGCAACTTTTCACGCTGCAAGTCCAACTCCCAATAGTAAAAACCAGCATTTTGCGTTAGATAGAGTAACTGTCGCTTAAATTCCGTCATATTCTCATCTAACCATAAATCCTTCCCCATGAGCCAAAGAACAGTATAACCATTTGCCCGATACATTTCTGTCCGCTCGCGTAGACGTTGAATAGATAAATGACTGCATTGAATTTCAATCGCAAGAGTTTTATTAACCAGTAAGTCAGGTGTTTGCTGTAAGTCAGGTAAAAAATGTTCGATTTCAACTTGTTCGGTCTGCTTAAACCAGTGATATAAGCGTTTTTTCAGTGTTAGGTGTTGCAGACTTTCATTTTCTGAATAATACTGACAAGTTGCTAAACTCACATGAGCAAAATGAGGGGTTTTGATACGACCATTTTTTAAACGTACCTGACTTTTACAGGCGGGACAACGCAAAAACTGTCTTGCTAAATCTGCAAGGTATGTGGGGTTAAGTTCTAATAAATTGACGATATTTTCAGTTTCATTCAGTGCGACTAACATAATCACCTCTTACTCTCTTATACGAAAAAAATCTGTGATTGCTCACAGATTTTTAAAAGTCATGATGTTGAGATTATGTTGTCTTACTGCCAAGATTGATAGAGACTATCCATAATCTTCACACCAGTTAAGGTCATGTCTGCTGTCATCTTAGGACTAAGACGTTCTCCGGAAAGAATAAGTTCATTGACATGCTGAACTTCGTAGACAAAATCACTTTCAAAATCAGCATTAAGTTGACGTTTGATACCACCATCCGCAAATCTAACGGTTGCTGTTTTAGCACGCCAAAACTCCGGAATAACGAGTTTTCCTTTTGTCCCCTGAATTGTCATGACTTTATCCAAGGCTAATTTAGTCGTCAAGAAGATGTTAACCAAGACACCGTTATCAAGTTTTAACAAGACTTTGGCTTGTGTGTCTGATTCACCATTTACCATATCGGCAATACCTGAAAAATCTGTGATTTGAGCATCGAAAATATATTGCAAATAACTTATCGCATAAGGCAACATGAAATGGACGGTACCCCCGCCAGCTTTAAGGTCATTGAACCAACTGATGTGGTCAATACTAGCATAGGCTGTTACACTATCAACTGATAAAATGTCACCGATTTCATTTGATTGTACAACTTCTTTGACGAGCTGTGTGACAGGTAAAAAGACTGATTTTTGTGCCTCCATTAAAAATAAATTTTTCTCACGCGCTAGCTCAAAAAGTTCTTCTGCCTCAGCTAAAGTCAACGTAAACGGTTTTTCTAACAAGACATTTTTGCCTGCCAACAAGGCTTGCTTGGCTTCTGGAAAATGCCCTTTATTATAAGTCGCGATATAGATAACATCCAGCTCTGAATCTGCATAAAGTTCAGCGTGACTACCATAGGCTTTCGGGATGTTATATTTCGTCGCAAATGCTTGCGCTGTTTCCAGACTACGACTCGAAATCGCAGCTACTTCGCCGTTATCTGTTAAACGAACACCTTCTATAAATCTAGGTACAACTTGTGCTGTAGATACAATACCATATTTTACTTTTTTCATGATTTTATTGTATCATAAAAAAACGTAAACATTATAATAAAAAGTTACAATTTTTTGATAAAATCTTATTTGATATAACATCAAAAGCACCTGCTCTGGCAGATGCTCCATTAACTTTTTAAAAAATAAAGTCTCATTGTTAGTCTCAAAGATGAAGGGCAAAATCTGCTGGCATCGTTGAAAGTGACGAAACACTGACAACATCCCCCGGTTGTGGCGCATGGATAAACTGACCATTTCCCAGATAGATACCTACATGGTTCCCACCGAAAAATACGAGAACATCGCCGACTTTGGCCTCTTCAACCGAAACTTGCTGACCAGCAGACATTTGAGCCCAAGTCGTGCGGCCGATTTCTTGTCCTAGTGCCTCTCGGTAGACATACGATGTAAAACCAGAACAGTCAAAGCCGTCAGGCGTCGTGCCACCATAAATATAAGGGACACCTTGGTAACGATTCGCTGTTTCAATCAATTTTTCTTCTCGTGTTTTTACTGGTGGTGGCGGTGGAACAGCTGCTTTTTCAGTCTCATGAGCTTGTTTTTGAACACTTGCCTGTTCTTTTTCAACAGACTTAACTGTATCATGAACAAGTCCTGTAAAATAGTCTAGGTTAAGCCCTGTGCGATGATTTATTACCTCATCTTGGATTTTTAAATGTGGTTTTGTTATCTCTTCTGCTTTAGTAGAGACACTGAATCCGGTTGATATAAGTATAAAAGTTGCTACGATTAATTTAATTTTGTTATTTCTATTTTTTAACATAAGTAGCATTGTACCATAAAAAAACGCCCCAAAAGGCGTTTTCATCATCTCTTAACCGACTTGTCAAATTGTCATGTTACTGACAAACGTGTTATTGATTTGTCATATTTAAATTAGAACAAACCTGAGATGTGACCTGCATTGTCCACATCCATATTAAGAGCCGCAGGTTTTTTCGGCAAGCCAGGCATGGTCATGATATCCCCTGTCAATGCGACAATAAAGCCAGCACCGAGCTTGGGAACAAGTTCCCGAATCGTAATATCAAACCCTTCTGGTGCGCCTAAAATGTTTTGGTCATCTGAAAAACTATACTGGGTTTTTGCCATACAAATCGGTAGATTATCCCAGCCATTACGTTCAAAAGTAGCGATTTGTGTTTGTGCTTTCTTGGTCATAGTAACAGATGCACCACCATAGATTTTGGTCACAATCGTTTCAATTTTCTCAGGAATTGAACTTTCTAAATCATATAAGTAATGGAAATCAGACGTTTTTTCAGTTGCTTTAACAACTTTTTCAGCCAAATCTAGACCGCCAGCACCACCTTTAGCCCAGACTTGTGTGAGTGAAAAATCAACATTTTTAGCAGTTAAAAGCTCAGAAAGAACTGAGATTTCTTCTGCCGTATCTGTCACAAACTCGTTAATCGCAACAACTACTGGCAAACCATAACCTTGGATATTATCAATATGTCGATTGAGATTTGCAAATCCTTCACGTAGTGCAGACGTATTTTCCACGGACAAGTCGTTTTTAGCCACGCCACCATTCATTTTTAAAGCACGGACAGTTGCGATAATGACGACGGCATCAGGATTTTTAGGGAGTTCACGTGTTTTAATGTCGAGGAACTTCTCTCCGCCGAGGTCAGCGCCAAAACCTGCCTCAGTGACAGTGAAATCAGCTGCTTTCATAGCAGCTGTTGTTGCAAGCACGCTGTTACAGCCGTGAGCGATGTTGGCAAATGGTCCACCGTGAACAAAGGCCGGTGTGCCTTCAATCGTTTGCACGAGGTTGGGTTTGAGAGCGTCTTTAAGTAAAACTGTGATCGCGCCTTGAATTTCAAGGTCACCGACTGTCACTGGTTTACGGTCATAAGTATAGGCAACAACGATTTTAGCCAATCGTGCTTTGAGATTGTCGATAGAGGTCGCTAAGCAGAAAACAGCCATGATTTCACTAGCTACGGTAATATCAAAACCATCTTCACGTGGGACACCATTCATTGGCGAGCCAAGTCCAGCAATAATCTGACGTAATTCACGGTCATTGAGGTCAACAACACGTTTCCAGATGACACGACGTGGGTCAATATTGAGCTCATTACCTTGATGAATGTGATTGTCTAATAGCGCAGCAATCGCATTATTAGCTGTTGTAATGGCATGCAAATCACCTGTAAAATGGAGGTTAATATCTTCCATCGGTAAAACTTGAGCATAGCCACCACCAGCTGCCCCACCTTTGATGCCCATGACAGGTCCAAGAGAAGGTTCTCGCAAGGCAATCATAGCTTTCTGACCAAGTTGATTGAGGGCATCACCCAGACCAATCGTAACAGTTGATTTACCTTCACCAGCAGGAGTTGGATTGATAGCTGTAACTAGAATCAATTTCCCATTATCATTTTTTTGTAACTTATCGAGTGCTTCAAAAGTAATTTTTGCCTTGTATTTGCCGTATTGCTCAATATCATCACTTGAAATACCAGCTTTAGCAGCAATGTCCGTAATGGCTTTCATAGATGAGGCTTGAGCGATTTCGATATCAGATTTTACCACGATGCGTCTCCAATTTCTTCATTATTACCTTATATTATATCAAAAAACACTTAGATTGCCATTGTTTACTGATATTTACTTATAATGTCGCCTTCAATGTTCGGCTTTTGTTTTGATTTTTTATGGCTTTATCATTTTTTCTAACTTTTATTATCAAAAACAGTCCTTCCAAATGACAAATCAAGAATAATATAAGGTTTTTAAAATATGACAGTCAACTTCAGAACTTAAGTCAATAAAATAAGGGACTTGCCAATTTTGTGTTTTTTGAGCTGAAGGATTTAAGTCTTTGACCCAACTTGGATAAACTCTGGTTGCCATTTTACCTGTCTGATTAGGACCACTAAGTATGCCTTTTTCTAAAAGAATAGACTTCGGAAAAATAAACTGCCCTTGCAGATGTCCGTCAATTACAGAGATGATAAGTTTATCTGGACTATCGGCAAACTCGTAAGGCTGATTCTGATTTTTATCGTCTTTCTCCCAAAAAACAACAAAATAACCTTTTTTCTTAGGTGTCATTTTTGCTAGTCTACTTCTATATTGATGACCATTTAGTTCAAAATAAGTGCCTTCATAGGCTGCGTTTTGCTGCTCTACTTTTATTTTTGAGATGCTGAGTTTACCTAGATAGTTGAGCAGCTCTTTAATTAAATTAATTGATTTCATTACTTTCCTCTGATTCATCATAACAGAAAAAGATTAGCTTGTCGAAAACAAAAAGATCATGTCGTTTTTAACGTCATGATCTTATTTTACAATCTGTAGATTCATTGAACCTTTATGAAACTTTATTTTGCATGTCGAAAGTACCAATTTCTGTTGCTTGCTGTTTTATTTCATCTACACTATTGACTTGTATCTTATAAATGGATGTTTTATCTAAAGCACTCATGTCAAACGATAGTTTGAATTGTGTTTTATCACCTTTCGGCTTAGTCGTGAAACTTGGTGATTTAATTTTAACCCCATCTTTATAAATCTCCAGATCAGGCATGGTTTCTGCCCTAACTGGTATTGTAAACGCAACGGTTGTTTGAAGTGCATCACTATCAGCTTTAATGTCCTCAATATTGTTCACTTTAGTAATCTGTGGCTTACTTGTTTGAGTTAATGGCTGATAGGTAATATTAAAGCGCCAATCGCCGTCATATTGTAATGCCGTTGGTACTGTAAATGAACTGCCCGCTTCCGATACATTAGCTTGTGCCTCTGCTGTACGACGCTCATCCCAATCTTCCCATGATAACTGCGAGATTTGTAGCGTCAAGTTAGTATCATCTGGCAGTTTTTTTGAATCATAGGTGAAGTTAGCCGTACCGTAAAATGTATCGCCTTCAATTCGAAAAGCTGGAAACGAGATACCGCCACCAACAAGGTCATTTGACATATCACTGTCAGCAAAAAGAGAAAAGTGAATACTTTGATAGTTTGAGCCTGCAGCAAGTTGTTTGGTTAACAATTCTTTCAAGCGTTCATCATCAAGCTTAAACTGATAATCAAAGATAAATTTCTTTTTCGTAGCCATAAATTTGGTCAGCTTAATCTCACGACCGTTTTGCGTACTTGTCAAATTAAGTTCTGCCGGCGTTAGATTTTCTTCTGCTTTTTTTGTCAAAGTTTCAGATTGACTACTCACATCTTCTTTTTTGATATTTTTACCAAGTGAGGTTTCATATACTGCAATCAGTATAATGCCAATAATAAGGGTCAGCCCAGTTAAAACTATATAACGATTATGCTTTTTTTTATTTTGTTTAAGTGTTTGATTCATATCTTTATCCTCCGTTATTTAAACGTTTTCATACCAAACTATTTTTATCATAGCATGATTGACTATTTGTGTCAATTACATGATAATTTAAAAGCACTTTTTAATCATTCACTTAATTTAATTTTGACCTATTTTACAAGTTTTCACTTATTGTATCACTCTCTTGAAACATTATTATATCAAGGATAGGGGATATTTCACAGATAGATAAATGAAAGACAACAACCGCTCGTTGGATCAATATTCTGCCATTAACAATCCTCAAAAATATTGCAGCTCCACTTTTTATTCATATTTATAATAGCGTATTTCTTTCTTTTTCTCATCCCATTTTTGTAATTTTTTTGTTTTTAATAAATATTCAGGAAGTAAAGCGATACCCTTACCGCTTTCAACATAGTTGATAATATTTTCAAATGAATCAAGTTCAATTATTTTTTTGGTGTCTGAAAAATCATGAAGTGTCTTTTGTCTAAAAGGACAATTTTTATCACGATTAACAAAAAAATTTTGCGTTTCAGGATGCTCATGATTAGCAGAAGAGAGATAGAATGCTTTTAGGGCCTTCTCATCTTCTTTAAACCCTCTCAAATTGACAATCTTTTGAAAACTGTAAATGATGTCATACTTATTTTTGAGTGATTCTGTCGGAATATCCTTCGTTTTTTTAACGCTCACATTATCCTTACCAATATCAATTGATTGCTCCTGATTAAGATCATAGTTTAAAAGTAATTCTGAAATCAAGATTGCCTTTCCTTGAGATTTAAATTCTTTCTGCAGGCATTCTAAATTTCCAAGTGTCTCTTTTGCAAAATAGTAAAATTTATCACCATTTTTTGTTGGGACAATCCCATTATATTTTCTGATAAAAAAAAGAGTTGCCTGCTCACTTTCCAAATTTTTCAACCGAGCAGTTAAATTGGATTGTGCATAGCCAAGATTCACAGCACTTTGATTCAGAGAACCAGTTTCATAAATATCGATAAAAATTTTTAAATCAGTGAAATTCATATTGTCTCACTTCTACCTATCACTTTTTGTTATTAGTATATCACGATTTGGTATTATCCAACATTAAGTTTATCTTTTATAATAGGGTTGTGACATAAACTTAACTGAGTTACGGCTCCTTGGTGTGAGTAAAATAAATGAAAAGAACGCACCAAAGCAATCGCTCAACATCTTGAAGGAGAACACTTATGCAAGCAATGCGCTATGACATCACCCTACCAACTGACTATGATATGACAATCATTAGAGATAGGGTAATGAAAACTGGGTACTTAATGGACGGTTTTAAAGGCCTCTTATTTAAACTCTTCTTGATTTCAGAAAAGAAAAATGGTGACTACTATAATAGTTACAGCCCACTTTATATCTGGAAAAATTCTGAAGGTATGTCTCAATTTATCTTTGACGGATATTTTGATAATATATTAAGATCATTTGGTTGGCAACATATTGAAATCGGTGTGACTTCTTCTATTGAGCTTAGCGATGATTTTACCCAAAGTCAATTTATGACCGAAGAAAAGCAAGACATTCTACCAACTGACACTTTAAAAAACTTTGATATTCATGAAAAAGCAACTGAAGGTGAAACTGGAAAAGTAGTGATCTATAATCCTGATAAATGGCAGAAGGTGATTTTTACATTTTATCTCACGAAACCTCAGACCGAGCTTAGGTGTTTTGAAATTTTACATCTTTCTAATGGTGAAAATTAAAACTGCGCCTTCATATCCTATCAGCCTAACTTCATGTATTGGAAAGGTTATAATAAACTAGACACAAAGTTAAGAGAAATCGTGGAAAGGTTTATTATGGCAAGAAGAAAATTCGATAAACAATTTAAAAACTCTGCAGTAAAACTCATTCTTGAAGAGGGTTACTCTGTTAAAGAAGTCAGCCAAGAGCTTGATGTTCATGCCAATAGTCTCTATCGCTGGGTTCAAGAAGTTGAAGAATATGGAGAAAATGCTTTTCCTGGGAATGGGACAGCCCTAGCTGATGCCCAACATAAGATTAAATTGTTAGAAAAAGAAAATCGTTATCTTCAGGAGGAACTTGAACTTCTAAAAAAGTTCCGGGTCTTCTTGAAGCGAAGCAAGTAAAACGTTTTGAATTTCTCTTGAAACATCATGGGAAGATAAAAATTAAGCATGCAGTAAAAGTTCTTAAGGTTTCTCGCTCAGGTTTCTATGAATACATGCATCGTCGTCCTTCAAAACAACAAGTGGAACGAGAAGTCCTCTCTGAGAAAATAAAATCTGTCTTTCATGAGCATAAAGGACGCTATGGTGCGGTTAGAATTACCAAGGTACTTCATAATACTGGTATTTTGACCAACACGAAACGTGTTGGAAAACTGATGCACTTGATGGGACTTTATGCTAAGGGAAGCCGTTAT
>NZ_JACBNY010000016.1 GCF_013449735.1 Pseudolactococcus laudensis
TTGTAAAATTAGAATTTTCAACATTAAAACAAGGTCATAGGGCGGTCTACCACCATGAGATTTGTTTTTTAAATCATACTTAAAAATCCGGTTAAGAGTTGGGCGAAAACACTCGAAATCAACCACTCTTTCTAGCCGCTCAAGAGGGTCTCCTTTTAAACTTAATTTTTCAAGATAGTCGCTATCTCCAAATAAATTCATCTTCAATACCTCGTTAGCTTATTGTTAATCTATTATACCTCTTTTCATACGTTTTTAGAGGTGCCCTTAAGTGATTTTATCAACGAAGGAGGAGCTGCGCAAGAAACGACGACGTCAGCTCCGGACCCCCAAAAAGTAAAAGTTTCTAGCGAAGCTAATTTTAGTCTTGGGGGAATGACTTGGCAAAAAGTTAAAGAAGACAATTCAGAAGCTAATATTGGGATAGCCTATCAATCTCAAGGTCGTGTTGTTTTTAATTGGCAATATTATGATATTAGTCAAAAAAATTGGGTTACAATGAACGCAAATACAATATCCAATTGGATAACCTTCAAAGCACCTCATGCGGGCCAATATTTGATACATGTTTATGGGACAAATGAAGCAGGCGAAACAAAAGAGTATGCGATTGGTTGGAATGTTGCAGCTGAGTCCATATCTTTAAAAGGTATGACTTGGCAGACACTTGATGGTTTGGGAGCAAAAGCTAATATCGGCGTATCTTATAAATCAAATAGTCCGGTGACTTTTACTTGGCAATACTATGATATTGCTAAAAAAGAATGGCAGGTTATTGCAAAAGATACCACCTCAAATTGGATCACTTTCAATGCACCCCATACGGGCCAGTATTTGATTCATGTTGAAGCGAAAACTGCAGGTGGGCAGACTTCCACTTATGATATTGGCTGGACTGTGGAGACTGAATTTGTGACCCTGAAAGGTATGACTTGGCAGAAGGTTGATAAATATGGTGCAAAAGCTAATATTGGTATTAGTTATCAGGCTAATAGTCCAGTAATCTTTACTTAGCAATATTATGATATTGCTAAAAAGAGTTGCATATCATTACAAAAGATACCCCCTCAAATTGGATCACTTTCAATGCGCCTCATACAGGTCAGTATTTGATTTATGTTGAAGCTAAAACAAAGGGTGGACAGAGTGCGACCTATAATATTGGTTGGAATGTAACAACTAAAGAAGAGCGGATTAATAAAATCATCTCTAAAGCAAGTTCTTATGGCGGCCAAAAAGGTGGGCAACCATTTATTAATTGGTACGGTTCCGACCCCGTTGGTTGGTGTACAATTTTTGTTACCTACGTTTTTAATGAGAGCGGTATGGGAGATTTGGTACCGATGACTCACTTACTACAAACTTACTATAATTATTTCCAATCCAAAGGTCAGTTGTATAGCCCCCGGAGCACACCTCAAGTGGGAGACATTGCCATCTTTGATTGGCCAAATCTGCCTTGGCCTATTGGACCAGGCCATACTACGATTGTAGATTACGTAGGTGCGGATGGGACGGTCAGAACAATTTCAGGTAATACTGGCGACTATGTTTCATATTACTATACAAACTATAAGGATCCGAATAAAGCCTATGGATTAGTTGGTTTTGGAAGACCAGATTATTAAGATCTAAAATACCTTTAACTTTTTGCTAGTTTGCAATGTAGTTATCAAGCCTAAGCCTTGAATAGTTGCATACTTCTAATCAAAGTTGAGTAGGAAATTATCTGCAACAAACGAAAAAACTTTGTTGAAAAGAATATGGTTGTAAAATATAGTTCTGGATAAAAACCATTGCCAGAACTATTTTTATAGGTCGAAATTTAGAAAAATAAAAAATGATAGGAGTGCAGGATGATGAAAAAAATAATAACGTTAGTTTTAATCGTTTTGTCAAGTACTGGTTTAGTTGTATCAGCTACAGATTCGTCTTCACTTTCTGAAGATAAAAGAACACAGAACATGGTAGCAGAAACGGCACCAACAACAGAAGCAACTATGTTGAATAGTTCACAATCAAATCAAAAACCAACATCGCCACCACAAACTTCTGAAAATTCAGAGGATAATGCTAGTCAAACGACCACATATACTCCTCCCAAAAAAGAGCCATCGTCAGGCACGCTAAGTCTTAATGGGATGACTTGGCAAAAAAATACAGGTACTGGTTCAGATGTTAATATTGGTGTTGCCTACCAATCGAAAAGCGACGTTATATTTAACTGGCAGTATTATAATATCAGTAATAAAACTTGGGAGACAATCAATTCAAATACTGCTTCAAATTGGATTACTTTTAAAGCACCTCATGTTGGTCAATATTTAATTCATGTTTATGGGACGACTGCTGAAGGTGAGACTAAAGAGTATACGATAGGTTGGAATGTAGAACCAGAGACTGCCGTATTAAAAGGGATGACTTGGCAAACTCTTGAAAAAAATGCATCAAAAGCAAATATCGGGGTTGCTTATACAAGTAACAGCAAACTGACTTTCACCTGGCAATACTACGACATTACTAAAAAGGAATGGCATATAGTTGCAAAAGATACCACATCCAATTGGATGACGGTTACTTTACCGCGTTCTGGTAAGTATTTAATTCATGTTGAGGCCAAAACAGAGTCTGGTAAGACGGTAACATATGATATTGGTTGGAATGTAACTGCTGATACTGTTAATTTAACTGGTATGACTTGGCAACACTTGAAAAAAGATGCGTCTAGTGCTAATATAGGTATTGCTTACACAACCAATAGCAAACTGACTTTTACTTGGCAGTATTATGATATTGCCAAAAAAGAATGGCATCAAATTTTAAAGGATACGACATCAAATTGGATAACGTTTAATTCTCCTCATTATGGTCAATATTTGATTCATGTTGAAGCTAGAACAAAAGAAGGTACGACCGCTACCTATAGTATAGGGTGGCAAGTTTTTTCTAAAGACGGACTAGGCGAGATTCTACCGATTTTCAATAGTTCTAACAATGTGATGAGTGCGGGCTATTATAACCTAGTAACTGGAGAATCTGTCTATAAAAATGGTAAGAGTTTAGTAACTTCAGCTTCTACCTATAAGTTATTTATTTCCTTATATGTGTTTGACCTGATAGAGTCTGGTAGAGCTAATTGGAATACTAGATTCAGTAATGGAACATTTATGACAGGATTTTACGATATGATTATTAATTCGGGGAATGCCTTTCCTGAATGGGTTAAGTCAAACTATGGTTATAACAATATTGATAGTTTTTTGAAAATTAAGGGTTATGCGGGTATCTATAATTATTCAGATCGAGCAACCACAAGTGCGGAAGACTTAGTCAAGATATTAAAATACTATTATACAAATTCTAGCAATAGTAATATCAATTACTTACTTGATTTGATGAAAAAACAAAATTATCGCTCAGGTATCCCTAGTGGTACAGGTATCATCACTGCTGATAAAGTTGGTTTTCTATGGGATATTCGGAATGATGCCGGTATCGTTTACTCTAGTCAGCCCTATATTTTAGTGGTCATGACAAATGGTCAGTATAATTTTGATTTAATTGCTAATATCTCTAAAAGAGTTCAGAGTGTTCAATAATACTTAACAAGTAGTTATCAGGTATATTTATATGAAAAAAAGAATATTGTTAAGTCTGGCTTTTGTTTTTTTATTAAACAATGTTGTCATGGCGCATGCGGAAGAATCACCCCCGCTTTCAAACATGAAAAGTGATACAAATAAGGTTGCAGTTACAGAAGCAACAAAAAAGAAGTCAATTTTAAATAGTGATTTGTTAAATCAAAATACCACAACGGTACCCAATGTTTCTGAAAAGGAGGAGGGGATTATAAGTCAAGCAAGGCTCGACAGTTCAGCAACAAAAGCTAGCAGGACGTCTAAAGTAAAACTTACCGGTATGACTTGGCAAAAAATCACAAGTACTGGTTCAGAAGTTAACTTTGGTGTGGCGCATCAGTCCAAAAGTGATCTGGTCTTTAACTGGATGTATTATGACCTTACAAATAAAGCTTGGATGACTATTAATCCAAGTACCTCTTCAAACTGGATTACTTTTAAAGCACCCCATTCAGGGCAATATTTAATTCATGTCATTGCGACAAATGCCGAAGGGCAGTCTGACACCTATACGATTGGTTGGAAGGTAGCTGATGATACACTTAATCTAAAAGGGATGACCTGGCAAAACGTGACAAAAGATTGTTCTAAGGCATCAATCGGTGTGGCTTATATAAGTAACAATCAGGTGACTTTTACTTGGCAATATTACGATATTACCAAAAAAGAATGGCATCCTATCGCGAAAGATATAACATCTAATTGGATTTATTTTAGTGTGCCACACAGTGGCCAATATCTAATCTATGTTTCTGCAAGAACAGCTAACGGGATAGAGA
This sequence comes from Pseudolactococcus laudensis, assembly GCF_013449735.1. Taxonomy (GTDB): domain Bacteria; phylum Bacillota; class Bacilli; order Lactobacillales; family Streptococcaceae; genus Pseudolactococcus; species Pseudolactococcus laudensis. The sequence continues at coordinate 4,418 of NZ_JACBNY010000016.1, forward strand.
AAACTTATTCTATTGGATGGCAAGTTGCGAATGAAACGATTAATTTGAAAGGGATGACTTGGCAAATTGTTCCTAATGATTTAACTGATAGTAATTTTGGCATTTCTTCTGAGACGAATACATCAGTTACTTATAATTGGCAATATTACGATATCAGTAAAAAAGAGTGGCATACCATTACTGATCAAACGCCATCAAACTGGACGACATTTAGTGCGCCTCATGTTGGTCAATATTTGATCCGTGTTGAAGCTAAAACGCCAAATGGTCTGACGAAAGACTATGTCATTGGTTGGAATGAAAAAAGTAGGCATAAAGTGACTACCGATGGTACCATTTTAAGTAATGAAAGTCAGAACATGACCAAGTTAATTGCCCATAGAGGTAATTCGTCAATTGCGCCAGAAAATACGACGGCTGCATTTACTTTGGCTATAGGTGCCTACGGTGTAGAAACAGATATTTTGCTGACGAAAGATCATCATTGGATCATCAGTCATGACAGCACGGTTGATCGGATGAGTAATGGTAGTGGTAGAGTTTCTGATTTAACGTTGGCTCAAATCAAAAGTTTGAAAATAAAAAACGGCGTTAATATCCAAAATTATCCTGGTCTTACAATTGCAACCCTAGAAGAGTATTTAGGTATTATGAATCAGATAGGAGCGAGACCGGTGATAGAAATTAAAGAAGGACCTGAACGGATCACGCCAAATGATATTGCGAATTTATTGCATGCGCTTAATACCTATAATCTCACCAGCCAAGCCCTGATTATTAGCTTTTATTTAGACGATTTGAAACTCGTCTATCAGCAAAATCAAACGCTTGAAATGTCACTGCTATATGCGGGTAATTTTACACAAATACAGTTTGATGCGCTCATTAAGGAGATGCCGAATACTGGTTTAGACATCAATGATGCTTTTATGTCACCCGAAGTTTCAAATTTATTGCATGAAAATGGCAGAAAAGTCGGTATTTGGACAACACCATTGAACTCGGTTAATCGTTATTTAGACTTTGGGATTGATTATTTTACAACTAATCAGCTTAAGTAATGGGTAATATGTGAAGAGATCTTGCGTTAAGAACATAAAACTATGTATACGAGTACATGGTTTTTTTTGTATTGAGAGGTGTGACTAATGTCAGTTATAATGAGATTAAATGTTGAGGATGGCGATAAAGTATTGTGTTTAGGATTAAAATATTTTTGATATTAGAAGCAATCTGTATAAATAGCTTGTGTTTTCGCTCGTAATATTTTGAAAAGCTATGAGGATATGTTACAATAAAGGGTACCTCTAAAAACTGCTTTTGATAACTTTTGAGATAAATTTTTCTAGCGCTAGGCATTGCGACAAAGCTTACTGCTGTAAGGTTCGGAGCAATAACGACGCGATAGGTAAATTTAGCCAAAAGTGGTAAATTTGAGTTTTTAGAGGTGCCCTAAAATTATTGGACTAAACGAGGTGTACTGTGGATAAGATAAATAATAAAATAACAATAAAACTAGTAGGCTTAATTATAGTTACAATTGGAATGTTAACTTCCATTAGTGTTTCTGCAAGTGCAGTCAATGACTATATTATTAATAATAAAGTTAAACCGGCAGATGAAACGTTATCGCTTGGAAGAATTTATAATCAAGATTCAAGCAAAAATGGTGGCATCAAAATGGACTATACCGATGGTAAACCGAAGATGGTCATTATCCATGAAGTGGGTGTTGATGGTGGGTCTATTAATGGGTCTATCGACTACATGGTTAGAACGCAAGATAATGCTTTTGTTCACTCATTTGTTGATGGCTCACAGCTGATTACCATAGCAGACAAAGCCAAGAAATCTTGGGGTTCAGGTGGTTGGGGCAATCAGTATGGTATCCAGATTGAGCAAATGCGTGTGAACACGAGTGCGGCATTTTATAAAGAAATTGCGACACTTGCCAAATGGACTGCTGATCAAATGATTAAGTATGGCATGGGTGCTCCGAAATTAATGTCAAGCCCGAGCAGTCCGCAAAAGAATGATTTATCCACCAAGCCTGATGGAAATTTAGCCAGTCATAAAATGATTTCTTACAAGTTTAACCAGACGACAGACCACGTCGATCCAGATGAATACTGGTCAAGATTTGGCTACGATATGAATCAATTCCGAGATTTGGTTGATTACTATTACTCATCTTCTTCATTAAATCTGAGTGGCATGACTTGGCAAAAACTGACATCAGATAACTCAGAAATTAACTTTGGGATTACTTATCAGTCTAAAAGTAAAGTGACTTTTAACTGGCAGTACTACGATATTAGCCAGAAAACGTGGACAACATTTGCAGGGAATACGGGATCTAACTGGGTGACTTTTAAAGCACCACACCCAGGTCAGTATTTGATTTATGTTAAAGCGACTAATGCTGAGGGGGAATCGAGAGATTACAACATAGGCTGGAATGTAGACGAACCGTTGAAGCTATCAGGGATGACCTGGCAAAAATTAACGGCAGATAACGGCGAGGCCAACATTGGCGTTTCCTACCAGTCAAAAAGTAAAGTCACTTTTGATTGGATGTATTATGATCTGAGTAATAAAACATGGTCATCGATTGCGACTAAAACAGGTTCGAACTGGGTTACCTTCAAGGCCCCACATGCAGACCAATATTTGATTTATGTCAAAGCGACTAATGCTGAAGGAACTACACAAGATTACAGCATCGGTTGGAATGTCGATGAGTCTGTTAGCCTATCGGGAATGACCTGGCGTAAAATTACTCCAGATAATTCTGAAGTTGACTTCGGAATCGCCTATAGGGCTAACAGCCAAACAACATTCACTTGGCAATATTATGATATCAGTAATAAGAAGTGGACAGTGATTGTTGCGAATACGCCCTCTAACTGGATTACTGTAAAATTGCCAAAAGCTGGTCAGTATTTGATTTATGTTGAAGCAAAAACATCAAGTGGCAATACAGCAAACTTCTCAATCGGTTGGAATACCTTGTTTAATCTAAACAATTTAACCGGAACAAATGATACTCAAAAAGCATGGTTCAATGCCCTCTATCAAGATGCGCAAAAACTAGCGAAAGATAATGACTTATTCCCATCTATCATGCTGAGTCAAGCTATTGCTGAGAGTGCTTGGGGACAAAGCGAGTTGGCGACAAAAGCCAATAACCTCTTTGGTATTAAAGCTGATGCCGGTTGGAAGGGTGATAAATATACAGCTCTAACGAACGAGGTTGTGAACGGTCAAACCGTTCAAGTCATGGCTGATTTTCGTAAATATTCGAGTCAGGCTGAATCTTTGAAAGATTACGTGACGAAAATCAAAACAACTAAAAATGGTTCTGCCTATCGCTATCAAGCTGCATGGCGTAGCAATGCAAAAACCTATCAAAATGCAGCCCAAGCCTTGAAAGATGGAGGCTATGCGACAGATCCAAACTACCCAACAAATTTGATTAATCGAATCGTCAATTACAGATTAGATACACTAGACTAATCGAAACAACAAAAAAGTTCTATGACATCACACATCATAGAACTTTTTATATATATTTTACACCCCAGTTCCCCGAATCAAGTCAACAGTTGACCGATCCAAGCGTTGCACAATTTCTTGTAAGAAAGCTTGTGCTGTATCAAAATCTTCCAGTGAGAAGAGGGTTTGATGGCTGTGGATATAGCGGGCACAAACACCAATTGTTGTCGATGGAATGCCTGCATGTTTCAGGTGAGCAGCACCAGCATCAGTGCCGCCTTTTGAGACATAGTACTGATATTTAACGCCAGCTGATTCTGCGGTATCCAGTAAGAAATCACGCATAGTTGGCAATAAGATATGACCGGGATCGAATATTCTAATCAATGTGCCGTCACCGATGCGACCATCAGCACTGGCATCAAAAGTATCTTGGGCAGGTGAACAGTCGACGGCGAAGAACAGATCGGGATTGAACTTGGTCGTTGAAACATGTGCGCCACGAAGGCCAACTTCTTCTTGAACATTGGCGCCTGCGATAAGGGTATTTGGCAGTTGAATTTTGTTATCGTTGAGATGCGCTAAAAGCTCAGTCACCATGAGGCAACCGTAGCGATTATCCCAAGATTTGCTGATAACGCTTTTTTTGTTGGCAGTCAGAATGGCCTCAGTTTGAGGAACGATGACAGCACCAGGATGGACGCCAAATCTTTCGGCCTCTGTACTATCTGCAAAGCCTGCGTCGAAAATAATGTCCTCTACTTGAGGCATGGCAGGGGCTCCACCTGCTCCACGCATGAGATGTGGCGGTACGCCACCCGTGATGACCGGAATTTCAACACCATTTCTGGCAAATAAAGTGAAACGTTGCGCTGAGATGACGAGTGGATTCCAACCGCCGAGCGAAACGACACGCAGTGTGCCGTCAGGCTTAATTTTGCTGACCATGAAGCCAACTTCGTCCATGTGACCTGCTACCATGATCCGTGGAGCAGTCGCGTCTGAGGCGTGTTTGATACCAAAAATCCCGCCTAGGCCATCGGTTTGCACCTCATCGACGTTAGGGGTGATATTTTGGCGAATGAAGTCTTGCATGGGGCGCTCAAAACCAGATGTTGCTTGAATTTCAGTAATAGCTTTGATTTTGTCAAATGTAATCGACATGTTGTGATTTCTCCTTAAATCGCTCAGCTAACTTGAGGTAAGTTAGCTTTTTATTCATTATATTTCCATGATACCAAAATAATGACGAGATGGGGTGAAAAACACAATCAGTTAGCGAGTGGCTCAAATTTATGCTAAAATATATACATGAAGAAAATTTTGAAAATTGGAGTGGGCGCACTTGTCGGTGCAAGTCTGGTCGTCAGTGTCAGCGCGCTCTATCAAAAGCGCAAAGATAAAAATCTAAGTAAGCTATTGGCTTTGGCCAAACAGCATTTTATGTTTGATGATATATTAACTAGTTGGATTGTGATGGAGCCAATTCTTTTTCATGTTCATGAAGGTGGCATCATTCGTCAGGATGGCACAGTTATAACGTTTGAAATCGATGCCGACACTTTGCGAATTGTAGAAACACACGAGTCAGAAGAAGCTATAGTAGCTAGAGGAGAAGTAAAATGATCATTCCGAATAGTGTAGAAGAATTAGCAACATATGTCGAAAAAGGTCGTAACGTTTTCTTTTTCACAGCAGATTGGTGTGGGGACTGTTCTTTTATTAAACCAGCCATGCCAGAAATTGAAGCAGCGTATCCAGAATATACCTTTATTGAAGTTGACCGAGATGTTTATATCGATGTTGCCATTGAATGGGGAATTATGGGGATTCCTAGCTTTGTCGTGATTGAAGATGGTAAAGAAACAGGCCGACTGGTCAATAAATTACGAAAAACAAAAGAAGAAGTGACTGCGTTCTTAACCAGTGTCAAAAGTTAAGACGCTTTTCTAAAGGAGTAGAAAATAAAATGATTGCGATTTATAACACCCACTTAAATGATGTCTTGATGTTGATTACAGGGGACAATCAGGGTGAAAAATTAACGGCAACGCGCAAGGACAATGTTGCTAAAGTTATGCGTGAGGACAACGGTGAAGTTGTTGCTTGGAACTTTTTTGACGCGTCAACTTTGTTTCCAATTACGGGAAATGGTCAAGTTGACCTTTCAGACGCCGATATTGATAAACTAAACGTTGCGATTAAAGCCGCTGGCTTTGATGATGTCTTGATTCCTGATCATGCGCCTAAATTTGTGGTTGGTGAGATTGTAGACCTCGTGCCACATCAGGATTCAGATCACCTCAATATCGCACAAGTTAAGATAGCTGAAGATAAAACGATTCAAATCGTAGCAGGTGCACCTAATGCGCGTGTGGGTCTGAAAACAATCGTAGCGCTACCTGGTGCGATGATGCCAAGTGGTGCATTAATCTTTGCAGGCCAACTTCGTGGCGAACCTAGCTTTGGTATGATGGCAAGCCCACGAGAATTAGCTTTACCAAATGCCCCACAAAAACGTGGTATTATTGAACTCTCAGCGAGCGAAATCCCAGGCACTGCCTTTGATCCAGCTAAACATTGGCATAAATAAGAAAATAGACAAAACAAAATCCTTTTATTTACGTATAAGTAGATAGGAGGATTTTTTATATGCTAAATAAAAGTTTATTAATTGGGCGCTTGACTGCCCACCCTGAGGTGAAGAAAACACCGACAGATAAATCTGTCTTGCGCGTGACCTTAGCTGTTAGCCGGCAATTTAAGAATGCTGACGGACAACGCGATGCGGATTTTCTGAGCATTATTATTGGGGGAAAACCGGCAGAGTTGTTTGCATCCTACGCTAAAAAAGGAAGTTTGGTCTCAATTGAGGGGGAGCTTAGGACACGACGTTATGAAGATAAGGCAGGCGTGGTACACTATGTGACAGAAGTCTTATGCCAGCAGTTTAACCTATTAGAAAGCCGCGCAGCTGTTGCTCTAAGAGAAAATCAAGTTGATGATGTCTCAAGTGTTATGTTAGAGGCTGAAGATTTATCGTTTTGATTTTAGCGTTGTTTAAAAAGGGTGTTTAAAATGAAAATAGAGAAAAATTTTAAAAAAATAGCGCTTATTTCAACGATCGTATTAGGGTTACTTACGCCTATTTTAACATCACCAGGAGCAGTCAGAGCTGAAATGAGTCAAAGTATATCAGCAGAGGTCAATGATGAGGTTGTTAAAGAAAAAACAGGAATCGGTATTCCAGAAGAATTACAAGAAGTATATCTAGCGCAGGTGCAGGGCGTATCACTAATTAAAACACATAGTACAGGATTTAAGTCTCGCTTAACTGCGCCAACACCTTCTAATGCTTACTATTTCAGTAACAATGTATTCTATAAAGCAGGGTACGGTATGCCTAACTGTACAGCTTATGCATGGGGAAGGGCTTATGAAATATTAGGTTCTAAACCGAGTCTTTCGAGAGGTAATGCGAAAGAATGGTGGGGCTATAATGCTGGAAAATATTCTTCAGGTCAGACACCTCGACTTGGATCGGTTGTTTGCTGGGGTAGTCCAGAAGGAGGTGGCTACGGTCACGTTGCAGTCGTTGAAGAAATAAATGGGGATATCCTGACTATATCGGAGTCAAGTTGGGGTGGTTTTATGTTTAGAACTAGAAAATTCAATAAAAAAAATATGGGAGCTGGATTCCAAGGCTACATCTATATGGGAGATTTTTCGACAATTCCAGTATCACCACCTGTGAAATTACCTGCAAAGAATTTGGCTCAAGCTACTTCATTAGATATCAATTATGAGACCCATGTGAGTGAGGTAGGTTGGATGAACAATGTTGTAGATGGTGCACTTTCTGGTTCAACAGGATATGGTCTAGCTGTTGAAGCGATGCGGATTTCTTCTGGAAATACTTCAATTGATAAAGCGATACAATATAGAGCTCATGTTCAAGAGATTGGTTGGCAAGATTGGAAAAAATCAGGTGAAATTGCAGGTACGACTGGACAAAGCAAAAGAATTGAAGCTGTTGAGATTACGCTAAATAATGGTGTATCGGATTATTATGATATTGAGTATCGAGTACATGTTCAAAATATTGGCTGGCAAGGTTGGGTGAAAAATGGTCAAGTTGCAGGTACGACTGGACAAGGTAAAAGAATTGAAGCTATTCAAATTAAATTAGTGCCTAAAAAGTCTTTCCAAGGTAGCTCTAAACCATCAAATGCTGATTTTTCGTATCGTTCTCATATTCAGAGTTTTGGTTGGTTAGGTTACGTTGAACTTAATACGATTTCAGGAACTGTTGGTATTTCAAAACGATTAGAGGCTTTTGAACTTTTGTATCAGGGTAAAAAAGAGAATATCCAAATTGAGGGGCATGTCCAAGGTATTGGTTGGCAGACAAATTTAGGTACTGCAGGGGTAATAGGTCAAGCGAAACGCTTGGAAGCAGTTAAAATAAGCTTTAAAAATGACTTGTCCAAGAAATATACGGTTAAATATCGTGTCCATGTCCAAGGTATTGGTTGGCAAGAGTGGCAAAATGAAGGTGAAGTGGCTGGGACAACTGGTCAATCTAAAAGAATTGAAGCAATACAATTTCAATTTATTCCAAAATAATATCTCGAAGAAAAAGTTTAGGTTGGAGAGAAACACTCACTAAAATCATGAACTGCCAAAAGGGTGGTTCATTTCATTTTATCTTGAATATTTTTATATCTATTCAATCAAAAATCCTTGACTATTCCTGACCAACTGAGTATAATAGAATTGTTAGCACTCGAACACACAGAGTGCCAAAAATTAAAAATAATTGGAGGCTTACCAAATGTTAAAACCATTAGGTGATCGTATTGTTTTACGTGTTAAAAAAGAAGAAGAGAAGTCTGTCGGTGGCATCGTTCTGACGACAAGTGCAAAAGAAAAACCATCAACAGCAGAAGTTGTTGCTGTTGGTGAAGGCCGTCATACACACCATGGTAAAGTTATTGAGCCAGGTGTGAAGGTTAGCGATGTTGTTGTTTTCGAAAAATTCGCAGGAACTGAAATTAAAGATGGTTCTGAAGAATTTCTGATTGTCCGTGAAGACGACATCTTAGCGATTGTAGAATAACAAACACAGCTTATAAAGTAGAAACATCAAATTAAATTTACGGAGGTAGAAGAAGTGTCAAAAGATATTAAATTTTCATCAGATGCGCGTGCAGCTATGGTACGTGGTGTAGATGTTTTAGCAGATACAGTTAAAGTAACGCTTGGACCAAAAGGTCGCAATGTGGTCTTAGAAAAGTCATTTGGCTCACCTTTGATTACCAATGATGGTGTGACAATCGCTAAAGAAATCGAGTTGGAAGACCATTTTGAAAATATGGGTGCTAAACTCGTTAGTGAAGTGGCATCAAAAACAAATGATATTGCAGGTGATGGTACAACTACCGCGACTGTCCTGACACAAGCTATTGTACGCGAAGGTCTAAAAAATGTTACAGCAGGTGCTAATCCAATCGGTATTCGTCGTGGAATTGAAACGTCTGTTGCAACCGCTGTTGACGCATTAAAAAATATTGCTATCCCGGTTTCAGGCAAAGAAGCGATTGCGCAAGTTGCTGCTGTTTCTTCTCGCTCAGAAAAAGTCGGCGAATATATTTCTGAAGCTATGGAAAAAGTTGGCAATGATGGTGTCATTACGATTGAAGAATCAAAAGGGATGGAAACTGAACTTGATGTTGTTGAAGGGATGCAATTTGACCGTGGTTACTTGTCTCAATATATGGTAACAGACAACGAAAAAATGGTTGCTGATCTTGATAATCCATACATTCTTATCACAGATAAAAAGATTTCAAACATCCAAGATGTTCTACCATTATTGGAACAAATCTTACAACAAAATCGTCCGCTCTTGATTATTGCTGATGATGTTGACGGAGAAGCTTTACCAACACTTGTCTTGAACAAAATTCGTGGGACTTTCAATGTTGTTGCAGTCAAAGCACCTGGCTTTGGTGATCGTCGTAAAGCCATGCTTGAAGATATTGCTATCCTCACTGGTGGTACACTCATCACTGAAGATCTCGGTCTTGACTTGAAGGATGCAACAGTTGATTCTCTTGGTCAAGCAAGCAAAGTAACTGTTGACAAAGACACAACGACAATCGTTGAAGGCGCTGGTGGAAAAGATGCTATCGCTAATCGAACTGCTGTCATTAAATCACAGATTGAGCAAACAACGTCTGACTTCGATCGCGAAAAATTACAAGAACGTCTGGCTAAATTATCAGGTGGTGTGGCAGTGATTAAAGTCGGTGCAGCCACTGAAACTGAGCTTAAAGAAATGAAACTTCGGATTGAAGATGCTCTGAATGCCACACGCGCAGCAGTTGAAGAAGGTATTGTCGCTGGTGGTGGTACTGCGCTTGTCAATGTCATTGCGCAAGTTGCTGACATCGAGTTGACAGGTGATGAGCTTACAGGCCGTAACATTGTCTTACGTGCTCTTGAAGAACCTGTCCGTCAAATCGCTAAAAATGCAGGCTATGAAGGTTCTGTCGTGATTGATAAATTAAAACAATCAGAAACTGGAACAGGCTTTAATGCAGCAACAGGCGAATGGGTAGATATGATTGAAACTGGTATTATCGATCCAGTCAAAGTCACACGTTCAGCACTTCAAAATGCTGCATCAGTTGCGAGCTTAATTTTGACAACTGAGGCTGTTGTCGCAAATAAACCAGAACCAGCCGCTCCTGCAGGTATGCCTGGTGGTATGGATCCATCTATGATGGGCGGCATGATGTAGTAAACATAAAGAACCCTTGTAAACAAAGGGTTCTTTTTTTATTTTATTCTAAAATTTATAAAAAGGGGCAAAAAGGGGGCATTAAAAGCTAAAAAATATTGTCAAGAGCATTTGTGATAATTTCTCTTGACTTCTTGGTCACGTGGTTATAAATTTGAAGTGTCGTATTAGCGTCAGAATGCCCCACACGTTCCATTATAGCCTTGAGCGGTATGTTTGACTCAGATAAAATAGAAACGTGCGTATGACGGAATATGTGACTCGTAACGGTCTTTGTGATTCCAACATTTTTAGCTACTTGTTTAATGATAGAGTTGAAAGCGTGAATAGTTAATGGATACTTTGAGGTTGATAGAAAAATGTAGTTTTCTGAATCTACATTATATTTCATTGTATTAATCACTTTAATATCATAGAGTATTTCAATAGCCTTCTGTGGTAAATCAACCACTCTTTCAGAGCTTTGATTTTTTGTTGATGTCTTAACGGCATCAGATATTTTTGATAGCGTATAATCGAGTGTACCTTCTACATTAACGGAAGTTCCGGTAAAGTTTTTCCATTGAAGAGCCTGTAATTCTCCATACCTTAGACCAGTTAATGATAGAAACTCGGATATCATAGCATGCAATTGGTGTCTGGGATTTGCGTATAGAGCATCTAATAATACATGTAATTCTTCTTTTTCTAAATATTTATCATTCAACTTTTTTCTTTGCTGTCTTTCAATTTCTCGTTTCGGCATCACTTTAGTTTTAGTAACTGGATTTGTTTTGATATATTCTTTATCGACTGCAAAGGATAGGATAGCTGACAAAGTTGTCCTGGTTTGTTTTGTATAGTTTAAAGAATAATTCCCAAAGGTATACATGTTATCTATTACCTGCATAATAAGGGCTGAGCTCACTTTATCAATCAGTATTTCTCTTCTGACATATGGTAAGATATGTTTATCCATCATAAACGGAACTTTTATCCAACTCGTTCTTTTTTTTTGGATTTTATAATACTTGAACCATTCATCGTATACTTCCCCAAATGTTTTAGAGTTATTTCGTGACTCTGTATTTGTAAGACTGTTTATTTTTTCTAGTAGCGCCACTCGACCTTTATTGATGGCTTGAGGAGTATCTTTTTCAATTGTCAAAGTAGCTTTACGCGTCTTACCAGTATTTGGATCAATATACCGTTCTTTTAAACTGAATTTTCCGTTTATTTTTGGTTCTACCCACATTGGCTTATAGTCCTTTCTGTGGTAAAATAAAAAGGTAGTCATCCTTTTTACTACGTTTCTATATCGTTACTCACAATCTTTTTGCGGAGGGAGTGGGTGACGTTTTTTTTATTTATCTAAATTTATCAATTGAGCATAATTCAATTTGTATATCTCATTTTGTAAGCCTTTTGTTTCTGCGACATTAGCAAAGTGTTTTACTAAAAGTTGGATTCCTTTATACTGAAGAAGTACATAACCACTGCCGATTATCAGAATAGAGAAAGCAATACTCCATTTTAAACCATCAACATGCTCATTCTTAGCCTCCATGATGTCAGAGTATTCCACATCATCAACATCGTCACTAGCGCTGTAATAATCGCTCTTTAGTGCAATTTTTGCAGCTTCATAATCACTTATTTCATTTTTAGCAGTAGCCACTACCAGAAAACCAATGATTATAATGCTAATACTAAAAATAGTATAAATCACATTAAACTTATCCCAAAATCTCACAAGTTTTTTTGATTCTTCATCAATAAATTCAATACTCTCCACAATAACAATCTCCTCCAGCTTTTAACGTGAATCCTATCTGCACGATATTTCGCCCACAATCTTTGGCGAGGGAGTGAGTAACGTTTTTTATTTTAGTTTAGTTTAGTTTGATTTTTTCTGTTTGCGTTCCCCAAACTCCAGTTTGTACTTGCAACTGAGTCGATGGGTCATTGATTGTATCTTCGCTTACGTCAAATACAACTTTACCACTCAAAGTAGATTCAGGGTTAAGTTCTTGTAAAAAGAAAGCGGCGCTATCACCATTTGTGGCTTGATTAGCATACATTGTAGCTGTTGTGTCTGCTTTAAATTCAGTCTTTCCTTTATAAAGTTTGAAAAAGTCATCGGTAACAGTAATGGCTTTGTCTCCGTTATTCGTAACCGTGACATTTAACACTAGGAATTTACCTTTAGCAGTTGAATTGACATACTCATTGCCTACTGTATCAGCAACTTCTTTTCCGTCCACTCTGTAGACAACTTTTCCGACAGTTACATCTTGACCAATTCCAAATACTTGTTTTTCAGATTTTTTAGGTGCTGATTTTTCTGTTTTTGATTCTGTTTTTGATTCTTTTGTTTCAACTTTAGCTGTTTTTTCGGTATCTGATTCTTTTGTTTTATCTTTATTACCACCGCCAACAGCACCAGCAATCACAATGACAATAATTAACCAAAACCACCATTTTTTAAATAAAGGTTTTTTAGCCTTAGCAACTTTTTCATCTCTTTTTCCCATTTTTGAAACTCCTTTTAAGCTTTTAACGTGAATCCTATCTGCACGATATGTTTATTACAGTTAATTCAATCTAACTATTTTTGTAGTTTTTTAAAGCATCTGCGATCACACGTTTGTCGTTGTCTGACATAGGTGGACTGTCAGCTGATTTAGCTGAATATTGAACAGTAAATGACTTGACTTCTATTTCAAACGTTTCTTCTCGACGATGACATCTGCAAGAAAGGTTATGCTCTATAACTTTTACGTCATTCTTCATAATAATCTCCTATATTTTATACACCAAAACCCACCGTTTTAAGGTAGGTTTTTTAATTATTCCGAATATCTTCCAACTACTCGCCCAAGTATTCTGAAATCGCTGTCTGCATCTACTTTCATATCCTTGTATTTCTCGTTAAAGCTATGCAAGCAAGCGTGGTCGTCCTCTAATATCAACTGCTTAACGTAAGTGTCGCCGTAATACTCAAACACGCCAATCTCTCCATCATTCAAGTTGACAGTCGATTCAATGAAGATATAATCTCCGTCATGATATTCAGGTTCCATTGAGTCGCCATAAACTGGTACAACATAATCAGCATCAAAGTCAACAGGTAACGTTATTGTTTCTCGTTGACTAGTTCCGATGTATTGACCTGTACCGGCTGAAACAGCATCATCATAATAAGGATATTCCTTTTCTATTTGATAATCTGCTATTTCCACGACTTTGTTTTGTTCGTCGAGTTCAGATTTGGCATAAGCAACTACTTTATCTTGCCTTGGTTTTTCAAGTTTATTGAAAATATTGTCTAGGATTTGTTTAGTAGTAGATTGTTTTTCTTTAATAGGATTGTATTCTTCTACTAAGTCAGATTTATCTACGCCAAAGTACCTAGCCATAAGTTCTATCTTATCTATACGTGGGTAAGAATTCGCTTTTATCCAATTCATTACAGTTGTATATTTAAAACCCATAGTATCAGCAAATTGATGCGGATTCATTCGTTTTGAATCAAGTAATCTTTTTATATTAAAAGACATTGTCTCTTTATTACCAAGATTACCAGTACGTCCTTTTATTTTATCTTCCATAGTACTATTATACTTTTTAATGGTATGAATGTAAAGTTGAAAAGTATATAAATAAAAACAAACAAGGAAAATACCATTTTGTGGTTGACATATACCATTAAATGGTATATAATTAACTCATATCAAACAAAACAACTCGAACGGTGTTAGTACGACGGACTGGAAAGCTAAGTTCATGAGTATGATGTTTGATAAATAAAAAAAGCCCGCTTGGGACTAGGAAAAACTATAGAAAGGGGTTTGTTTATGAAAAACGAAGCTTTGCCACTTAAAAAACATCGGTTATTGCATGATTTGACACAAAAACAAGTTGCAGAAAAAATCGGCGTGTCAAAAGAAGCAGTATCAAATTGGGAGAGAGGAGTGACTTTTCCAACACCACCAAATATCGATAAACTTTGTGAGCTGTATGATACAAACTACACGCTCATTAATTTTTATCCCGATATACCATTTAATGGTATATCCAAACATCTAGTGTCTTAGAAAGGAAAAGATATGAACGAATTACAAAATTTTAATTTCAGCGGTCAAGATGTCCGCATTATCACAATCAATGATGAACCTTGGTTTGTCGTGGCAGATATTGCCAAAGTATTAGGCGCTAGCAATTCAAGGAGTTTAGCGCAAATGGTAGACGAAGAAGATAAGGGTAAACAAAGTTTACACTCAGGTTCTGATGCGACTATCGTAAACGAAAGTGGTTTATACACAATTCTATTGCGTTCAAACAATCCACAAGCTAAACCTTTACGCCGTTGGGTTACAAGCGAAGTACTCCCAACAATCCGCAAACACGGTGCATATATGACAGACAAGAAAGCACAAGACGTTCTACATGGCAATGGTCTAGCTGACTTGCTTATCCAGGCAGGAGAACAAATTAAGTCACTTGAATTTGATAAACAGCAGTTGCAAGTTGAGTTAGAGGAAGTCAGACAAAAAACAACTTATCTCGATCTAATTCTTGAAAGTCCTGACGACATCTTAACAACTCAAATAGCACAGGATTACGGATATAGCGCAGTATCATTCAATCGCATCTTGCATGATTTGCGCATTCAACGCAAAGTTAATAAGCAATGGGTACTTTACTCGAAATACATGGGCAAAGGTTACATCGGTAGTCGTACAAGAGACTTTGTAGACAGCAAAGGTATTGCACGGACATCAATTACAACGACTTGGAAACAAAAAGGGCGTAAGTTCCTTTATGAAGTTTTGAAGAAAAATGGTTATTTTCCTTTAGTTGAACAAGATGAGTTAGTTAGCTGAACACAAAAAAAGCCAGTCGGCAAACTGGCTCACATTAAATAATTATAACTTGATTATACCACAAAAAGGAGATAGATGATGTCTAATGTAAATATCGTAAAAATAAAATCAATCTATGAGATTGCAAGCCCGTATGCTGATGATATTGAAATTACCAAGTACTATTGCAAAATATCAGAAGAACACGAGGATTGGGTTAAAGCCAAAAGGACTGTCCAAAATAAACTCAGAGATTTTGATGAGTTTACACAAGGAGAATTTACGAGAGGTATCAGAGGCAGAGTGACCAATCTTGCTGCATTTGATGCATGGATTATTTGGAAAGATAGATATAAACCACTTACTAGGAAACCTAAATTTGTCTTTGAAGACAAGGAGTTTTAGATGGCCAACAAACCGACAAAATTCGAACCAAGTAACCACGCAAAACTAGCAGCGCAGCTAGATAAGCACAACGGTCAAAATGTAGAATATTGGAGTAAGCGGAATGAAAAATAATCTTCCTAGTGATTCATTAAAATCGCAAACAATCAAAGAACTGGAAGACAAGTTAATTGATATTTCTGGATATATTGGTAATTTAGGAAACCCAAATAACACAGAAACAGCTAAAGCTATATCGCTTGCCCTAATCGCTTTGAAACTTGGAGGCAATAATGATTGACGTATTAATAGCTACACATGGCGCTCAGGAAGGCGCACAGGCGCAGTTTAACCACTCAACGCATAAATGGACAGTATGGACTAAACAAGGCTTAGAACGCACGTATAGCGATATCGTGAGATATGCACGGTATATGACTAGAGGGTATTGAGGAGAAACCATGAAAATTTACCACACTGAAACACAAGAAGATTACGACGCGTTGATGATTGAGCTTGAAGAAAATGGTTGTGAATGGAGAAATAGAAAAAAGCCAACACATTCTGATGAGTTTAAAAGGTACGGTAAAGATGTTTATATCTATGACAGATGTGGTGCAATTTCCATTTCTGACGGAGAGTGCTTTAAAGAGCGGCATAGCGATGAGACCCTCATCGAATACAAAGCAAAAGGAGAAAACATGACACAAGAAGAAATGAAACACAAATTGCAGAAAAACCTCTTTGATGTATCTGTAGCGATTGATTTATTTGCTAGATGTACATTGTCAGCAGAATCCGACTTAAAAGAAGCCGAATCGTCTGCTAAAAAGCTAATCGAAAAGATTGACGAGTATCTGGAATCTCTAAAGCCTGAATTTAAAGTTGGAGATATTGTATCAAGTGAAATATTTATAGATGGAAGTGGAATTGTAAGGTTAGAAGAAGATTTAACAAATGATTTTTCCGGAATTGAAGGACTTTGGTATATAAAGAAAGATTGTGAAATTAAAGATACAGCTTTTGGAGTAATAAATAAAAAAACCAGACACGCAACACCAGAAGAAATCGCAGAATATGAAGTTGCATTGACGTTTTACAAACATGGTCGCAAGCCTTTTGAAGTTAAAGATGGCGATTTGTTAGAAAATAAATTTGGGAAATTCATTGCTCTCAAATCTTTATTTGTCAAAGAAAATTTCACGGTTGAGGGGAACGCTTTTCTAAAAACAGTCGAAGAAGTCAGCGAATGGCTAGGTGCTGACGATGAATGACACACTCAACAAAATCATCGATGAGATTAAGCATTTCAGGTCACAAGGATACACAGGTTTTGAGGGATTGGTCATCGAGCTTGAAAGTATCATCGAGGATTATGAAGCTGAAAAGGAGCAGAATAATGGCATTTGAAATTAGAAACATTGGCGAAGCGCTAGACTTAGATACTGGCCAAGTAGTAGCCTTAACGCCAGATTACATTAAGCAGTTGGACGATGAAACGTTAGCACAATTTATATACGAGAGCAAACGAT
Organism: Pseudolactococcus laudensis; assembly: GCF_013449735.1. Classification (GTDB taxonomy): domain Bacteria; phylum Bacillota; class Bacilli; order Lactobacillales; family Streptococcaceae; genus Pseudolactococcus; species Pseudolactococcus laudensis. The sequence continues at coordinate 21,478 of NZ_JACBNY010000016.1, forward strand.
TTGCTAAATTACCAAAAGCTGGAGAGGAAGAACTTAAAAGCCGTTTGGAATCTGGAAAACGATTTAGCATGGTGGATTTTGGTAAGCCAGCTAAAACAAAAACGATTGCTGATAACAACGCACGTAAGCGTGAATTGGTTATCAAGCACGGTTGGGATTGTGTTAGTTTTAAAAGCCTAAATGAACTTAAAAAAATTTACGGTGAAAAATTTGAGGATGAAATATCTGACTTGATTGTAATCGGAGAAAAGAATCCAGCACTGAAGTGGAAGGTGTGAGATGGAGACATCAGAAACAAAAGCAGAACTATTTAAAGCATTTGCAAATTTCAAGAAAAAACTGAAACAGCCATTGAAAGATGCGAACAATCCTTTTTTTAAAAGTAAATATGTACCTTTAGAAAACGTTGTTCAGGTAGTAGACGAAGCCATGATAGATACAGGTCTTAGTTATATTCAAGAAATCGAAGACTTGGAAGAAGGGTATCTGAGAGTAGATACTATCGTCTTACATGAATCTGGCGAGTATATAGTAATTAAAGGGTCTAAAGTTAAGCCAGTAAAGAATGACCCACAGAGTGCTGGTAGTGCTACAACATATGCCAGACGTTACAGTTTAAGTACTGCATTTGGTATTGCAAGTGACCCAGATGACGATGGCAATGGAGCAAGCCAACAAGCTAAAAATAACCAACAACCAAAGAATACACAACAACCAAAAGCTCACCCTAAACCAGAATTAACTCCAGAACAAAAAGTAGCAGCCAATATCGATTGGGTTAATAAGAAGTATAAACCAGAAATCGAGCTTATCAAATCTTGGCAAGAGATGGAACATGAACAGGCATTAAAAGCAATTAAAGAATACTCAAAAGCGATGAAAGAGGCATAATATGGCAATTATCACAGTAACAACACAATTAACAGAAAAGAACATGCGGACAGTTAATACCAAAAATGGTCAAAAACAGGTTGTTAGCGTTCCTGTTATCAAGGATAAAGACGGTAGTTGGGTATACGCATCAACCTTCATCAACTTTGAGGTTCACGAAGGCGATGTTTTGACAATCAGCGGTCGAATTGAACAAAAAGATGACGGACAATACAAAAATAACAATTTTGTTTTCCCAACGGTTGAAAGAATGTACAAACCGCAGCAACAACAAGCTAGACAGCAATCGTCTACACCTAATTTCGGACGCGATAGTGACCCACTTTCTAGTAATTCGCCAATGGACTTGAATTCAGATGACCTGCCATTCTAAGAGGTGAAAAATGACTAAAGAAGAATTAATTGACGCTTTTGGTGTCAATAACTGGAAGTATGAAAAAGGTGACCCTTACAGGGAAAAGTTGCTAGAACTTAGTTATGGCGAGCTGGTAGATAAACTTATCCACTTGAAAAGCCAGACGGCTATCGTGATGTTTGGAGGTACAAATGGCTAGTAAAAGTAAAACAAAAATATATTTTTGGCTTAAACTAGATAACAATTTTTACAAGAATTTAGCTATTAAAAAAGCTAGGAGGTTAGCGGGAGGTGACACGATGGTCATCATTTACCAAAAACTCATGCTTGAATCATTGCAAAATAACGGAGTTCTTTATTTTGAGGGTGTTCTAGAAAATATTGTAGAAGAGTTATCATTGCAACTTGATGAAGATATCGAAAATGTCGCAATGACCTTGGATTTATTTACCAAGTCAGGTCTTATTCAATTGAATGATAGCAACGACATTGAAATGCTTCAAGTTCCTGCGCTGATTGACCAAGAGACTAATTGGAGTAAATACAAAAGGGACACGAGAAAGAAAGAAGATGTCAAAAAGTTGGACATTGTCCAACCATTGTCCAACCGCTGTCCAACAGAGATAGAGATAGAATTAGATAAAGAGATAAAGATAGAGTCAGAGATAAAGATAGAGTCAGAATCAGAGAAAGAAGATAATGCTGATTCTGATTATAAAAAATTAACTGATTTCTATCAAGGGAATTTCGGTGTTATCAGTCAACTTATCTCAGAAGATATAAAGTTCAATCTTAAAGATTACGGCTATGATCTAGTTTACGAATCTATGAAGCGTGCCATATTCAGGCAAAAGCAATATGCTTATTCAGTTCAGATATTGAAATCATGGTCTAAGAACAATATAAAAACTCTTTCTGATGTTGAAGCTGATGATAACAAGTTTAGCAGAAGTAAGACAACTGGAACTGACGATAAGTCAGATTGGACGTGGGCTGAGAAGAAAGCAGGGTTTAGAGAAGTATGACTGAATACTTAGAGCCGATTGTAGAAAATGAAAAACCACTTGCGAGTCTAGCTAAAGACTTAGTAGTACTTGATGAGTGTTGCAGTGTACACACCAAAGAACATTTAGTAAGTCATAAGCTGAGGCCTCAAACAAAGGCTTGTAAAATTTGTGTAGAAAACAAAAAAATAGCTAAGACTATGGAGTTTGGAGGATTGCCTGACTGGACGATACGAGATGCAAGTACTGGACAAGTAGTTAGATATAACCCTCAAAACGAAGAATCTGACGGAGACGTTATATCTGATGGAGAATTTAAACAAACTAAAACTAGCTTATCTGATATTTTAGCTAAATTTAAAGCTCAAAAAGGATATGACTTAGAAAAATCTGGCGTTATTGAATTTGCTTATGATATGGAATCTTTGAAAAAACTAGAGGCATTCCAAAAATGGGTCATCGAAAAATTCAGAGGAGAACACAAGCATGTTGAAAAAATTATGGTTCACGAGTATCTATCGATGTCTAAAAATGCTTATATGAGTCCAGAAAATAAGCAGAGACTGATTGATAAAAAAGGGGCTATTGAACGTTCAGAAATGGTTATTGTTGATAATCTTGGAGATTATTCACCAGATGAACAAAGTCAGTTTCTGAGTTTGATGAGGATGTTACAGAATAAAAAGTTTATTTTGTACACTTTCGCAGACGCAGACAGCAGACTGGATAAGTTACCTGCATCTGTTAAATTTGCGATAAAAGGTAACAGAATGGCTATTTTATAAGCTGGTATTACCATTTTAGGAGGAAGAGTGAAGTTTTTATTTGAATTATCAAAAATGCCGACGACTAATCAGCAAAAAGGCGTGAAATTTATCAACGGAAAGATGATTAGATTTGACCGAAAAGGAACTAAAAACACGGAGCTATTAAATCATTTAATCAAAAATCGCCCTAAAAACCCTATCTCCGATAAAATGATACCGATTAAATTATCTGTGACATTTCACTATGCTATTAAGCAGAAAAAGAAATGGTGGCAATGGAAAACAACAAAACCAGACTTGGATAACTTGCTCAAAGGGTTACAAGATTACATGACAAAGCTAAGATTCTATGTCGATGACAGTCAGATTTGCTGGTTGGAAGTCAAGAAATTTTATAGTGAGAAAAATAGTATTGAGATTGAAATTGAGGAGATAAAAAATGAGTGATAAAACTTTCGGAGAATTATTCTGGAATAACGTTGACAAAATGCTGGAAGAAAATAAAAAAGGATTGAAAGATATTTCAAGATTTCTTGAAAGCGATCATAAAAAAGCGGACAATCTTTATCACAGATTACATCGCAGTCGTTCAGAAGGCACGAATCCGAGCAATATCATGGGTCAAGGAATTTATAATTACTTCAAACGGTTTGATGAGTTTTTGACAGTCGGTTTTCTGTATGACGAGTTGGACGAGGAGTAGATATGGAACTAAAATTCAGAGTTTACGACAGAAAGTACAAGTCAATGGACGATGTAGTTCAATTAGACTGGTGGTACGATGACTTGCGAGTTAATGATGATACTTTCAGCGATTACGTCGTCATGCAATCAACAGGACTGCATGATAAGAATGGTGTTGAAATATTCGAAGGGGATATCGTTAACGTAGATCGCACATTTAGAAATCCAATGACTGGTTCTGGCACGTTAACTTTAAATAAAAACTTTGAAGTAGTTTTTATAAATGGAATGTTTACTAGAGATGGGACAAGTATGGGTCTTAGCAAAGACTTAAAATGCCTTACGGTAGTAGGAGATGTGTATCAAAACCCTGAATTATTGGAGGACGTATGAAACTATTACTAATCGCAGGAGTTATGATAGAAGTGTTGATGATAATTTATATATTAGACGAGCGAAAACATCGCAAGCGTATTGCTGAAATTGAGGAAAAGTTGAAAGGTCGGTATAAAAATGACATTTGAAGAAGTTTATAAAACTCTCTATAAAAAGTATGAAATTGTGAGTTTTGATTACAGCGATAAAACAATTAAGGCTAAAGATTCTATTACAATCAGAACTTATGACTTATTTGATTTAATTGAGGGTTTAAAAGAAACCTATGCACCAAAAATCAAGATGACATTTGAACAAAAAGATGAGCTTATGCAATTTTTAGGAGAATCAGATTTTGGATTTGAAAATTTTTGGATTTGCTTAGGTTCGGGTGCCAATCTTTATAATGAATTTACTGAAAATGAACTAATGCGTGCTTGGCTACATCCAGAATTAATTGAGGTGACAGATGACTAAAATGATTATAAAAGTTGAAAAAGATGATATTAATTGGATGAAATCTTTTAACGAATACTTTGATAGTACGTTTATAATTGGGCAAGAAATAGAGCGAGAAGATGCCGAGCAATTTCAGAAAATGGCAGATGATTTCAATAATCGAATCGCTTGTGGGTTAATAATCAGCTTGGAGGTATCAAATGACTAAAAAACAAGATGCAATCAGCACGTCATGGTTATACGTGATACTAATCTTGCTATGTTTGTTCGGTGCTGTATCGCTTATGTCAACACTAGAGACTAGCAAGGTAAAGCGTGAACAGATACGGATTTACAACCGTATCAATAATATGGAGCGAGCTTTGACGACTAAAGACAAGGAAATTGAGCAGTATTTAATTAAGGAGAAGATGAAATGATAGAATTTACAGAATTTACAGAAAAATTGAATAGTTCAGAACTAGTATCAAAGGCTTGGGATGAAATTGATAGAGACCAAGCAAATGCAGGACTTTTGATTGATACGATTAGCAATGAGTTCAAGGATTGGCAACCACCTAAACCACTTGTAGTAGTGCCGCAGATTATTGCTGATGCTATAGAATCGATACCTGATCATTATTCTGCATATGGCGCAATCAAGTTGATTGATATGAAACTTACAGAATTACCACTTGAAAATGAAGACTGGAAACATGTACATGATTGGATTTTTGTTGATGATAATGCTAATAAATTTGTAAAATCTTGGATTGACGGTTACACGGTCGAGAAAGAGAAAAAGTACATTCTCAAACATATTGATTTAAGCGAACAAGATGACTTTGCTTCGTTATATCTTGCTCATGCTCAAAAAACAAAACTTCAACATGAAAGATACCCAAATGGAGCTGATATGTCTGAATTTGAACAATGCCATTTCACTCAATCAGAAATAGACAAATTAAATATTGGTAGCTATGAGAAAAATGAGGTAGAGCCATGAAAAACCCAGAAGTTGAGTTGAGAAGAAGACTGCACAACTTACAAACTGGTCAAAATTTGACATATGAAGAATTTTGCTTGTTTGAAATTAGAAATTTAATTAAAGGGGATGCAGATGCTGTTAATCGAAATGCTAAAAATTTAGGCACAACAGCAAAACGAGGTAAATTGATTACAAAGCACTTGTGAGGCAGAGATTTAGCGATGACGACACTTTAATATAGTTTTGGTATAAATTATGTACCTGAATGTTAAAGTGGCGTGTGAGGCGTTTTGAGAGGATGTAAGATGATGAAATTTAAGCCGTTATTTGAAAAAGGCGAAAATAAAGATGATTTTAAAAAAGAGTTTGCTGAATTTAGAGACAAAGATGGGTACATAGTCGGCTGGTACGTTGTCGGCAAATATTGAAATAGCAAGGTTTGGAAAGTGAGTAGAGATGAAAACAGAGGAAATAGTACAAAACTACCAAATAAAGTTGTTAAAGATTATATTCAAAGAAATTGATAATCTGATGACGAAAAAAGAAAATGCGGATATTAACACACATAAACTTGCTGAAAATGGGGACTCTGTGAGAACATCAGCATATTGGAAATCAGTAGGAAATGCAGAGTTTTACATTAAAGAGATCTACCAAAAGTTGAGCGCTTTAGCAGAAATTGATAGACTTTTTCATTGGTCCGATCGTTTGCATCAAGAACAATTAAAATTTGTTAGTAAATATCCCAAAGTTATGGAAAAATACAGACAAACTAATATCGCTGGTCAATGACTGGTAGCTACAAAGCGCCATATTGATATTTAAAGGGGTCGAATTCGACTCGTATAGAAAGGAGTGACATTGTACGATTTAGGTTTAGATTGGTCAGAACAAGAGCGAGAACAAATAATCGAATACGCTAAAGAAGCGCTGAATAGCTATCGAGTGTTAAAGCGTAGAGAACGCATGATGTTGCAAGCAGAAGCGCCAGATGTTAAGAGCCCGACTTTTTCAGATATGCCTAGGTCGCAGAATCTGTCTAACTCATCAGAAGACAGAATGATTCACTATCTGGCAGCTTTAGAAGAGGCTAAAGACCTGAGAATGCGATATAAGGAGATTGAGCGGTCAATCAATGCATGTCAAGGAGATGACGGTGTGTATGTTAGCTTGCTGAGGCTGAAATACATTGAAGGCAAGCAATTGTATGCTATCTGTAACCAGTTGAATTATGGTGATACCTGGCTGTACGAAAAAGGACTTGACAAAGCACTTAGCCTTTTTGCTGAAACGTGGGATTTTGGAAGGATTCCAAGGGAAGTCAGAAACGGAAAAAATGCGGAAAAAACACGGAAATAGAGAGGGGAGAACAACGTGAAATAACTGATAAAATAGTATTATGATGATTGCGGATAAATATTCAATCACACACATTAATTACGTATTACCGCATGAATCTGATAATTTCTATAGTTGGTGCTTCTTTTACAGGTAGCGGGGGAGAAGCTAAGTGAGTACTGTTCAGCCATCTAAAGTATTATTGCAGGCATGTCCTGCGTACATGGATATGTGCGAGCTTGAACCACACTAAAAGCAAGCTAGGTTTATTGTGATTTTTTGACTGCTAGGAAAGACTAGCGCACGGAAAGACTTGTCTATTGGTAAGACTAATTGACCTGCTAAGTCAATGGCGAATTTCGTTTAAGAGTTCGATTCTCTTTTTTTCCTTTTGTGCATCTCGGTTGAAGCGTAGTGATATACGTCCGAGACACTTTCTTTAGTTGAAAAACTTAAAGTAGCAGATGTAAGATAGGGTATATCCTGTTGAGACGTTGCTTGATTACCGTGAGTTAAATCAAGGCTAGTAAACGCTAGTGCGAAAACGGAAGTGTGCCACAATAATATAATTATAAAGCATAGGTCTTTTCGTTGGATAGAATTGGACGACTAAGAAATTAGTTTGTCTGGCTGAGTTAGTGGTAGGAGTTTGTAGCCTTCTTCAAAACCTCAGTAATTGCAAAACAATCCGATTTGCCGTGAACAGTAGAAATGCTGGTATAAGAAAAGCGCCTGGTATGAGTAGCACAAGGCAAAACTAGATGAATATAATAAAAAGCATATATTATAAAATCTAAATCGTGTGAAAGTTGATGAGTTTCGGTCTCAGTCCTAACATTAAAAGCAATAGGAGCTTAGAGAGTTGCTACTCTAAGTAGAGCCTGTTGGGTTAGTAGCTTAATAATAAGAGTATTGTTGTGGTTGGAGAAAAACCGCATGATTAATGAGAATTAGTTCAGTTGGTAGAACATTGCGCTGTTAACGCAAATGTCACAGGTTCGAGTCCTGTATTCTCAGTAGGCATCTATTGCCGTAAGTTTGTGTATTTGGTTTGCAGTACTATTTGTCGCCTTTAAATTAATTGCTAAACAAGAACTCAAAGTAGCCTAACAGCTACACAAGTTTCTAGTCGCTAAAATGTTTGCAGGTTGGCATTTATCATTGTGGTTAGTCCACAATTGACAACACTTGGTAGTTTATGGATTGCGTCTGCGATTTGTAAGCGGGTTCGATGCCCGCGTTGTCAGTAACGATCGCATAGCATTAACAACCTATGTGTGGAAAAAAATTTAAAGTATTTATAGTCATAGCGTGCGCTGTGGCTTTTTGTGTGGAGGAAGATAATGGCAAAAGAATATAAAGTAAATGTTGGCGGTAAAGAGATTGTTTACGGATCGCTTGTCAGAGGAGGACGGATAAGTGTTGAAGAGTGGGATGCTATTGCTCATGAAATGGTTATTCAAAATTTACCAGAAGAATACGAAAAATATAAAAATAATGTCGATGTCATTGATTATATCAGCAGTTTCATTGATATGCGTGAAAGATACGAAGTGCTGCTAGAGCTATTGCCGCAAAGTGCAAGATATGTTGAGACACCTGCTTATATGGTAGCTGATCAAGTATATGAGAACACTTTAGATAAAGATATTACCAAAGATGATATCAAGATGTTCATTGATGAATCGAAAAGTTTAGATGAATTGAAACTACAGTTAACTGATTACTTTGGCTTAGATTCAAAGTAGGAAGGGTTTGGGATGGGTTATGATTTTAACTATTGCTTTATTGTGTTCAATTATTGGTGGCGTTGTTGGCTACGTAATTGCAAGATATGTTGTAGGTAAGTGGATAAGTAATCTTGTTCTGGAAAAGCTGCAGGATGCTATAAATGATTTCGAATATACCAATCGTAAAGACTAGAGTTTACCGTGTGACTTTGGCGAGGGCATGAAGTTGTATAGAAAGATTTGATTATATTAAAAGCGAAAGGAGGTGATGAGAATGTCAAAAAGTGGTACAAAAGTGAACGAATATAGACCTACTAAAGCGGAAAATAGGTTGCTTGAAGCCTTGGTAAACCCCGATAATGTGGGTAAAAACGTTGAAGAGATGTGTTCAGTCGCCGAAGTTGCTAAAAATACATATTACAAAGCCATGAAAAAGCCTGATTTTGTGAAGCTTGTTAACGAAACAACTCTAGATTTAATCAAAGGTAAAGTATCTGACATTCTCAACGCATCTTACACCTTTGCCTTAACTGAGAAAGGATTTCAGGATCGCAAGATTTTACTACAAATGGCAGGCTTGTTAGTTGAAAAGACTGAAACGACTATCAACGGTTCTCTTGACATTTCTGAGTCAGCAAAAGAGATTGAGCAATACTTCTCGGATGGTGATACATCATGAACGAAAAGAAAAAGCAGTATCTCAATTTAACTAAAACTGATCCTATAAAATTTGGTAATCTAGTAGGCTTCAAGGACTTAGTAGACATTCACAATGAGTGGCTCAAGTCCTTTTTGTTTGCAAGAGATGATCAGACACTACTTGCCCATCGTGGATCGTACAAGACTACTACACTAGCTGTGGCTATTGCGTTGCTTATGATATTATTCCCAAATAAGAATGTTATATTCTTGCGGAAAACCGACACGGACGTTGTAGAAATCATTGTTCAGGTTTCTAAGATATTGAAATCAGACCATTTTCAAATACTTACTAAAGTACTGTATAGTGTTGAGTTGAAGTTTCTAAAAGATACTACCACAGAATTAGATACGAACCTTAAATCTTCATCTCGTGGTACATCTCAATTACTTGGCATGGGGATATATGCATCGCTGACTGGTAAGCATGCGGATATCGTGATCACTGATGATATCGTTAACATCAAGGATCGTGTGTCAAAAGCTGAACGTGAGCGGACTAAACTTCAATATCAGGAACTTCAGAACGTGAAAAATCGTGGTGGTCGATTCATTAATACTGGCACGCCTTGGCATAAGGATGATGCAATCTCAAAGATGCCTAATATCCAACGTTTTGACTGTCACCAAACAGGCTTGATTACTGATAATCAATTGCAGAAACTTAGGGAAGTAATGACACCATCTTTGTTTGCAGCTAACTATGAGTTGAAACATATTGCTGATGCTGATGCCATGTTTACCAATCCGACAATTGATGACGGTAAATTAACTGATCAGATATATGATGGCATTGGTCAACTTGATGCGGCCTTTGGTGGATCTGATGGTACAGCGTACACGATTATAAAAGAACGTGACGATAAGCTATTTGTATTTGGTAAATTATGGCAAGGCAGGCACGTAGACGATTGCCTTAGCGAGGTAAGCAAGCATCACGCTAACTATAAAGCCGGAACAATGCACCTTGAACTTAATGCGGATAAAGGTTACGTTGCTAAGAAAGTTGAAGGGTTGAGAATACCAACTCAAACCTACCACGAAAAGGAAAATAAGTTTATCAAAATATCTAATTATCTTAGATCGAATTGGTCTAGGATAATTTTCGTTAAAGGTACTGATGCAGATTACATCAATGAGATATTAGATTACACAGAGAACGCAGAACATGATGATGCGCCTGATAGTTTGGCAACTGCAATTAGAGCAATCTCAAACGCTAACAAATTACAGTCATTTGACATCTCAGAGTTTGGATTTAGATAAGGAGTAACATGCTAACATTTGAAGAAGCACGAAAATTATATGAAAGCCACGTCATGAACAGACGTTTAAGATTAAAGCAATTACTGAATGCCTACAAAGGTAACCATGATATCTTGCGGAAAGCTAACCGCAAAGGTAAGAAGGACGCGAAGATCGTCCACAACTTCCCTCGCTATATCAGCACGATTGTTACTGGTTACACTGGTAACGTGAATTATACTAAGATGGAAGATGTTCAAGATTTGTCTGACATCTTCTCTTTTAACTCAGAGCCATCTGTCAATAGCGATCATTTGCTGTTCATGTCAATCTATGGTGAGTCTTATGAGCTTCAATGGCTTGATGAACAAGGTAAATATTGCTTTGAAGCTGTTGATCCAATGAATGTCATGGTAATCACTGATGGTAAGATACGTGAAAGCGTAACAGATGCAATCGTCTTTGACGAAGATGATTTGAAAGGCAATAAGATTAAAGTCACTATGACAGTCTATGACGATACATCTAGACGTGTCTACTCATATACACGAACTAAGAGTTCTTTTAACACTATCAAATCAGAAATAAATGTCTCATCATTCGTTGAAGAATATGATGAACCTCATAAAATTGGTGCTTGTCCAGTTATTCAGTTTAAGAATAATCGGTGGGAGCAAGGTGACTTTGAGCCAATCGTCACTATGAATGACGCTTATAATCTTTCTGTGTCAAACAGCGTGAATGATTTGACTGACAACACCGATGCCATGATGGTGTTTAGAAATCTCAACGCAACCACACCAGAGGATATACGTCAAGCAAAAGCAAACGGCGGATTTAAGGTCAACGATGGCGGAGATGTTACTTGGCTGGTCAAGAACATTAACGACGCATACGCTGAAAATATTAAGAATCGACTTGATTCAGATATCCACAAACTATCTTTTGTCCCTGACATGAGTGACCAGAATTTTGCTAATAACGCATCAGGTGTTGCTATCAGGTACAAACTGTTAGGACTTGAACAGATACGATTGGAAAAAGTCAAATGGATGAAAAAAGCCTTGTTTAAACGGCTGCAAATGATTAGTGGATTTCTGTCAACTAAATCTAAAGTATTTGACCCGCTGACGATTGGCATCACGTTCAAGGCAAACTTACCTCAGAACTCACAAGAGATCGCTCAGTTCGTTCAGATGCTGAATGGCATTACTTCCAAATCAACACAACTCGCTCAGCTTGGTGATGATATTGTGCCTGATGTCAAAGTTGAACTTGAAACGATTGCAGAGGAACAGGAACAGGCTAGTAATAACGGTTTTAATTTTGCTTCTGTTGGGCAGGAGGTGACGGCTAATGGCGAAGATGACTTACTGGCAACGAAGGTTGCAGAATCCACTGCACAAAGCTTACAACGAGAATGAGCAAGCGACAAGGCAGTGGCTCTCAGTCTATCAGCAGGCATCTAAAGATATTAAAGCTGAAATCTTTGATACTTACCAAAAGCTGAACATTGAAAAGCCTTTAATATCAGACTTTTACAGGTATAATAATCTCCAAAAGATTGAAAAGCAAATCAATGATTCGGTCTTACAACTTGGTACTAAAGAAGTTGATTATACGAAGCAATCGTTACAACACGCTACTTTAGTAGGCAGTCAGGCAGCTGCGGATGTACTGAACACGAATGTGTTGAATAAGTCAGCAATTGATGAACTGATCAAAAGACCTTGGCATGATGCAAACTTCTCTGATAGGATTTGGAAAAATAAAGCGCAGCTAATCAATTCGTTAAAGTCCGAATTGACTAATGGTATTATCCAAGGTAAATCAATCTATGAAGTTGCAAATACTATTGATGTCCGTCTTGACGTCGGGCGCAGTCAAACTCAAAGGCTTGTACGCACTGAGTACATGCACGCCCTTAATCAAGGTCAGATTGAGTCATATCGTGCTAAAGGCTACAGCAAACTCAAATGGATTGCGACAATGGATGACAAGACCAGTAAGATATGTCGTAAACTTAATCGCAAAGAGTTTGATATAGAAAACTTACCTGATATTCCAGCGCATCCAAATTGTAGATGTACTATGGTGCCTGTGATTACCGATGAAATGATTGAGGCTGCAGGAAATCGCTTGCGAGATGCAAAGGAAAAAGCTGCTAAAGCTAGATAGCAGATATATCTATTCAACTAACAAACATTTAGCGAATTAGCTAGGTGTTTTTCTTACGCTCAAAGGAGGGCGATATATGTTGCATCACTACATTACACATTATGGACAAGAAAATAAAGACGGTTCAATTGATAGTATCGTAGAATCTTGGTTTCAAGTCAATATATTTAAATGGTGCTTTTGTTTTTCAAAAAAACGCTTAAATTTTGGTGCAGTTTGGCAAGACTAAGACCTTTGCTCAGAGGAGGGCGGAAAATGGAACTAATCGTATTTACAAACAATGGTCAAACTTATCACTTTTTTGAAGTAGAAGATTTTAAACCAACTACCACAGGTTTCAGCTTTACTTATACAGGTAAGGCTACAGGAGTAACTCGTAAAGCAGTATTTAATAATACTAGTACAGCAGGATATGCACTAGTATAACAATATTGTCCAGGCATGAATGACAGTAAACTTTATGGGAGCGTGCAGGCATGCATCCACGTAAAAAGGTATGGGAGGAACTAAACATGAAACAACAACAACAATTATTGCCAATGAACTTGCAGATGTTCGCACATCCGACTGATCCAGTTGACCCTGCACCACAAAACCCGCCAGCTGATCCAGTTGAACCTAAAGAGCCAACTGATCCAAAAACGCCAAGCGATCCAGCAGAGTCAGACAAAAAGTACTCTGATACTGATGTCGATAAGATTATCAATGAGAAGTTTGCCAAATGGCAAAGCGATCAGGAAGAAAAAGACCGTGTTTCTAAACTTTCAGCTTCCGAAAAAGAACAGGAACGAATTGCAAAACTCGAAAAACTTGAGCATGACGTAGCTAGCCGTGATGCAGTCGACAAGTCTCGTAAGATGTTGAGCGATGAGAAGTTACCTGAAACTTTTGCTAAGTTTATCGCTGATACAAAAGAAGACGTATCTCTGGAAAAATTTAATGACTTTAAAGGGATGATGCAGGCTTTCAAGGAATCTATTGTTAGTGAAATCATGAAAGACAGAACGCCTGCTAAACCAAAAGTGGCAGGCGATGGTAATGGCACTGATTGGCGCAGTAAAGCCCAGCAGGCCTATGAAAAATCAAAAGGAGAATAGAAAATGTCAGTAATTTTAAACAGTAAAGACCTTGAACAGGTTGATAAGGAATTTGCAGCAGAATCTCAAGTGTGGGAAGTCCTCAAAGGTGGAGCAAGTGATGTCACTGATTCGGATTTCACGGGAGCTAAAGAAGTACGCATCAATAAAATGAAAGGCTTCACAGCTTCTGATTATAAACGTAACGATACTAATGCACGCGCCAAGATTGATGTTTCTAAAGAGACTGTCAAACTTGGAAAAGAACGTTGGATGGCTTATGACCTTGATGTGCTTGACCAATCAGAGAATGGGTCTTATAATGTTGCATCGATTATCGAAGAGCATTCACGTTTGATTGCTACTCCTGAAAAAGATAAGACAGCAGTAAAGCGCTTGATTGAAGCAGCCTTTAAATCCGCAGAATCAGATGATTCTACAAGTAAGTATGTTGGGAAGACTGTTATTGAAAAAATCACAACTGCTAATTCTTTAACTGCATATGATGCTGCGGAAACCTATATGACTGACGCAGAAGTTGTAGGGCCATTCGTTATGTTTGCCTCATCTGAATATTACAATGCTTTGAAGAACAACGATAAAGTTTCTAAGAGCTTCACAGTAAATGAAGCACAAATTAATGGTATTAATCGTAAAGTTGCTCAGCTTGATGGTGATGTGCCAATCATCAAAGTAGCTAAATCACGTTTACAAGTTGATTCACCTAAAAAAATCAACTTCATTCTTGTGCCACTTCATGTTGCTGCACCAATTGAAAAATACAACGATGTGACACTCATTCCAGCATCACAAGACCGTGACGGTAACCGTGATACTATCAAAGGAACGAACTACTACGATCTAATCGTATTGGAAAAAGCACGCCCAGCAATTTACGTATCTTACGAAACAACCGGCGGTTAATTTAGGAGGAAAACATAATGGCATACAAAGTTGTTCAAGCGTTTGTTGATTTAAAAGATGGAGACAAAGAATATCGAGTTGGCGATACTTACGAGAGTGATGACCCTAAACGTATCAAGGACTTGCTAGCTAATGATAATAAAGGCCGCCATGACTATTTAAAAGGTAAACCCTTAATCGAGTCAGATGGTGAGCAGACAGAAGTTGAACCACCCGAAGAAGTTGAAGCCCCTAAAAAAGGTAAAAAATAGGTGAAACTATGATAGAAACTTTGTTAAAACGTCTCAAGGCAAGATTAGATGAGAATGAATTATCTGATGGTAAGCTGCAGGCAATAATTGATGATGTTACTCTTGAGGTCTTAGCTGACACTAATCAGCCTGAGCTTAATGCACAGTTAGAATCAGCAGTGATCAGCATGTCTGTAATTGCGGTTAATCGACTTGGCACAGAAGGGCTAGCATCTGAAGGATATTCAGGAGTTTCTACAAGTTATCTTGATGATGTACCGCCTCGTGTAGCATCTATTCTTAACGCTAACAGACGTTTAGGCGTATGGGAGGATGAAGATGAATCCATTACGTAAGAGGTTAGTCTTTGACATCTACAAAAGCACGCCTGTAAGAGGGCCTTCTGGTTCTCTCAAAGACGGTTGGGTTAAACAAGATGCTCAGATAGTTGTTAGTCTATATGACCAGAGCGCCCAAAATCAGCTCACATTCGGCAGTTCTGGGGCTCGTGTCAAGCAGTACGACTATTTAGGTCTGACCAAGAAAAAAACGCTAATAGCCGGCAAATATCGGCTTGAACGAGACGGTGTGAAATACCTGGTAAAAGGTGTTAACAACGAGGGTCGCTTAGCTCAATTATTTTTGGAGGTGATTGCCAATGGCTGACACTAGAGCTTTTGAACAAGCTTGTGATAATTCGGTTAATCAGATGCAAGAATTGTTAATGCAAAATATGGAGCAGACCTTGGAATATGTAGCTGGAAAAGCTAAGGGAAGGGTCGGTGTTGGCACTGGTGCACTACGTGCTGATACTAGGTCTCTTGGTGTTGAAATTGTTGGGGATGAAGTCCATGGCGCAGTTGGTAACAGTTTAGAATATGCAATCTATCATCATCAAGGAACTGGTATTTATGCCAGTGATGGCAACGGGCGTAAGACACCTTGGGTCTATGAAGACCCAAAAACAGGGGAGAAAATCTACACTAGAGGCTCAAAACCAAATCCTTACCTTAAAGATACGATTGAGAAGGAACAAAGCACCATATCAAAATTGCTTGGAGGTGCTAACTAATGCTACAAGGTTATCAAGTCAAACAGCTGATTGAACAGCGATATCCTGAATTAACAGACAAGATATATCCATCTTTCAGCACAACCGTTGAAGATATATCAATCATTTACTTTATAAGCACTGCTACAGGAGGCTATGTTGGCCAAGATACACTTGAAATTAGATGTATTCATCCTGATTATGATACAGCTGAAAGCTACAAGAAGAAAATGATTGATATTTTCAGCACAGAAAAAGAGAACAAAGCAGTTGTCTTACCAGATATTGCCTTTACTGGCGCTGTATCTGGTGGCGGTGCAATGTTTAACGACACTTATCAGACGTGGGAACTAACCACGTTTTTCGTTTTGAAAACAAAGGAGAGAAATTAAAATGGCAGAAACAACTCTATCACCAAATGACATTATTTTAGGAGCAGGAGAACTATATTTGACAGAATTTAAAGGCTCTGCGATTCCCGATAATGTAACAATCGAAACAGCCTCAAATAACGTTGGTCATACGTCAGGAGGAGCAGAATTCACTTATAAACCAACTGTCTATGATGTAGAAAATTCTTACGGTAAAGTCGTGAAACGTAAGATTACAAAAACTGAATGCAGCTTTAAATCAGGTATCCTGACATTTGACCCTGACAAAATCGGATTGCTAACAAACGCAACAATCGCTAAAGATTCTGTAGGTAAAAAATCGACTATCACTTTTGGCGCAAATAACCCACTAAAAAATGTACTTGTTCGATTCGTGCATACAAAAGATGACGGGAAGGCTATTAGACTGACAATGGTAGCGAATGCAACAAACGGCTTTACTATGTCATTCCAAGGCGGAAAAGAGACGGTCATTGACGCTGAACTTTCCGCAATTGAATTCATCAAGAATTTCATGGCACAGATTGAAATTGAACTACCTGCAGTTTAATTAGCTAACGACAAGGGCTTTATGCCCTTGTTTTTTTGAATAGGAGAAAAAATGGCAATCAATTTACAAGAACTCGTAGAAAAAACAATTGACTTCATCTGGATTGACGGCTCAGAATTACATATCCCAATGCCGTCTACACGTTTTGTTAATAAAGTGAACCGTTCTGAAAATGAGTTTTCTCGAATTTACGAACTGACTTTAGAGTTTCTCAATACGAATAAGGAAGGCCGAGAATTCGCACTTGAAGATGTTGAACAACTGAACTCTGTACAATTGACAGCAATTCTTAGTGCAGCGATTGGAGTTATCTCAGAGGTTGATGAACACCCAAACTTATAATTCCTGTTCCGCAAGACGTTAATGTCTTGAATGCTCTAGTTGACAAGTATTTTCAAAAAGAGCAGTGGGAGCAGGATCTAACAAGTAACACAAGTGACTACAAAGCAGTTGCCGACTACTCTGGCGTGCCATTGGATAAAGTCCAAGACCTGCCATATGCTCAGTATAAGCTCTATCTGCGTGACGCATGGCTGGCTAACATGAGTAAAAGTGAGGATGGTCGTAAATTTCTCGAAACGTGTTGGCGCATTCGTCAAACATCTGCAGATGAGCAAGCAATTGAAAAATATCAAAGATATGGAGGTGATGTTTAATGGCTGGATTTATAGAGTTGGCAACGCTTAAAGCGCCAGTTGTAGCTGATTCAAAAGGTTTCAAAGTTGGCATGTCAATTGTCAAAAAAGAAGGCAAAGATGCAGCTACTGAGATTGAAAAAGAATTTCAAAATGCGTCTAAAAAAGCTGCGACTTCATGGGAAAATGCTTCTAATAAAATTCAAAAAAGCCTAAAAACAACCGAAAAGGACGCTAAAGAGCTAACAAAGTCTGCTGAGAACATCTACAAAGACGGATTTGGCAAGTCAGCTAATGATGTCGTCAAGTCTTTGATGCAGACTAAACGTGCTCTAGGTGATGTCGACTCCAAAGAGCTTGAAACAGCAACTAAACGAGCTTTAGAACTCAGGGACACCATTGGTGTCAAGATGAGTACAACGCTCAAAATGGCTAAGCGTGAGATGGAGATGTACGGCTCATCAGCTGACCAAGCGTTTGACAGAGTAAATAAAAAACTCGAACAAAATCAAGCTGCGTGGGATAAAGTTGGTAGATCTGGCGAAAAGTTAAGTACGCTTGGCATTGCTTTGACAGCTGGCATAACAACACCTTTGATTGGTTTAGGAGTTGTTGCTGGTAAAATGGCATCAGACTTTGAATCAGCTAATGCACGAGTTGTCAGCTCTCTTGGATTGACCGAACAACAAAGTGCAGTCACCAAGCAAGCGATTCAGGACATCTACTCTGATGGCTTTGGCGAAAGCATTGATGATGTTGCTGAGTCACTCATCCAGGTCAAAAGACAACTTGGTGATATTCCAGATGACCAAATAAAAAAAGTAACCGAAAACGCAATGGTCTTACGTGACACACTTGGTCAAGATATGGGCGAGTCGCTACGTGGTATCAATTCGTTGATGGTTAACTTTGGTCTGTCTGCTGATGATGCTATGGATTTATACGTCAAAGGCGTACAGACTGGTCTTGATAAGACTAATGAGTTAGGCGATAACTTAGCTGAGTATGGTCAATTGTGGTCACAGGCTGGTTTTAACGCTAAGGACATGTTTGCAGTACTTGATAATGGTCTAAAGTCAGGTGCTTATAATCTTGATAAGGTAAATGACTTCGTCAAAGAGTTTGCGATTTCGCTTAATGATGGGCGAATTGAGAAAAATTTAAGTAGTTTCTCTCAAGGGACGAGAGACGTATTTTCTGAGTTCAAAAATGGTAATCGTACATCACAAGATGTATTTAAATCTATCATCAGCGACCTAGAAAGTACTACTAACCAACAAGATAAACTTTCGCTTGCTAGTACTGTTTGGTCTGCACTCGGTGAAGATAATGCCATGAAAATCATTGAATCATTGAATGATGTTAATGGTACTTATGATAATGTCGCAGGGTCGATGGAAAAGGTCAAACAGCAACAAAATGAAACTTTTGGAGCTCGTGCTAAATCCACTTTCCGTGAAGCTCAGACAGCTTTGTTGCCGCTTGGTGAGGCTTTGCTTGATATCGCTGAAAAGTACATGCCACAGCTTCAAAAGTCTGTCAAATCATTGTCTGACACGCTGAGCAACTTAAGTGAAGGTGATATTGATCGCATCTTGAAAATTGGAGGATTTGTGGCAATAGCTGGTCCTACCGTTGTTGGTATTGGGAAAGTTACAAGCGCAATATCAACAATTGGTGGTGCCTTGAAACTCGGTGCAGGTGCTTTGGGGCTGTTTGAAACAAGTGCAGCTGCTGCAGGCGGTGCTGCCGGTGTTGGCGGTTTAGGTGCTTCTCTTGTCGCTCTTGCAGGTCCTGCAGCTATTGCAGTTGGTGCGATTGCCATTGTCGCTGGTGGGATATGGGCAGTTAATAAAGCCTATGAGTCCAATCAGTTGGCGGGTGCTAAATGGGGGACAGAAGTTACCAAAGAGCAAGACAAAGTGATTACTAAGTCTTATGAACTCGGAAACAAAGCCAAAGCTGACGTCGCAGCATATGCAGATGGTGTGAAAAGCTCAGCTGAAGATGTTGTGAAATCTAATAACGATATTGTTGACTCTATTCAAAAAACAGTTGAAAAGGAAGCTCAACGCCGTAAAAAGAACGCTGAAAAAATTGAAGACCCAGAAGCTAGAAAAAGGGCTGAGGAATATGCAGATTATAAGTCAAAATTAGACCTGAAAACAGTTGATAGTGCAAAAGTAACAGTCGGTACTATCAATAAAATTATGGCTGATGCAAGCCAAAATAATCGCAATCTTTCAACCGAAGAAAAGAACTATATTGCTGAAAATTATCGAAGTTTAAGTGATGCGCAATTAAAATCTGCTGGGTTTACAAAAACTCAACGAATTGCGATTGAATCAGCCTATCAAAAAGACATCTCTAAACTATCAGATAAACAGTTACAAGATAGAGCCGAAAATGTGATGAAAGGACTTGATAAAGAAAAGTCTTTCTACGACAAGCAAAAATCGTATCTAAAAGAAGTATACGGCGAAGGTACTGAAAGTTACAAAAAAGAGATGGAAAATCTCAATAGTACTAATCACAAAAATACAGAAACCATGATTCTTGGTCTCGCAAGACTTACTAAAGCTCAGGGGTTCAGTCTTGAAAACATGTCAGGCGCATGGGAAAAATACGGCTGGACTACACAAGAGGTAGCTGATTTAGTAAAAAACAGTGGTGAGGATTCTGGAAAAGAAGCTGAAAATCTAGGTAAAATCCTCAAAACTATGGGACGTGACTGGGATAGTATCGATTTAGACCCAAAAACTGGTAAATTGACCGTGGAAGGGAAAGAGGAATTAGTTCAATCTCTTCTTGAAACGAGTAAGTGGAAGACTTTATCAATTGACGAAAAAAAACTTTTAGTCGATGGGGATGAGTCTAGAGTTGCATTTTTAGATTCGCTATCGGATGCTAAAAAATGGAATCAGTATAAAATACTAGAAAAAGAGATTGGGGTTAATAACTCTAAAGCAATCCAAGCGATTATGGAAGCTGAAAACGGTGTAAATCGTTGGAATAGCTTACAACCTGCTGACAAAGAATTTTTGGCTAAAAATGATAAGGTCTTAAAAGTTGTCCTGAGTTCAGAACAGGCCTTGCAACGGTACAAAGATTTCCCACCTGCAGAACAGGAATTACTAGCTAATAATCAAGATTTGTTGGCTAAGGTTTTAGAATCTGAGGAAAACCTCAATCGTTGGAATCTATTGCCTGCAGCTGATAAAGAGTTTTTGGCCAAAAATGAAAAACTCTTAAATACTGTTTTGAGTTCAGATGAAGCACTTCGCAGATACAATGAATTTCCGCCTGCTGAACAAGAATTTTTAGGCGATAACACTGACTTGCTCAATGTGATTATAGGTTCTCAGGAGGCGTTCGATAATTACAGTAGGTTAGAGCCAGATGAAAAACAATTCATTGCAGATAACAAAGACCTGATAAATAAAGTGTTAACAGGTACAGGTAGTGTTGAGGAGTTCAATAGATATCCAGCGTTGATGAAAATGTTTAATGGTGTAGATGCTACTGGTCAGCCAGTAGCTTTTGCCAAAGAAAATATAAACAAATTCAATCAAACAAAAGCAAATCCTGTAGTTCTGAGCGCAGATAATCAAGCTAGTTCGGTGATAAACGGTGTACTTGTAGACCTTGATAAGTTACCAAAATATCGAGGAATCTCAATCGGTATCGAGCGAGTCGGTGGTGGTGAAAAGTTGCCACCTGGGATTTTTAATGCTAAGGGTACACCAGGCTTACCACAAGACCAGTGGGCAATTGTAAACGACCAAAAAGGTGCCTTGTACGAAGAATTGATAACTCTTCCTAATGGATTCTCGTTCATTCCAAAAGGTCGTGATGTCATGCTACCTTTGCCTAAAAACACCAGAATTGACAAGGCTTCTGATACTGACAAAATTAAGCGTGGCCTCCCACATTTTGCGGATGGTTTAAATAACCAACAGCCTTTACCGTTTATTGGTTATAATGCAACGTTTAAACCAACAAGTGTTTCAAGGGTTGACACGTCAAGTTCAGTGTTAGATCCTGGCACAAGCAAGGTGATTCAATTACTTCAATTGATATATGAAAAGGACATGGATGTCATTTTAAATGGCAAAAGTGTCTTAGATCATTTTGAAAAAGAAATGACAAGGAGGTCAAGAGTATAGATGATTTTTGGAACAAATCTTAAAATATATAATGCCAAAAATGACTTAGTGGATTTAGATGATTTAGATTCTGTTTTTTCTGTCAGTCCCGAAGGTTTTGGTGCAGCTATTGAAAATAATATTTTTAATGCTGGGGCTAGTTTTAAAAGTAGTGGCGTTGATATGAAAGCTTCTAGC
Source organism: Pseudolactococcus laudensis (assembly GCF_013449735.1). Taxonomy (GTDB): domain Bacteria; phylum Bacillota; class Bacilli; order Lactobacillales; family Streptococcaceae; genus Pseudolactococcus; species Pseudolactococcus laudensis. The sequence continues at coordinate 43,371 of NZ_JACBNY010000016.1, forward strand.
TTGAAATTAAACCTCTACTTTGGTCTTGGTGACGATAATTCAGAAATGGTTGAATATCGAAAATTCGTTGAGTTTTTGAATTATCCACCATACAGACTTGTCTATATCACAGAAGGAACTGAACTGTTTAGAGACTGCGTCCTTAATGAGATTACTAAGTCAGATATCAACACAAATCAAGTACTGCTTGAGCAGGTTACCTTTGACTTTCTCACACCTTTCTATAAAGAAATATCTGAAACTTACAAGCCAAACTCAGATACCGAAGGTGATGGCAAGATATACGCAGGCACTAACAAACCTAGAAATCTGATTGCAAATCCTAACTTCTTAAACAATATGCAAGATTGGTCGAATATGAGCGATACAGAGGGAACATATCAATTACAGGGGCCTGCTTCCGATAAGCCGACTTCAAACATTCTGAAACTGACATCAAGCAACAATAAGCTATCAAGTTTCCTGAATGCCTGGGGACTTAAAGTCAGGAAAGGCGAACGTCTATCTTTTCGTGTTGATATCAAGACCGAAAACAATCCGGACTATGACCGACCAGTAATAAGAGCTGTCTATGGCACAGGCGAAAAGAATTATAAATACTCCGATTTAGGCATTACAGCTAGTTCATCAGGTTTCAAGACTACTTCAATCTCTTTCGTAGTTCCAGAGGATGGCGTTTTTAAGTTGTATTTAATTAATCAGAACTGGTCAACAATTGGCGAGATGTCAACGTATTTCCGTGAACCAATGCTAATTCGTGGAGATATCTCAGATATGCCAGTTGAACAGTATGACAAAAGTTATCCGAATTTGAATTTGTTGACAGGAACAAGTACTAAGGTAGTTCAAGCCACCGATTGGTATATGCAAGTTGCTGATATTAAATACGACAAAAGTCTTGGTGGGGCTTTATGTGCATCTGTGATGATTAATAATGCTGACCGCGCAAGTGATTTACTCCGAGGGCGGGCAGTTATTAAGATAGAGACTCTTGATAAAAACGGTAACGTCTTAGCAACGGTTTATGGGAAAAATGTTGGCTATAATGCCAATGGCCTAAGTTGGGGTTCTGTGAGCATTGATGACAATACTGCAAATGTCAAAGTGTTTATTGTGACGGCTAACATGAATATGAACGCATTTTATTCATGCTTAAAAATAGAACCAGGCTCAACCGCCACTCCTTGGATGCCGTCATCTAGTGAAGTCAAACCAACTGATTATCCAAGTTACGTACCCGGATTTTACGAAGGAAAACAAGTATCCGATTCATACGTATACTCATACGTCTATGAGTCTGAGTATAATGGCGAATCAGGTGTTTTCCAGATTGAAAATAATTCAGTGTATATTGGTTCTGCCAAAGGGTCGCCAGTTGAAATTACGGTACATGGTCCATGCACAAATCCATATTGGGAAATATTGGACGGGTCAAAAGTGTTACAGTCTGATGGCTATAATATCAATGTACCAGAAGGTTATCGGTTAGTTGTATCAAGTGTTGTTCAGAAGCAGCGTGTCAAACTAATAGCGCCTGACGGAACGATATCGGATGTCTATCAACAGCAGGACTTGTCAAGGTCTAATTTCATTACGATACCTGAGGGGCGCGTAACTTTGGCGTTTCACAATGTTGGTGATGTGTCATTCAATTACAGAGAGGAGTATATCACAGTATGAGTGATCAAATTAATATTTGGATAATCGACAGAAAAGGTGTAATCACACAAGAACCTATTATCGTTTCTAAGGCCGCTATCCAACCAGACTATATTACACAGGATGCCAGCACATTTGAGTTGCCAGATGATGCGTCATTTGTCCGTGGTGATTTCATTCTGGCTAAAGTAATGAACAGCACGACGGTTTCATTTTTTGGTGTTATATCAAGCTATGAAGATAAAAAAGTGGTCGCAAAAGACTTATTAGGTCTTGTAAACTTTGAGTTTCCAGCCACTCGCATGAGTGGGTCAAGCTTTGAACAACATTTCAAAAATCTTGTTAATCGTTATCTTTTACAAGATGCGTCTAAAAATCTGAATATCCTAGACATTGAAGTCAAGACAAACACGCCCCACATCTACCAACCAGATGAGCCACCAAAGGCAACAAACTTAATGAGCTATGCAATTAATGGCTTCAAGAAATACAATGTCGTGTGGCGATTTGACAAGTTTGAAAACGGTCGAATCAAGACGGTTATTGAAACGGTGACTGATACTATGCAGCTTAAAGATAATATCGCAGATTTTCAAGATTGGGAGGTTTCCACAACGGAAGTTGGCAAGAATACGCAAAATCACTTATTGATCGTGAATAAAAATACGACTAACTCAGAAGGGCCGAATGTGTTAGCTGAGCGCTATTTGACCACAAATAACGACATAACAAGTAACGTAAATGATCCAGCTGTATTTAAGCCAACAACAACTAAAGTGGCTATATACGACACGACTGCTACCGACAAACCAAGCTACGACGATTTAGCCAACAGCGAACTTAAGGGCAACTACTACTCACACGAGATTAGTTTCACCATGTCAAAAGACAATGAATTTTTTAACGTTGAAAAACTAAAACTTGGCATGCTGTCCACAATTTACAAAAGCGGTAAAATCTATAAGTCAGTCTTAACTGGATATGAATATCCAAGTGATTCTGACAGGGTTAAACTGAAATTCGGTCATGTAAAAAGTAGGCTCAGTGAATTATTAAATTAAAGGAGGAATTATGGCATTACAAGGTTATCAATTTGACAAGGCGAAAGTCACGCCAGAAGCGGATGCACAGCTATACAGCTATCTGGCGCAAAGCTCAGACAACAAGGTTATCTCAGGCTTGACAGTGACTGCAACGGGACTTAATGTCTATGTGTCATCAGGCAAGGCACTTGTGCAAGGTAGGTTAATTGAAAATGTTCAACAAGCGCAACTGACTGCGCAAGCTAACAAGATTGGTTATGTGTGTATTACGATTGACCTGACTCAGAACAATACATCAACAGGAACACCAGGCACGAGCAATTATGCACCAGTAAATAATCAGCTGCGCTTGGAGCTGGTAGACGTCCTCAATCAGCAAGATTTGAACTCTGGTGGACTGATCTACACTTTTCCTTTGTACTCGTATACATCAACAGGGACATCTGTAGCTCTGACTAAGCTTGACAAGAGCTTTTTCAAAAAAACGGAAACAGCAACAATTGATTTGGGTTGGGGTATGTCAGTTGTGTTTACTAAAAAAGATGGATTGGTTTTCGCAAACGGAGAAATAACACCAGCATCTAATGTGGGGACATCAGGAGGGATCGTTGTCGGCGTGAGAGTTCCAGATGGCTTCAAGCCTCTATCTGGCCGAGTGGGTACGATAAAACTTCAAGGGAACAATGGACAATGGGGTTCTTATGTAGTTACCTCAGATGGTAATATCAAACTTATCACGGGCGGCATGAATGTAGGATATACTTTCCACGTCAACGGCGCATGGGTAGTAGAATAGAAAGGATAAAGGATTGTAACTTGAACATTGAAACTTTAGGCGCATATGCTGGTTCATTGATGGCAATTATCTTACTAATTGCATATTTTGCTAAACCAGTCGTAAGCTCATTTAGCGAGATAACAGACACGCTAAGCAAAGTAAACCATAGTTTAGATTTGCTTAATAAAGACTTGGAAGCTAGCAAATCAGACAGACAGTCTATGCATGACGAATTAAAAATTCACGATGCTAAATTAGACTCTCATAGCGAGAGATTGGTCGCTCACGACGAGCAATTAAAAACGCTGTTCAAAGAAAGGAATTAAAAATGAAATTTCCAAAATTAACAAACGGTCAATACGACCGCATCAAACAATTCTTGCTAATGGTTGTGCCTGCTGCGACTGCTGTAATCACTGGTATTGGTGTGATGAATGGTTTCAGCACTGAGAAAGTGACAGGAACAATTGCTTTACTTGCAACTTTTGCAGGTATTTTGCTGAATTGGGTAGCCGGAAAATACGACAAGGAGGACTAATGGCATATACAATAGAACGCAGAATTGTCATACCTGATAAGTATGTTCAAAACACAAGCGGATATGTAGCGCCTTTCAGACAGGTTCATCTGCATAGCACAGCTAACCCCTCAGCGTCTTTAGATAATGAGGTGGCTTATTTATCAAGAAACTATCAAAACGGCAACTACACGCATTTGGCGGGCGATAATGGACGTGTTATCCAAGTAGCAGAAGTTGGGCAAGGCGCTTGGGATGTTGGGGGAGATTGGAACGCTGAGACTTATGCAGCTATCGAATTTGGCGAAAAAGTGACTAGTCAAGAAGACTTCAACGCATCTTACAGAGCTTATATTGAATTAGCTAGAGACTTAGCCAAACAAGCGGGCATACCACTAACATTAGATACACCAGATGTGGCGGGTATTAAGACGCATAACTACGTGTCCAGTATCGGGCATGGTAGCGATCATGTTGACCCTATAGCATTTTTGGCAAAATGGGGTGTTAGCTATGACGTGCTGAAACATGACATTGAAAATGGTGTAGGAACGGTTGAAACACCTAAAGAAGTAGAAAACGAAGTAGCAAAAGCAAACAAAGGAGAATTGAGTATGTTTATCGCAAAGTGTGTTGGTGGGGATGTTAATGAGTATGTTAAGGATGGCACGTTTGTGCTGTTTAATTTGTCACGAGGTACTTATAGCGTGCTGAACGGCAACGACCAAGTAGACGCAGCAGCAAAAAGTCACCAATTATCTACAGGAGAAAGTTTGACCAAAACAGAAATGAATTACATGGTTATTTTCCACTTAATCATGGGTTCAAAACTTGACTATCGTGCTTAAATGCGGTTATGGTCGTATCTGGTATAATGCAGATGAGTTTTTGAAGCTATGAAATTAAAGCCTTACAGTCGATTGGTTGTAGGGCTTTTTTTATATTTAAATGCTGTATTTTATTCTTAAAAAAGATAAAAATATATCAAAAATAGCGAAAAATGTTCCAAAAAGTACACATTTTTGATAAAAACTGGTAGAATAGATAAGTACATACGAACGTCAGGTTAGGTAATCTATAGTGAGCAATTGGTTTAAGGTGGCAGATGATGTTGCTAGATTTGCATCTGAATTAGCTACAGTTGCAGGAGTTGGCGGAGTCTTTTATGCTTTAAAATCTTTCAAAAAGTCAGAAAGTGATAGCAAACAGGCGGAATTATCTGAGATGATGAAGAATTCCATAGAGGTTTTGAGGTTATTTTCAGAGAGTATAATACCTCAAATAGGTAAATGTCAAGAAGTATATCTAGATATGTATGAATCTTCTTTTCTAGAATATCAACAAATTGTATTTGAAAAAGAAGGCAAAAGAATAGAACATCTTCCACCTGAATTAAAAAGCGCTACTGAACTGGAGTGTAAAATTAAAGCGGAGTATATTGGTATATTTAATCAATTAGAACAAGTGTGCGCTTATATATCTAATGATTTAATTATTGATGACGTAGTTTATCCGACTGTCCACTCTGTGTTTATAAGATTTTGCGACAGACATGATGATTTGTTAAATCATTTGACTAAAGATTCTACTCCATACAAGCATGTTCATGATGTCTTATATAAATGGAAACGAAAATCGGATAGACAAATGTTAGAGAAACAAAAAGAAGATGTTGATAAAAAGTTAGCTAAATTGAAATAAAAATAGCTGCACAACATGATTTAATAGGAGGCTAAATATATGTCTGAAGAACTTTTAAAAACTTTAGTAATGGAAGCTGAGAAAAAAATAGAAGAAGAAACAGAAAAAGCTCAAGAAGAGTCTTGGAAAGATAATGTTTTTAACAAAAATAAATGACAAAATGGCCTTGTAGACAACCGTCCGCAAGTTTTTTTGTTTACAAAAAATAAAGTATGAAAAGGCATCGGAAAATGTTAAAATGGGTAAAGAGCCAACGATAAAATAAGGGGCATAAAAGGGGCAAATTATTTTTAAATTTTCATATTATTTATGATTATGCTTTAACTAATAAGTAGGTAAAAGCCAGTGTTTATACGGTTTTTATACATATGATTATTATTAACGAATTAGATAATCTGATGGGCGGCATGATGTAAGCCAAAAAAGAATCCTTAATTGAGGGTTCTTTTTCTATGTTGTCGATTCACAAACACTGCGACTAGGCGTCATTAAGTCTGTGTTGGGCGGTTATGTTTTGCAATGGTGATAGAACTATGATAAGATAAAATAAGAATGATATTGAGTAGTCAATTTAATCTAAAAAGGAGACTTATGAATCAAGAAAAAATGATTAAGTATTTAAGCTGGGTTGCAACGACGATGTCAGTCATGATGTATGTCTCATATATTCCTCAAATAGCGGATAATATGTCGGGGATAAAAGGCAACCCAATTCAACCGTTAGTTGCAGCGATTAATTGTACACTTTGGGTTGTTTACGGTTTATGTAAAAAGCAAAGAGATTATGCATTAGCAACGGCAAACTTTCCTGGCATTGTTTTTGGGCTTATCACGTTTATCACAGCCCTATAATTAGTCATTACTTTCAAAGTACATCATTAATCTAAAATCAAGGGTTTGAAAATCCTTGGTTTTTTTTAATTGCATGTCGGAGGAGAGTTTGCAAGGTATAGACTATTTTCAAAAAAAGAGATTCAAAGCCATGACTTGCCAAAAGGTTCAGCTATTTCCGAACTTTACAGACACATAGTCAGGTAAAATAGGGAGCAAGGTGGCAATCTCCATGTAGATTTGATATAATAAAGTGTTACAATTTGAGCAAGTTTTTAAAGAGTATCGAGTTACAGGTATCTCTAGCGATGCCTGTAGGGCTTGAATCTTGAAGGAGAAGATATGTCATCAGTAGTAGTTGTTGGGACCCAATGGGGTGATGAAGGTAAGGGGAAAATTACGGATTTCCTCAGTGAAAATGCGGAAGTTATCGCGCGCTATCAAGGTGGCGATAATGCTGGGCATACCATTGTTATCGAAGGGACTAAATACAAATTACATTTGATTCCGTCAGGGATTTTCTATCCGGAGAAGATTTCTGTCATCGGAAATGGTGTGGTGGTTAACCCTAAATCATTGGTTAAAGAGTTGGCTTACTTGCATGATGCAGGGATTACGACAGATAATCTGCGGATTTCTGATCGTGCGCACGTGATTTTGCCTTACCACATTAAATTGGACCAACTTCAAGAAGATGCTAAAGGCGATAACAAAATTGGGACAACGATTAAAGGCATTGGGCCAGCTTATATGGATAAAGCTGCGCGTGTTGGGATTCGGATTGCTGATTTGCTGGATAAAGAAATCTTCGCTGAGCGTTTGAAGACAAATCTCGAGCAAAAAAATCGTGAATTTACGAAGATGTATGAAGTTGACCCAATTGATTTCCAAGACATTTTTGAAGAATATTATGACTACGGTCAACAAATCAAGAAGTATGTGACTGACACATCTGTGATTTTGAATGATGCTTTAGACGCTGGTAAACGTGTCCTCTTTGAGGGTGCACAAGGTGTCATGCTTGATATTGACCAAGGGACATACCCTTATGTGACGTCTTCAAACCCTGTTGCAGGTGGTGTGACGATTGGTTCAGGTGTTGGACCGTCTAAGATTTCTAAAGTTGTTGGCGTATGTAAAGCTTATACATCGCGTGTTGGTGACGGACCATTCCCGACTGAATTGAACGATGAAATCGGTCATCAAATTCGTGAAGTTGGTCATGAGTATGGCACAACAACTGGTCGTCCACGTCGTGTGGGTTGGTTTGACTCGGTTGTCATGCGTCATTCACGTCGTGTATCTGGTTTGACAAATCTGTCACTCAACTCAATCGACGTTTTGACAGGTCTTGATGAAGTTAAAATCTGTGTGGCTTACGACCTTGATGGCGAGCGGATTGATTACTATCCAGCAAGCCTTGAAACATTACAACGTTGCACACCAATCTATGAAACATTGCCAGGGTGGTCAGAAGACATCACAGGTGTTCGTCATTTGGATGACCTACCTGAAACAGCGAAAAATTATGTTCGCCGCGTCTCTGAACTCGTAGGCGTGAAAATCTCAACTTTCTCAGTTGGTCCTGGTCGCGATCAGACGAACGTATTGGAAAGTGTTTGGGGCGTTCTATAATAATTTTATAATATTAAAATTGAAGTACTCGGCTTTGGTCGGGTACTTTTAGGCTCTATAATAAATCGTGTGGGAAAATTTCCCAGGCGATTTTTTTGCATAAAAAAATCCTTCCTTCTATAATGTGAGTTACTAAGCAACACAAAAGAGAAGGAAAGACATGTTTAATTATATCTT
>NZ_JACBNY010000017.1 GCF_013449735.1 Pseudolactococcus laudensis
AAAATAATTATGAAAATCATCAAAACTATTTTTGTTGGGATAGTTGCTATCCCTGTTTGGTTTGTGGTTAGTTTATTTAAGAAAAAGTGAGGTATCAACATACCTAGAAAGAAAATCAAATGAAAAATAAAAAACATTTATTTCTGATAGGTATGTTTATACCTATTTTTTTATATTTTTACTTGTCATTGTGGCAGGTGGCACTTCATCAAGTGCGGATAGTTTTTCGAGTTCTGCGGGTAGTCTAAACATCACATCAAAAGACCTAGCAAGTAAGGCTAATATCTCAGAAGAAAAGGCTCAAAATGTTATTGATATAGCTAACTATCTTATGAGTAAAGAACGCTTTAGCATTCAAGGTGCAAGTGGTGCTTTAGCAGTAGCTGAAAGGGAGTCAGGCTTTGACCCTAAAGCCGAAAATATCGGCGGTGGTGTGGCAGGTATCTTTCAATGGTCTGGTTGGTCTAATACGGTCAATGGCAATCGTTGGTCTAAGGCTGAAAGTAGAACACTGTCAATGGACGTTGAGTTAAAACTTATGTCTACTGAACTAAACGGTGCATACAAGAAAACAAAAGATATCGTGAGTGTCTCTACTGACCCTAGACAAGCAAGTTTAGACTGGTCGCAATATTATGAGGGTGTATCACTTAGTGACGGTCAAACAAAGGCTGACAAGCTCCAAGAGGACGCTCAAAAGTGGTATGACTTATTGAAAGACCATGTAGGTTTTGGTGGTACTGAAAACGGTCAAGCCGTAAACGGTGTGATGTCCGCAAGTATTCCGAATGGTTGGGAAGTTGAAACGCCATTTAGCGGTCAAGCCTATAATGGCTCTGGTTCATATCCACAAGGACAATGTACGTGGTACGTCTATAACAGGGCTTATCAGTTAGGCATTAAGTTTGATAGTTTCATGGGCAATGGTGGCGATTGGGCAAGCAAGGCTGGCTATTCTGTGTCTCATGAGCCTAAACTCCATACTGCCCTAAGTTTTGTACAAGGTCAAGCAGGTTCTGACCCAACATATGGTCATGTGGCATTTGTAGAACAAGTCAAAGATGATGGCTCTATTTTAATTTCAGAAATGAATGTGACAGGTCTGCCACCATTGACTGTTTCTTATCGTACATTTTCAGCAGATGAAGCTAAACAATTTTGGTATGTGGAGGGAAAATAGCCAATGAATTTAACAGATTTTAGAATACGTGCTATGAATGATGAAGTCCAGATGATTGATGACTTTAATTTTTTTGAGCAAAAAGTCGAAAGTTTTAAACATGAATTGTACTTATCGTCATACGCCAAAATAAATGAAATTTTGGTCTGGTGTGAATTGCTTATCAAGTATGAAAAACAAATTGATTTATTGTGTCTTGAAGCAAAACAAGCGATACAAAACAAGTTAAATAAACTCAATCCAACTACAATTGAAAAACACGCAAATGTAGATGTCAAAACAATTCGTGTGTGGTCTGAATATGTTTTAGAATTACTGGAATTAGATAGGCGCTATCAAGATGTTGTCTATAATTTCTGTGTATCAATTGATAATTGCATAAGATACTTAGTATCATATACAGATGAATTAGCAAAGTACGGTTTCAGCTTGCCACAAATTATGGTTAAAGTTCGAGACCTTGGTACATTTCACTGGTTGAATAAACGATCAAAAGCCGAATTATTGGGCAGTATTTAGTAAGTCTTGAAAGACTTTGGAATTTAAGGAGTAGAAAATATGTCAATGAAACTTGATGGTATAACATATCCTAGCTAAGAAATAATGATGTATGCGATTGGTATGAGTAAAGATAAACGAGCAGTAATTGATTCAGCAACTCAATGTACAACTGATTATTTTGGTTGGCGAAATGCGTTTGATGATATGGGCCGAGATCGTGAGCAGTTTATTGAAGAATACGGTTTTGATTTTATGTCCAGTCATTTTGTAATCAAAACTTGTGATGAGGTTTGCGCATTGCTTAAGGATTGTTCTATCACAAATATTTCAGAGGGATACATTCTTGCTTACTTACAAAGTAGATAATAAGTTTAGAAATAATATCTGAGGTAGTACCTTTAGTTCAATGGTAGAACAATTACAATCGTGTGAGAGGTGCAGGTTCGAGTCCAAGGTATGTAAAATGTATGTCGAAAGGAGAAATACATTTTACACATTTTAGTGATAAATAGTTATACAAAAAAGTTAGTGGACAATATTCGAGTTATCAATTGCAAAATTAGTGATTACGGATCTTATAGATAATACTTTAAACATATAAAGAAATAATATATTTAGATTTGATTTTGAATAGCAAAGGAGTAAAAATGATAGATGTAGAAATTCCTAAAAAATTTGGGGATAAAAAATATATTGCCGATTTTTATAGTTTGTCGGAGAAAACAGTATCAAATCAAATTAGTTTGATGCGTAAAGAACAAGAATACATTAAAGGTAATTGCTTTAGATTATCTGGAAGAGTTTGGGTGCCAGCATTTGATAAATTTTTAAATAAACAAAAAGACAGTTGTTATAAATAGGGATGGATCAAATAATAATTTAGAAAAAAAGAAATATAGTGATATAATTAAAACTAATGGCTATCTCTATATTTGCCTTTTTATTTTGAGGGAAGGACTTATGAGAGATATAAAAGTAGGCAGTATTTGGGTAGAAAAATCAAAAACTGTTGGTAAATATGTGTGGAGGATGCGTTATGAAAATCCGGTGACATGTAAAGTAGAAAAAACTTCTATAACGCTTACTTCAAAAAGTAAGCAAGCAGGAAACCAAGCACTAAATTTAATGCTTGATAAGATAAAGAAGAAAATTGAAAAACAGAGCGCGACACTTGATATTGCAAGCGAATTTATTCTTTTTTCCGATATTATTGATATATGGCTAGAGGATCAAGGTAGAAAAATAAAACATTCTACTTATGCAACTAGGACAAGATATTGTAATATTTTAAAAAAAGATTTTAAAGGCAAAGCAATTGGTGATTTTTCTCCTTTGATGATTCAGCGCTATTTTAACAAAATGCCATATACTCGTAAAACGTTAGTGACGTATTTTGGTATTTTTAGACAAATTATGAACTTTGCTTTTAGACTCGATTTTATTAAAGTAGATTTAATGAAAAAAGTTGAACTAAGTGTTCCACCAATTACAATTGAAGATATGGAAAAAGAGCGTAAAAAGTTGTTTAGTTATGATGAATTAAAACAGATATTTATTTTAATGACTAGACCTGATTGTCGTAGAAATGCATTGATATTAGAATTTTTGTTTTTGACAGGATTAAGATATGGTGAATTAGCTTCTTTGAAATGGGAAGATTATGATAAGCAAGCATCATATATCGATATTAATAGTACCCTAGATTATTCAGTTGGTGGTGTGACTAAAAAATGCCATACAACACCAAAAACAATTGCTTCTAATAAGAAAGTTTACTTGTCTAATCGATCAATCGAGATTCTTACTTATTTTAAAAGTGATAATACGAGATTGTTACAAAATGGTAGAAGTTTTATAGATTATGGGTATATATTTCCTAGTAGGACAGGCAATCCTGTTTCATGGAGAGACTTAGGGAGAAGCTTTGCAAATTTTGGCAAACGAGCTGGATTTGATCGGAAATTTTCTCCTCATGCTTTGCGCCATTCCCATATTACTCATTTAGTTGAATCCGGTGCTGATCAAGTAGCGATTATGGAGAGAGTAGGCCATTCAGATCCGACTATTACGACTAAAATCTATACACATACGACTGATAAAATGAGATCAAGACTGGTTGATTTGATAGATGAAAATTAAATGTTTTTTGGGGCAAATTCTGGGCAAATTTGAGTGGAAAATAGGGTAAAATAGGGAAAAAGTACTATTTGATAGTTCAATCAATAAACCAAAAGCCCCATGATAACAGGGCTTTAAGAGATAAATTATAAAAGGAGTTAACAGGTGGCACAATTATATTTTAAGTACGGCACGATGAATAGTGGGAAATCAATTGAAATTCTCAAAGTGGCGCATAACTATGAGGAACAGGGCAAACCCGTCGTCATCATGACAAGCGCTCTCGACAACCGAGATGAGATTGGCGTCGTCAGCTCGCGGATCGGTATGCGCGAACAAGCCGTCCCTATCGATGCTACCCTAGATGTTTTTGACTATGTTGCCAAACTTCCGGAAAAACCTTACTGCATCTTAATAGATGAAGCCCAATTTCTCAGCAAAAAGAATATCTATGATTTTGCTAGAGTGGTAGATGAACTCAACGTCCCAGTCATGGCCTTCGGCCTAAAAAATGATTTCCAAAATGAATTATTTGAAGGCAGTAAATATCTCTTACTCCTAGCTGACAAGATTGAAGAAATCAAAACAATCTGCTGGTTTTGTAGCAAGAAAGCAACCATGGTCTTGCGCACAGAAAATAATCAACCAGTCTATGAAGGCAGTCAAATCCAAATTGGCGGTAACGAAAGCTACCTACCTGTTTGTCGCAAACATTGGTTTAAGCCCGACCTTTAAAACTCAGTAGAAAATAAGGAGACCACAGATGATTACGGCAACCAAACGCCTCTATCTTCTCGAAATCACACAGGCAGATTATGCTGTAATTGCCAAAATCCTTCAGGATGATGATGCCATGTTTGCTTACAATGGCGCATTTTCTGACGAAGAAGTAGCGCAGTGGTTTGATAATTTGATGACCCAATATCAAACGCGAGGTTTCAGTCTGTGGGTTGTTGTCTTAAAGGAAACCGACCAAGTTATCGGTCAATGTGGTTTGACCTTGCAACAAGTTCAAGGTGAAACCGTTACAGAAATAGGTTATTTATTTAATCGCGATTATTGGCATCAAGGCTACGCCGTAGAGGCAGCGCAAGCTTGTAAAACATATGCTTTTGATGTCTTAGGTATTGACCGTGTGTTTTCAATCATTCGTGATAACAATCTCGCGTCCATGAATGTTGCGATTCGTAATGGCATGACTGTTCGGACTAAATTTATCAAAACCTATAAAGGAATTGAGATGCCGCATTTTGCCTTTGCTGTTGATAGAAGTTAGCTAAGCTTGCTCAAGTACCTGCTACCATTGACAAGAAAAATATAGAAAATAAGGAAGTAAAAAAATTATATGTTCGACCAACTACAAATTATGGCTGACCGTTACGAAGAATTAGGCGGTTTACTCAGCGACCCTGAAGTCGTTAACGATACCAAGCGCTTTATGGCGTTGTCAAAAGAAGAGGCCTCTTTGCGCGAAACCGTTGCGGCTTATGCGCGCTATGTCGAAGTAACGACTGGGATTTCAGATGCTGAAGAAATGCTGTCAGATTCAAGCCTTGACGCTGATGAGGCTGACATGTTCAAAGAAGAACTCAAAGCGCTGAAAGCTGAAAAAGCAACATTAGAAGAAGACATCAAAATTCTTTTGTTACCAAAAGACCCTAATGATGACAAAAATATCATCCTCGAAATTCGTGGTGCCGCTGGTGGTGATGAAGCTGCGCTTTTTGCTGGCGATTTATTGGCCATGTACCAAAAATACTCTGAAAATCAGGGCTGGAAATTTGAGATTTTGGAATCAAACGTGACCGAAATCGGTGGTATCAAAGAAGTCTCAGTCATGATTTCAGGTAACAGCGTCTACTCGAAACTCAAATATGAAAGTGGCGCGCATCGTGTTCAACGTGTGCCAAAAACAGAGACTCAGGGGCGTGTCCATACCTCAACAGCAACGGTGCTCGTCATGCCCGAAATCGAAGATTTCGACATCGACATTGACCCGAAAGACCTACGGATTGACATTTACCACGCATCTGGTGCTGGCGGACAGAACGTCAACAAAGTGGCGACAGCCGTTCGGATCGTCCATGAACCGACGGGTATCAAGGTGGAGATGCAGGAAGAACGAAATCAGCAGAAAAACCGTGACAAGGCCATGAAAATCATCAATGCCCGAGTTTACGATTATTTCGCGCAGATCGAGCAGGACAAAAACGATGAGTTTCGGAAGTCGACCGTCGGAACAGGTGACCGTTCTGAGAGAATCCGTACCTACAACTTCCCGCAAAACCGCGTGACCGACCACCGCATCGGCCTGACCTTGCAAAAACTCGACACGATTTTATCAGGTAAACTCGACGAAGTCGTCGACGCCCTGATCCTTTTCGATCAAACGCAAAAACTCGAGGCCTTGAAACAATGATAAACTGGTATGACGCCGATGGTCATTTATCCGAGGACATGGTTGCAGACTTCCGTCAAACCTTGCTTACTTGGTACGATGAAAGCGGACGGACGCACCTTCCTTGGCGGATAGACAAGGAACCCTATCACATCTGGGTCAGCGAGATCATGCTGCAACAAACCCAGGTCGAAACAGTCATCCCTTACTATGAACGCTTTCTGGCAGAATTACCAAGGGTCCAAGATTTAGCTGAAGCAGATGAAGAAGTTCTGCTCAAACTCTGGTCAGGCTTAGGCTACTATTCGCGTATCAGAAATATGCAAAAAGCAGCCCAACAAGTCATGGCAGACTTTGACGGACAGTTTCCAACAACGAGTCAAGCCCTACAAACATTAGCAGGGATTGGCCCTTATACAGCAGCAGCGATTGCTAGTATCAGTTTTAATGAAGTCGTGCCAGCGCTTGACGGCAATATGTTTCGCGTATTTGCAAGACTGCTGAAAATCGACGCAGATATTGCGCAACCTAAGTCACGTAAAATTTTTTATGATATTATTTTACCGATCGTTGATCCTGAGCGACCAGGTGATTTTAACCAAGCCGTGATGGATTTGGGGACTTCTTTGATGCGTGCCAAAACTGAGACCTTAGCGGATTCACCTTTTGCGCGTTTTAACCTCAGTTATCAAGAAGGAATAGAGCTGAATTTTCCAGTCAAGTCTAAAAAAGTCAAGCAAGTTCAGAAGTTTTATGCGGCCATTATTTCTGAAAAAAACGGCAGTATGGCTTATACCCAACGCCCTAAAACAGGTCTGCTTGCTAACTTTTGGACCTATCCTTTGGTAGAATTTGACTCGTGGGATGCGATTTATGACGGTATTTCTGAACAATTTAAAGCCGCCAAACAACTGAATATCACGCCAGTCACACACATCTTTACCCACCAAAAATGGCAAGTCATGCTTGTTCAAGTTGAAAATGAAGATGCCACGTGGACTTATTTGTCAGATGATGCCTATGAAGTACTACCGCAGACGACCCTACAGCTTAAACTCCAAGCAGCTTTGAAAGAGAATTTATGACCTACTTACAAGCCTTTCAAGAATATGAAAAACAATTGGCGCGCCCAGAGGAGTTGCGCTATGTTTTTCGTTATGGGCGAAAACTCAGCTATACCGACTTTATCCTATTGCTTAACACGGCGATAACTGAAGCTGACCAAGCCTATCTAACAGAGATATTTAACCGACTATCACAGGACGAGCCAGCCCAGTACATCGTCGGTGAGACCGAGTTTTACGGTCTAACCCTTGATGTGGATGCGCGTGCCTTAATTCCGCGACCAGAAACAGAAGAACTCGTCGCGCTGATTTCGTCGGAAAATGCGTCAGATGACTTGAAAGTCCTAGATATTGGAACAGGGACAGGCGCGATAGCTCTGTCACTCGCTAAGGCACAGTCGACTTGGCAAGTCATGGCTAGCGATATCTCACCAGATGCTTTGGCCTTGGCGCAACAAAATGCGACTAAAAATGCAGTAGTAAATATCGCCTTTACACGATCAGACGTTTTCAGTAACGTTTCAGGAAACTATGATATAATTGTTTCAAATCCACCTTATATCGCAGATTTCGAGAAGGTGGATATGGCTAAAAATGTCTTGGACTATGAGCCGCACCTTGCTTTGTTTGCTGAGGATAATGGACTAGCCATTTATCAAAAAATAGCAGAAAACGCGCAGTCTTATTTGACAGACAAGGGCAAGATTTATTTGGAAATTGGGCATTTACAAGGCCAAGCTGTTAGCCAACTTTTTCAGCACCATTTTCCTGATAAGCGGGTCAGCGTTTTACAAGATTTAGCCGGAAAGGATAGGATGATTACCATTGACTGAATTACTTTTTCCCCAAGCACCACAAGATGTTCAGCGTGCCGTTGAGCTAATCAAATCAGGCCAATTAGTTGCTTTGCCGACTGAAACGGTTTATGGTTTATTCGGTCTCGCACTAGAAGATCATGTGGTCAAAAATATATATGACGTGAAACATAGAACTTATGATCATGCCCTTAATTTAAATATTTCGAATTTTGATGAAATGAAATTTTTCTCTCAAAATCAACCAAAATATCTCGAAAAGTTGTATAATAAATTTATGCCTGGCAGCCTTACGATAATTCTAGAAGCCAATGAAAAGGTTCCTAGTCTTGTCAATAACGGTATGAATACAGTCGGCTTTCGTGTCCCAGCCAATCAAACGACGCTTGCAATTTTGCGTCAAACAGGTCCCCTAGTGGGCCCTTCTGCTAATCTGACTGGAAACCCAAGCCCCAAAACCGCACAAGACGTGTTGACGGATTTGGACGGCCAGATTGCAGCTGTTGTGAAGGCTGATGAGAGTATTTCGGGCATTGATTCGACGATTGTAGATTTGACAGGTAAGACGCCCATAATCTTGCGCCAAGGTGCGCTAACTTTAAGAGAAATTATCGAGGAGATAAAGGATGATATTTGACCAGCCAAACTACGAAGCTTTTGACCAAGACCTCTGGAATGCAATTCATGCAGAGGAAAAACGTCAACAACAAAATATTGAACTCATCGCCTCTGAAAATGTTGTTTCAAAAGCTGTTATGGCCGCTCAAGGCTCGCTTTTGACCAACAAATATGCTGAAGGCTATCCTGGTAATCGCTACTATGGCGGTACTGAATGCGTTGATATTGCTGAAAATTTAGCAATTGAACGCGCAAAAGAACTTTTTGGTGCTAAATTTGCCAATGTGCAAGCTCACTCAGGCTCACAAGCCAATGCTGCAGCTTACCTTGCTTTAATTGAACCTGGTGACACAGTCATGGGTCTTGATTTGGCAGCTGGTGGTCATTTGACACACGGTTCACCTGTTAACTTTTCTGGTAAAACGTATAACTTTGTTGGCTATAATGTCGATAAAGAAACAGAATTATTGGATTATGATCAAATTTTAGCGAAAGCTAAAGCGGCGCAACCTAAATTGATTGTCGCTGGTGCGTCTAGCTATTCACGCACAATTGATTTTGCGAAATTCCGTGAAATCGCTGATACTGTTGGTGCAAAATTCATGGTTGATATGGCGCACATTGCTGGTTTGGTAGCTGCTGGTCTGCATCCAAATCCAGTTCCATATGCTGATATTACAACCTCTACGACTCATAAAACACTCCGTGGCCCACGTGGCGGTCTCATTTTGACAAATGACGAAGTTTTGGCTAAGAAAATTAACTCTGCTATCTTCCCAGGAATTCAAGGTGGTCCATTGATGCACGTTGTCGCTGCGAAAGCTGTTGCTTTTAAAGAAGCATTGGATCCTAGCTACAAAGATTATCAAGCACAAGTCATTAAAAATGCAAAAGTCATGGCTGAAACCTTTGAAAATGCTGGTTTGCGCGTGATTTCTGGTGGGACTGATAACCACATGTTCATGCTGAATGTCACGGACTTTGGTATCAACGGTAAAGAGGCACAAAATCTCTTGGATACTGTCTCAATTACTTTGAACAAAAATGCAGTACCTTACGAAACTTTGAGCCCGTTTAAAACATCAGGTGTCCGGATCGGTTCAGCTGCTGTCACATCACGTGGTTTCAAAGAAGCGGAAGCAACAAAAGTAGCAGAATTTATCATTCGTGCTTTCCAAAACAAGGATGATCAAGCTGAGCTTGACCAAATTAAATCAGAAGTGATTGCCTTGACGGATGCTTTCCCACTTTACGAAGATTAATAAGAATACTAATGGATTTATATATCAAAAAAGCGATTTTACATGCTTTTGACCCAGGTCAACCTGAGATTACCTTCTCGGAAAATCTCATGGAGTTGACGCCTGTCATGCTTGACTATGTGACCAAAAAAGTAGAAAAAATCTATTCTGATGATGCCAAACGTGGCGTTTTGTCAGAAGAAAATCACTTTTTATCGCTAGTAACAGATGATTTTATTGCATCAACGATTGCCGTTGCCAATTTCTGGCGAGAAGAGTTTATCTTGTCAGAAAAACAAAAGCAAAACGACTTGCTTTTTGTTGCCTATGAATTAGATACTCAGCCACATTTTGCTTTTATCAGACTGTCGCTGAGGGATTCTTTTTCGCATGACTTCGATACGGTAACAGGACAAATCAAGATTCGTAAAACCGAGTCTTCATTGCCTGGGGCTGGGTCAGCTGCTGATGAAGCAATTGCCATCAATCGCAATACGTTCAGCTACCATTTGCTTGAAAAACGGATCAAGTACAACGGTAAAAACTATAACTATTTTTCAGAAAATCTGCTAGCTGAAAAGCCTGAGATTTCTGTTAATAAAGCGATTAAAACAATTAAAAAGACGGCAGAATCTGTTGCCAAGTCTTACGACGATGATGATTTTGCCTTTTCTCAAAAGGTGCAAAATGCGGTTTTTCATGCAGTCGAAAAACAGGAAAATCTCAATCCAGAAGCACTTGCTGACCAATTATTTGCGGATAATCTAACGGCACGCTTGGCCTTTAAAGATCAAGTCAAGGAAGAAATTCCCGATAAGATTCGGTTTGAGCAGATGCCTATGGAAAAAATCGAGAAAAAACTATCTAATCAAAAATTGTCATTGTCAAATGGGATAGAAATGATTGTGCCGCAAAGTCTATATGAAGATGCGGAGACGGTCGAATTTATCCAAAATGATGATGGGACTTACTCGATTATCATCAAAAATATCGAGGAAATTAAGAACAAGTGGTAATTGCTATATCATATACTAACATGAGAAGGAGGACGTATTGCTAAGAAAAATTAGAAATTTAATCCTCCTGGTCATACTTGTAGGTTTTGGATTTTGGGTATATCGTACACATGAAAACGTTAAAAACGTTATGCAGTACGATGATTATGTGACGCAGACCTTAGAAAAACATGGTGTTTCAGGCAATCGAGAGTTAGTTCTATCGATTATCTACACGGAAACCAAAGGGAAACGCACCGATGTCATGCAGTCTACTGAGTCAACTCATGACACGATTGAAACTGAGGAAGATAGTATTCATCAAGGCATTGTCAATCTAACTGAAATGTTGGAATATGCGAGTGAAAAAGGTGTCGATGTTTGGACAGGCGTTCAAGCCTATAACTTTGGGAAAGCCTATGTTGACTATATTGCCAAAAATGGTGGTAAGAACACCCTGTCCTTGGCAGAGGCTTACTCTAAAGACGTCGTCGCACCAAGTCTAGGCAATACAACAGCTGAGGAATATTATCACATTACCTTAGATTCGCTTTTGTTTAACAAAGGCAAACTCTATCGAAATGGCGGCAACATTTTCTATGCGAAAGAAGTTCGCTGGAACATGAAAATCGTTCATTTATTTAACTGGTGAAAGCCAGTTTTTTTTTACTCTCAATTTTTTGCTATAATAAAAGGACGATGATGATATACGACGATAAAAAATTTGAAAACCCTCTTGCAACCCTGATTGCTTTTGATAATGCCGGTGTGATAGCAGCATTGTCTGAAATTGAAAAATGGCAGCAGACGCATTATCTGGTCGGCTATATTCGCTATGAGGCCAAAGACGTTTTTCTGGGCAAACAGATAAAGTCTGAAAGCCCCCTCCTCTACTTTCAAGTCTTCGAAGACTTCACGCCCTACGTCCCGAAAAATGCGCCAGAGATTAGTCTAAACCCTAAGGCACAACTGACTTTTTCAGATTACGCAGCTGCGATTTCTGAGATCAAGCAAGAACAGCGCGATGGTAACACCTATGAAGTCAACTATACCTATGACTACGAGGTGCCTTATGCTGCCGATGATTTAGCGCTTTATGAACATCTCTTGACTAAGCAGCGGACGCCTTATAATACCTATATCAAAAATGAGTATGATACCTTGCTCAGCTTTTCGCCTGAACTCTTTTTTGAAATTGAGGATCAGCACATCACGACGCGTCCGATGAAAGGCACGGTCAAACGAGGACAGTCAGCAGCAGAAGATGCCGAGCGTATCGCATTTCTCAAAACAGATGAGAAAAATCGGACTGAAAACGTGATGATCGTTGACCTCATGCGTAATGATCTGGGCAGAATTGCTGAAAACGGTAGTGTCAAAGTCACTAAGTTATTCGAAGTGGAGACACATGCAACCGTCCACCAAATGACCTCACAAATCGAGGCTGATTTAAAAGCAGATACTGATCTATTGGCGATTTTCCATGCGCTATTCCCTAATGGCTCTATCACTGGTGCTCCAAAAATCTCAACCATGAACATTATTGAGCGCCTAGAAAAAGGCAGTCGTGATATTTATTGCGGTGCCATTGGTTTCCTGAGTCCAGAGAAGATGACCTTTAGTGTGCCCATTCGTATTTTGCAACGGCAGACAGGTGCTGATCATTTCAAATATCGTGTGGGTGGCGCCATTGTTTGGGATTCAGATACCGCTGATGAATGGTTGGAGACCCAGACGAAAACAGCTTTCTTACAAGATGATTTTCAGTTGATTGAGACCATTCAAGTTGAAAATGGTCAGCTAACCTTTAAAAAGGAACACTTCGAGCGACTGCAAAAATCCGCTGCCTACTATGGCTTTAAGTTCAATCCAGATATGTTGAACCTACAACCTGAACAAGATGGTATGCTACGCTTGATCCTCAGTCGTGATGGCAAGTTTGAGACCTCTTATCGGCCGACCAAAGCTTTTAACACCGTTTCTTTATCCCCAATGACCATTGACAGCCGTGCCGAGTTTCTCGCGCATAAAACAACCTATCGCCCTTATTTTAAAGCCAAAGACGAGATTTTTGTCAATGAGCGGGGTGAGCTGACTGAAATGTCGCGTGCTAATCTGATTCTTGAGATTGATGGGGAGTGGTTGACGCCGCCTTTATCAAGTGGGTTATTACCAGGGATTTACCGTCAGTATTTATTAGATTCCGGTAAGTGCCGTGAGCAGGTCCTATATCGAGAAGATTTAACCCGATCAGACAAGGTTTTCTGCTGTAACTCAGTTCAGGGTGTTAGGGAAGTTTTTTTGCTATAAGTTGAGACTATAACTAACCGCTATTTTTAACAAATTTCCAATTCAGGTAAAGTTTGTTAGAATAGTCTTATGAAAATAACTGACATTTATCGAGAAAAAAATCTTCAGAAGAAATCCGTCATTTCTCTGGAAGTCTTCCCGCCCAAAACTGACGCGGGCATTGAAACTATCTATCAAACAGTGGCTGGCTTGACCCACAAACCAGATTATATCAGTGTGACTTATGGCGCTATGGGCAGTCTTGGTCGTGAAAATAAAACACTTGAGATCGCTGAGAAAATTAAAAAAGAGTACGGCATCGAAACCATGCACCATTTGACGTCGATTAATAATAATCCAGAGCAAATCACAGAAATTCTGGCGGAGATTAAGGCTAAAAACGTCCAAAATATTTTAGCCTTGCGCGGGGATCTACCGAAAAATACGGATGTGACGGGTTGCCCAGATATTTATCACTATGCCCATGAACTCATCACGGACATCAAAAAAACGGGCGATTTTGATATTGCAGCCGCCATTTATCCGGAAGGCCATGTCGATAGTCCATTGGATGTTGAAAATATCGAGCACGTCAAACGTAAGTATGATGCCGGCGCCAACTTTTTTATCAGCCAGCTTTTTTTTGACAATGACAAATTTTTAAGACTTAATGATTATGTCAAAAATTCAGGAATCGAAGCACCAATTGCTGCGGGTATCATGCCAGTTTTGCAAGAATCTCAAGTGGCGCGGATGCTCTACTTCGGTGCTAGCCTACCCACACGTTTGATTAAAATCATTAACAAATACAAGGACTCACCAGAAGATCTTCAAAAAGCCGGCATGGACTACGCCTGCAAGCAAATCGACGACCTCCTAGCTCGCGGCGTCGACGGCGTGCACATCTACACCATGAACAAACCCTTCGTCGCTAATACCATGATGGATCGCTATTTGTAAACTAACAAAAACCTTGGTAAGTCAGAATTTCTATTCTGATTTACCAAGGTTTTTTGTCAATTAATTAATCATTTTGAAGTCATCAAAATCTGGTGAGTTATCAATTTTCACATCTAAATAATCTACACGACCATAAGGTGATGGAGATTTACGAACTTCATTGATAAATTTTTGAAGACTGAGCTTATCGTCTGATTGAGCAAAAATCGTGACTGAGCCGTTGTTTTCGTTTTTAACTGTCCCTTTGATATTCAGCCGCTTGGCGAGTTGAAAAGTCGTATAGCGAAAGCCAACTCCTTGCACGCGACCAGTGGCATTTAACTTAACTTTATTCATTTAACTCAAACCCTCTCTATCTTAAGTCTACATCATTTAGTCTCATTATATCAAAATCGCAAATCTTTCGGTTGAAATATGATAACGCTTTCGTTTGCATAATATTAATAAACAGAACCATGCAAGTCAGCATTGTGCTAAAATAGACCTATGGAAATAATCACATCAAAAGACAATACACGCGTCAAGAACGCGAAGAAACTTTATAAAAAGAAAAATCGCACCAATTCTTATTTGATTGAAGGGCAGCATTTATATGAAGAGGCATTGAAATCTGGCGCGGATTTCAAGCAGATTTTTGTAACGGAAAAGTTCGCAGATACACCAGATGCGACACTCATATCAGACGAGGTCATGAACTTCTTATCAGACGCCGAAACACCGCAAGGGATTATTGCAGAAGTCAGTTTAGAGGCGTCAAGTCTAAAACCTGAGCAACTGAACAAACTCCTGATTTTGGAAAATGTTCAAGACCCTGGCAATGTCGGCACCATGATTAGAACGGCGGATGCCGCTGGATTTGACGGTGTCATCTTAACAGCTGGTAGTGCCGACATCTACTCGCCAAAAGTCCTACGCACCATGCAAGGCTCACACTTTCATCTACCGATTTTTCGGGAAAATGACGCGCTGGCTTTATATCAACGGTTAAAAACTCAAGGAACGACAGTGATTGCAACCACCTTATCAGAAACATCGGTTGACTATCGAACAGTTAGTCAACCTGAAAAGTTTGCACTCATCATGGGAAATGAAGGGGCGGGTATCACACCAGAAACATCAGTTACCGCTGATATTTTAGCACACATTAATATGCCAGGTCAGGCAGAGTCTTTAAATGTTGCAGTTGCTGCGGGTATTATGATTTTCTCCTTGACAGATTAACATTTTCCTGATATACTTGTAAAGTTGAGTTATGCAGCCGCGAGGTAGGGCATCGTCAACATTTCTAGTGTTACAAAGTAACCAAAGCTGTGAGGCGAACTGGAAATGCACGAACCGGAAACTTGCAAAACATGCTCTTCAAATAAATTTTTTGAAGGAGACATCTACATGTCACGTTACACAGGTCCATCATGGAAACAATCACGTCGTCTCGGCGTATCACTTACAGGTACTGGTAAAGAAATCGCACGTCGTAACTACGTACCAGGTCAACACGGTCCAAACAACCGCTCAAAACTTTCTGAGTACGGTTTGCAATTGGCTGAAAAACAAAAACTCCGTTTCACTTACGGTGTTTCTGAACGTCAATTCCGTAACTTGTTTGTTCAAGCGACTAAAGCAAAAGAAGGCACACTTGGTTTTAACTTCATGGTACTTCTTGAACGTCGTCTTGATAACGTTGTTTACCGTCTTGGTTTAGCAACAACACGTCGTCAAGCACGTCAATTCGTTAACCACGGTCATATCTTGGTTAACGGTTCACGTGTTGACATCCCATCATACCGCGTTAACGTTGGTGATGTGATCTCAGTTCGCGAAAAATCAGCTAAAGTACCAGCAATCCTTGAAGCAGTTGAAGGAACACTTGGACGCCCAAGTTTCATCACATTTGACGCTGACAAACTTGAAGGTACATTCGCACGTTTACCAGAACGCGATGAAATCAACCCAGAAATCAACGAAGCACTCGTCGTTGAATACTATAACAAACAAATGTAAGCGAAGTCGAAAGCCAAAGGCTTTCAGCGAAGCGTCATTTGTTTGCCTCGAATTTTTGGCATGCGACGCATGCGCAAAGTTCGAAGAACTTTGCCTTTCGCTTGCGAAAGCAAGAACTCGGGAGCAAATATCAAAAGACAGTCAAATTCGACTGTCTTTTGTTTGTCTACGAGGAATTGAGAAACGCGCAGCGTTTGAAAGTTCTACGAAGATCTCGTTTCGCCTGAGAAACCCAAACCGAGTAGACAAATGTAATCGGAATAAACGAAGATTAAAGAACAGTCCAAAAGGCTGTTTTTTTATTATGATATATGATTTAAAATAAAAGCTAGAGCATTAAAAAATTATGTAGTAATAAACTTTTATCCCAGTCTTTTTCAATTCAATGAAGTGTCCAACACTGAAAGCTATAATACAAAATTTTTAAAAATAACCCCTTCTAGTTGAACTCAAAATTGAAAAGTAGTAAAAATAAGTAAAAGCTCTGCAATTTTCTGATATAATGAGACTATTACACCTTAGGAGTTAGTCATGTCAAAAAGTTACAATTTTATGGACGGAATGAAAGCTGCCATCCCCGTCAGCCTAGGCTATATCAGCATTGGTGCGGCATTTGGCATCGTCGCTATCGCTCAAGGTTTTAGCCTCTGGCAAGTTGCTTGCCTGTCCATTTTCCTATATGCCGGTTCCGGTCAGTTCATCATGATTGCCATGATGGCTGTTCACGCACCAATTTCCATCATCACTCTGACCATCTTTTTGGTCAATTTCCGAATGTTCTTGCAAAGCCTGACCGCCACGCAAATTTTCCCACACCAATCTCTTAAATCCGGCATCGGCATGGGCACTTTGATGACCGATGAATCTTTTGGCCTCATGGTTTTAGAACATGCGACTAACACACCTATCACACCCTCTTGGATGCAAGGAGTGAACGTGATGAGTTATCTGACTTGGATATTGTCTACTATCTTGGGAGCAGCAGTTGGAAATCTAATACCGAATCCGGAGAAGTTTGGCATAGATTATGCTCTGGTTGCCATGTTTATTGGCTTATTAGTCCTGACTTTAGATTCTATGGTGAAAAATGAACGCTTAACGATTGTCCTGACTGTCTTATTCAGTACAATGCTGATTTATTATTTAGTGGGTATTGTCACCTCTAGTTATGTTGCAGTTCTGATTGCGACACTTATTGGCGCTTTAATTGGTGCAGTGATGTCGACACCTAAAGAGACTAGAAGGGCAGAGGTCATCTGATGTATTTTTATCTTGCTTTATTTTTCAGTGTTATTGTCACCTGGGTACCCAGAATTTTATCATTCCCTCTTGCTAAGCTGATACAATTTCCAGCATTCTTTAAACGATTTTTGAACTACTTATCACTGTCAATGATGACGAGTTTAATGGTTTCTGAGTTGTTAATCTTGCATAAAAATGCGTTACCGAGTTTTGACGGATTGAGATGTGTCGCGATGATTCCGGCTATGGTAGTCGGCTACTTGCGAAAATCTCTGATGTTCGCGGTAGTGACAGGTGTTATTACGATGGCATTATTACGATTATTAGTTGTTTAATCCTTCGGGATTATTTTTTTTCAAAAAAAGATTAGTTTTATTCTTGACAAACTAACTTAATTGTTTTAAACTTAATTTAGTTAGTTGTATAAAAATAAAACTAACTAAAATTAAACGTTAAATAAAGAAAGAGGTAACTTATGTCTGAACAAACAAATGAGCTATTAGAGCTATTTTCTAAATTACTACAAAATCCACAAATGCGTTTTGCATTGCGGACACATGCCATGAATCATCATTTTTCACAAGCAGGTGGGGACAGAAGGCGTCAGGGAGCACGCGGTCTGTTTAATTTGCTACTGAAAGAAGATGGCTTAACGAATACTGAGATTGCTGAAAAACTTGATATTCGTCCTTCTAGTGTAACTAATATGGTGAAACAACTTGAGGCTGAGGCATTTATTGTCCGAAAACAAGATGAGCAAGATAAACGCGTGAGTCGGATTTTCTTGACAGAAAAGGCAAGAATGGCTAAAGATAAACAAAGTCAGTTTTCTGATACACTATCAGAAACATTATTAGGCGATTTGACACCCGAGGAAGTGTTGACTTTATCAAACTTGCTTAGGAAAATTATTGAAACTAATCAAACTTTTCCAGAAGAATTATCCGAGTTTGAGCATTTTTCAAATCACCACGGTGCAAGTAATCGAGAATTAAATCATATCCGAATGCATGAACGCCGACATTTAAATAAGGAACGTGCGCGTGAGCGGAATCAAGAATCTTTTGATGAAACTTTTAGACGTTTTGCTAAAAGTCGCCATAATCCTTGGGACTTCATTCGAAATACTCGAGATGAAAACCGTGAGAGTGATGAAGAAAAATGGCAAGATTTTTAATTGAGAGAGGTTGATGAAATAAGCATAGCGACTAAGTCGCTATGCTTATTTTGAACTATTATCTAAATTTTTCATCAATATATGTGAAAATAAGTCTAAAGTACCATGAAAGTTTTCGGGAAAAGTTTTATACTTAAAAAAGAACAAATATTTTATGGAAAAATAGAAAGGTCATCAGCATGACAATCTTGGAACTAAAAAATATCAAGAAATCTTATTTTCTTGGAAAAGAAGAATTTCCTGTCTTGAAAGGCTTGAATCTAAGCTTTGATAAAGGAGACTTCATCTCGATTCTCGGTGAATCTGGGGGCGGGAAATCGACTTTGATGAACATTATTGGTGGTCTTGACCGCAAATATGATGGTGAAGTCATTGTCAATGGCGTCAAGCAAGCAGATAAAAAAGAAAAATCAATGGATGAGTATCGTCGAGATACAGTTGGTTTCATCTTTCAATCCTTTAACTTGGTCAGCTATCTTAGTGTTTTAGACAATGTGTTAATCTCGTTAAAAATGACGAATCTGTCTCACAAGGCACAAGTCAAAAAAGCAGAAGATTTACTCAAACAAGTTGGGTTACTCGAACACAAGAAGAAAAATCCCAACCAATTATCTGGTGGTCAAAAACAACGTGTCGCGATTGCACGCGCACTCGCCAATGACCCTGACATCATTATCGCTGATGAACCGACAGGCGCTTTGGATTCACAAAATACAAGCGATGTCCTAGGAATTCTGTCTGATATTGCCAAAAGCGGTAAGACGGTCATTGTTGTCACGCACTCGCAAGAAGTAGCTGACTACGGGACACGTATCGTGCATTTGGCAGACGGTCAAGTCACGTCGGATGAACGGATTAAACCAGCTTATGAGACGGTCGAAAAAGCACGTGAATTTAAAACCAAAACACTTTCTTTTGGCGCTAAGGCTCGCATTGCTTGGCAGCATTTTCTCAACAACTGGAAACAAAATCTGATGATTATGATTGGCGTTGCCATTGGTTTATTTTCAGTTATGTTCTTCCTTGGTTTGGGCAATGGTGCTAAGGGTTACATGAATAAAATGGTCACAGATTTGGCTAATCCAAATGTCCCAATGGTCATGAAACGCGTGACATCTGATGAGAACAAGAAAAACGATGAGGCCTTTCAGGAAACAACACGATTAATGCCTCAGAATACGACAAAAACTGCGATTTCTGATACTTTGATAGACAAAGTTGAAAAGTTAAATCATGTGAAGCAAGTCGAAAAAGCCTTTGATGTCGCACCAGCCGACTTTACAGTTAGTCTTGGCGCAACGAAAGAACCTTTCGCTAAAATTCAAACTTGGACAAATGTCAATACAGATAGTTCACTCTTAGTGGGTAAAAAACCAAGTGAAGGTGAAGTAGTTGTACCAGATACTTTTGCAAAAAAATGGGATAAGACAAATTGGAAAAAAATTATTGGTGAAACGCTACACCTTGAGTATAAAATGCTCAATAAAGATGGCGCACCAGTAACTATTTCACAAGACGTGAAAGTGTCGGGGATTACTAAAGGTAACCCAGCACAAAATCCGTTGACAATGAACTTTAAAACCCTTCAAAAAGCATTTATCGCAAATAATATTGTCGGTGACCCTAACTTCATCGTGCCAACAATCGATGATAGCCACAATGTTAAATCTGTCGTAAACAAAATTCAAAACTTGAAAACTGACGGCAAGAAAGACTTTGTAACCTTCTCACTCGGTGCAGTTTTGAAACCGATTAATGATATTACATCCATTGTTACTATCGTTCTCGCTTTAATCGCAGGCATTTCACTTCTCGTGAGTCTGATGATGATTATCGCTACAACGTATATGTCAGTTGCAGAACGGACGAAAGAAATTGGTATCCTACGTGCTTTAGGCGCAAGAAAAGGGGATATTCGCCTACTCTTTGTTATTGAAACTGTCATGTTAGGAATTGCCTCTGCCATTCTAGGGATTATAGTTGCCTTTCTTGGTCAAGTTGGTGTTAACTCAGGCGTCAGTGATTTGCTTGATAAATTCCATATCATTCAAATTTCAACTGGTGCAGTTATAGGTAGTGTCATCATTGCAATTATCATTGCTTTGTTCGCTAGTTTGATGCCAGCAGGTAAAGCTGCTAGATTGAACCCGATTGAAGCACTTTCAAATGATTAAGCAATTTAAAAAAGACTCGAAAGTGTCTTTTTTGTTACCGAATCTTGCAGTAGATGTGTTACTTATAAATCAGTTTTCAGTATAGAAAAACCCATATTTTGCATTATTACATACAAAATATGGGTTGAGAAAAAAGGCGAGAAATTATTGCCACACAATTCTTTTTGAGTACTTATACTCAATCGGGACAAATCTATGACTACGATGACCTTTTTCAGGTTGGTCATCTTTGGGAGTCAGCACTAGCTCATTACCTTCCCAAGACATGACGAATGTATCATCCACACCAACATATTTTTTACCACGAATAACAACATCCCATTGCATGACATTGTCAATAATTTCATAAGGAAAATTTGAAATTTCTAACCTATGATAAGAACCATTGTCACTTTTTCTCCAACTAAAGATCTTTAATTCTCCGCCATTAAATGATGCAAAGTTCGCTGATCCTTGAGAATACCACTGATATTTTTCGAGTTCTTCTTGCGTTGGTGGCGTATCACCGTGGGTAAGCTCAATAACAGTAACATCATCCATGCCTAATGGCTGGTCAACGACAACACCGTCTTTTTTTGATGAGTTGACTGAGGAACTTTCACTTGAATATGAAGGCGCAACTGCACCTTTTTCGTGGTCTGACTCATCACAAGCAGCCAAAGTCATGAGTGACATTATTGCAAAAGCAGTGATTAAATATTTAGGATGCATCGTCTTCTCTTTTCATTAAAATAGTCATACCGTCATTGGCTTATCAAAGTTGATTAAATTTGAGCGCTGATACCGATTTCATAATAACATGCTAAAAAATTCATGTCAACATATTATGAAAAAATAAGTTTAAATGATAATGGTAAACAGAAAAAACAATCCACTTTGTCATCAGATTTTTAAATGAACATGATATAATGTTAGCATGACACGATATAAAGCAAGGATTGCATATGACGGCACAGATTTTGCCGGATTTCAAATACAAAATAATGGTCGAACCGTTCAAGAGGAACTTGAGCGTGTTTTGGCGAAATTAAACTCAGGTCATCCTGTTAAACTTCACGGCTCAGGGCGTACAGACAGTGGCGTTCACGCGCTAGCTCAAATCATTCATTTTGATTTACCGCAAGCGCGTGACACTGAAAAATTACGATTTGCCCTGGATACTCAAACACCAGATGATATTGATGTTGTTGCGCTTGAGCTAGTTGCTGACGATTTTCACTCACGATTCAAGCCCCACAGCAAAACCTATCAGTACCGCCTGACCACCTCTCGGGCCAACAACCCCTTAACCCGGCGTTTTAGCTATCATTTTCCGAAAATCGTTGCTTTTGATGACATGGTTGCAGCAGCGCAGTTATTGGTTGGCACGCATGACTTCACAGGTTTTACAGCCTCTGGCGCTACGGTCGAGGACAAGGTTCGGACGATTACACAGGCAGATGTAGTGAGAAGTGGGACAGATGAAATTCTCTTCATTTTTTCTGGCAATGGTTTTTTATATAAGCAGGTCAGAAATATGGTCGGTACCTTGGTAAAAATTGGTGCCGGCAAGTGGCCAGTTTCGCGAGTATCTGAAATTTTAGTGGCACAAAATCGTGATTTAGCAGGACCGACAGCACCGGCTCATGGTTTGTGTCTCATGGAGTTACGTTATGACGACGATGAAATCAACGCCTAAAATATTAGCGATTTCGGGGTCTGATGTCTTATCAGGTGGTGGCTTTCAGGCTGACTTAGCGACTTATTCTCAATACGGGATTTATGGGTTTGTTGCCGTGACGTCGATTGTGACAGTAGCTGAGCATGCATCTGGCTTTGATATTTTTCCAACGGATCTTGATATTTTCAAGCGGCAATTGGATAGTCTAAATGATGTTACTTTCGATGCGATTAAGATAGGTCTGTTGCCGTCAATAGAGATTGCCGACCTGACCTTGCGTTTTATTCAGCAGCATCAAGATGTCTCCGTCATTCTTGACCCGGTTCTGGTTTTTAAAGAAAATAAAGATGAGGAGATGTCGCTGATGACGGCGAAGATGCTTGAGTTTTTGCCTTATGTGACGGTAATGACGCCGAATCTGAGGGAGGCTGAGATGCTGGCTGGTCTGACGATTACGACTGTTTCGGATATGAAAGCTGCTGCGACGGTTTTGTCTGGTCTGGGGAGTCGTCATACGGTAATTAAGGGTGGCAGTCGTTTGGATAAGCATTTTGCGCGTGATTTATATGATGATGGTGTCATTTCTCGGGAATTTGTTAAACCGATTGTTGCGCGAAATAATAATGGTGCTGGCTGTACGTTTGCGTCGGCTATTGCAAGTCATGTGGCGCTTGGGGTGTCAGTACTAGCAGCTGTCGAACAAAGTAAGGAATTTGTCTATCAGGCGATTCTTAACTCAAATGAATATGGGGTGTTGCAACGATTGCCTCATCGGTGAGATTATTTTAATGTATTTAGAGTATGATAGTGGGGTAAACAAATGGATTTAGAAAAATTGCAAGCGCAAACAGAAATCTTGATTGAGGATGTTATCAAGCAGGCTGACCTTAAAAAAGATCAGATATTCGTTTTGGGCTTGTCATCAAGTGAAGTTAATGGTGGCTTGATTGGGCATAATTCATCAGCTGAAATTGGTCAAGTTGTGGTTAAAACAATTTATGATAAACTCACGGCTATCGGTGTGTTTTTAGCGGTTCAAGGCTGCGAACATCTTAATCGTGCTTTGTTGGTCGAGCGAGATTTAGCAGAGCAAAAAGATTTGGAAATCGTTTCCGTTGTGCCACTGCTCAATGCTGGAGGCAGTGGTCAAGTCGCAGCTTATGCTTTATTTAATGACCCAGTAGAAGTTGAGTATATCACAGCGCAAGCTGGTCTTGATATTGGTGATACAGCGATTGGGATGCATGTGAAACACGTGCAGATTCCTTTTCGCCCAATCATGCGTGAATTAGGTGGCGCTCACGTGACAGCACTCAAAAGCCGTCCTAAGCTGATTGGTGGGCCACGTGCCAGCTTATGATACAGTTGATACGTTTAGACAAGGTTAGTCTGATTAAAAGACAAATAAGGTGAGGGAAAAAATGACGATTGAAGAGGCTTGTTTGAAGCTTGCGAAATATGCTTTCCATAAAAATCCAACTGGCGGAGACCGCGCTTTTTACAAATTATTAGAGCAGTCGACCCTACATACACATACTGAAAATGGTGAATTGACGAGTATGATTGTCGATACCCACTTTCAGGTTAACTTCCAAGGTCAATCGGTACCAATGGCAGGAATTGGTTACGTTGCAAGTTATCCTGAGTTCCGTGGCAATGGTGCAGCAAGTCAGCTCATGACTGAAATTTTACAAGAGAATTATCAGAAGGAAACACTATTTTCTTATCTCGCACCTTTTTCTTACAGTTTTTACAGTAAATTTGGTTATAGTTATGTCTTCAACCAAAAACATTATGAGATTGATGCAGCTGATTTTCCGTTGGGAGAAAAAACACATTTAACGGTTAAACGCACAGACTTTATGACCAAGCAGAACCTAGAGGATATGTCATTTATGCCTTTAATGGCATGACATTTATCATTCATGAACTGATAACGCTTGATGTTCAAGCTAAAAATACAGCTTATCGTTTTATTGCTAGTCATGCAGGTGCCTTTGATAAGTTTGTTTACACAGCACCCTCAAATGTTACATTAGAACAAGATATGCGTGAGCCGAGTCGGGCACAAATTAGTTTACGAGCAGATATGATGGCTCGAATTGTCAATCTAGAAGCATATTTGAAACAATTTCCAGTTAATGCAGACAAGCAATTTACGATTATTGACGAGATATTACCAGAAAATAACATGACATTTGGCACTGGCCAAGCTGTTACAATGACGATAGGTGAATTTACCAAATTTGTCATGAAAGATGTGATCTTACGTGAATATTTTTAACCTGTCCGCATCGATAAGTGATAGCACCAAATTAAAATGAAGGAGTAGTACCTCGGAATGACCGATTTTAAGACAGGACTGACCCAAGCTCAAGTTGAAGCACATCTATTAAAAGGTGAGGTCAATATTGCAACTACCTCTGCTAGTAGAACGACCAAAGAAATCATTCTTCATAATACATTGACCTTGTTCAATTTCTTGAACTTGTTGCTATTCTGCATGGTCTTGTTTACAGGCTCGCTTAAAAATCTACTATTTATTTTGTCAGTCGTATTTAATACAGGGATAGGCATCTATCAGGAAATTAAAGCTAAGAAAACAATTGAGAGCCTCTCTATTTTAAAGCAGGCTAAGGTCTTAGTTTTACGTGACGGGATTGAAACACAAGTCAATAAGGAAGACATCGTACTGGATGATATTCTCTTCTTAACCAAAGGGATGCAAGTCCCCGTTGACGTCAGGAGTTTAGAAGAAGGCCTCGTCGTTGATGAGTCTTTGATTACTGGTGAGTCAGAATTTATCAAAAAGCATATCGGTGATGAGATTTATTCAGGCAGTCTGGTCATGCAAGGCAATACGAAAGTACAAGTTATCTCAGTTGGTAATAACACTTACGTCAGTAAGCTAACCGTTGAAGCTAAAGCCTTTGCTATGACGAAATCACAGATTCAAAAGAATATCGATCGCATTTTGAAATGGATTACGATTATCATTTTGCCTGCGACGATTGCCGTCTTTCTTGACCAATATAACTTCCTGGAGATTATTGGCACAAATGCTGTTATATTAAAAGCTGTTGCAGCTATGATAGGTATCATGCCCGAAGGCCTTGTGCTTTTAACTAGTGTCGCATTGGCTGCCGGCGTTTTAAAACTTTCCACACTGGGTACTTTAACCCAAGAATTACCTGCAATTGAGACCTTAGCGCGAGTAGATACCATTTGTTTGGATAAAACAGGGACCATTACCGAAGGTAAGATGAGTGTCGAAAATGTTCTTTACTACGGTGACAATCAGTCAGAGATTGATGATATTATCGCTTTTATTGTCAGTCGTGATGCAGAACAAAATATGTCTACGATTGCTTTACAGTCTAAATTTCAAACCCCACAAAAAACATATGATGTCGTAGATTATTTGCCGTTTTCATCAGAGCTAAAATTACAAGCTATGGAGATTGCAGGTCAGGGTACCTATCTTTTAGGGGCTTTTGATATGATTGTATCGGAGCTACCGGCAGCAGTTAAAGCTGATATTGAACAGTATCTAAAATCAGGCAACCGGATTATTGGCTTGGCACACAGTCAAGGTCATCTCACCGATAAAGGGGTACCCAAAGATGCGTCTTTGCTTGCCCTAATTCTAATTAAGGATGTCGTCAAGGAAGATGCGCGTGATATCATTGCCTATTTTAAATCACAAGATGTTGATGTTAAGATTATCTCTGGTGACTATCCTGATACCGTTGCTGCCATTGCAAAAGATGTTGGTGTAACAGGTAAGGCGATTATTTCTGCGGATATTCCTGAAGATATGGCGACCTTACAACGAGTTGTTAAAGAGACCAGTATTTTTGGTCGCGTGACACCCCCTCAAAAGCGGAACATCATTCAAGCGTTACAAAAAAACGGTCATACGACTTGTATGGTTGGTGATGGCATTAATGATATTTTAGCGCTCAAACAATCAGACTGTGCCATTGCATTCGGTTCTGGTAGCGAGGCAACAAAAGCAGTTGCTAAATTTGTCTTGTTGGAAAATGATTTTTCAACGCTGCCAAATGTTGTCAAAGAAGGCCGAAAAGTGATTAATAATATCAATACAGTCGCAAGTTTACACGTTGTTCGTGTGATTTATTCGACGATTTTGGTTTTTGCTTTCTTCCTCTTTAAAATTTTATTCCCACTTGATCCAGTTAATTTGACTCTAGTAGGTATTTTAACGATTGGTGTACCAACTTTTCTACTTGTTTTTGAGAAAAACGAAGCCAAGGCCAAGGATAACTTCTTTAGAAATATTTTTCTAAATGCCTTGCCTTGTGGTATTGTACTTGCTTTGACAATCTTTACTTTAGGGGCATTAGCTAAAGGAGAAATTTCCATAGAAGATGTAGGAGGTAGGGTACTACATTATCAACATTACGCACAGTCAGAAATTTTGGATATGGCAATGAAAACAACGATTACACAAGTGGTTGGAGGTGTTCAAATCTTCTTGATGTTCCTCTTGTGTCGGCCGTTAACACGATTTAGATTAAGTGTGATACTTTTATCACTTGTTACCTTTATTGCCAGTTATTTCATTGCGCCACTTATGTCGCTTTTTGGTCTATCTCCTGTAGAGTTCTACTGGCCTCCTATGTGGTATGACTTTTTAACGATTATTATTGTGCTCATTGATATTGTTGCGATATTAATCATTCGATTTATCTTACTAAAAACAGTTTTAAAAGAAAAGCCAAAAGAGATAGAAGTATGAATTGAATTGAAAAACCATTGATATAATGATATGATTACAAATAGATAAACTAATCATAAGGGGTTTCAATGAAAGAAGAAAGTAAACGCGCTAAAAAACTCATGCAAGAACAGTCTTTGCCATATAATGCATGGGGTGGTAATCTAACCATTCCAATTATGACGATAGTGACTGTTATTCTCTCGTTAATTGGTTTTAAAAACAGTTTTTTTAGTCTGGTCATATTTATTGCAGCGATTCAAGTGCATCGTTATAATATGAAACTCAAGCTAGGTGGTCGTTCATATATCGCACCAATCATGGTTTATGTCTATAACGCTTTATCAATCCCTATGGTATTTTTGGTAGCTAATTTGACTGATGCGACTATTTTACCATTGCTAATAATTGAAGTCTTGTTTTTTGCAGCAGTTGTGGTTGCGTTTGTTTTCTTCTTTATGACAGCAAATCAAATTAAGAAACAATTTCCAACGATGAAAGCAGATAGCCTAGCAGCCAGACAAGCCTATCAGGAAACAATAGCACGATTAAAAAATCAAATTTGACAAGTCCACAAAAAATTTGCTATAATAATTATCGGGCACCGCTCAGGCGGTCGGACAAATAGCTCCCATTATTGGGAGCTTTTTATATTTATTTTCCCATGTGTGTTTAAATTAAAGGAGACAATAGGTAAATGACAAAGTATATTTTCGTCACAGGTGGTGTGGTTTCAGGTATTGGTAAAGGGATTGTGGCGTCAAGTCTTGGTCGTCTTTTAAAAAATCGTGGCCTTAAAGTCACAATTCAAAAGTTTGACCCATACATCAATATTGACCCGGGTACAATGAGTCCTTACCAACATGGGGAAGTTTACGTGACAGATGATGGCGCAGAAACTGACCTTGACCTTGGTCACTACGAGCGTTTCATGGATGTTAACCTTAACAAATACTCTAACGTGACAACAGGTAAAATTTACTCAGAAGTTTTGCGTAAAGAGCGTAAAGGCGAATATTTGGGAGCAACGGTTCAAGTTATTCCACATATCACAGATGCCTTGAAAGAAAAAATTAAACGTGCCGCAGCAACGACTGACTCAGATGTCATCATTACTGAAGTCGGCGGAACTGTTGGCGATATTGAGTCATTACCATTTCTTGAAGCCTTGCGTCAGATGAAATCTGATGTGGGTTCGGACAATGTTTTCTACATTCATACAACTTTATTACCTTATCTAAAAGCGTCTGCTGAAATGAAAACTAAACCAACACAACACTCTGTTAAAGAATTACGTGGCTTGGGGATTCAGCCG
The DNA here is from genome assembly GCF_013449735.1 of Pseudolactococcus laudensis. Taxonomy (GTDB): domain Bacteria; phylum Bacillota; class Bacilli; order Lactobacillales; family Streptococcaceae; genus Pseudolactococcus; species Pseudolactococcus laudensis. The sequence goes on from NZ_JACBNY010000017.1 coordinate 28,490, forward strand.
AATATGATTGTTATCCGGACAGAAACACCAGCTGAGCAAGGGATTAAAAATAAAATTGCACAGTTTACAGATGTTGCGCCAGAGGCTGTTATTGAATCACTTGATGTGGAACATTTGTACCAAATCCCACTTAATTTACAAGCTCAAAACATGGACCAAATCGTTTTGGATCATTTGAAACTTGATTTGCCAAAAGCAGATATGACAGAGTGGACAGAAATGGTTCACCACGTCATGAACCTCAAAAAATCAACTAAGATTACTTTGGTTGGGAAGTATGTCGAATTGCCAGATGCTTATATCTCTGTCGTTGAAGCTTTGAAACATGCCGGATACCCTGCGGACACCGACATTGACCTGAAATGGGTTCAGTCAAACGATGTGACCCCTGAAAATGCTGCTGAACTTTTGGGCGACGCTGACGGTATTATTGTACCGGGTGGCTTTGGACCCCGTGGCACTGAGGGTAAAATTGCGGCGATTCAGTATGCGCGTGAGCATGATGTGCCGATGCTTGGCGTTTGTCTAGGTATGCAGTTGACCTGTGTCGAGTTTGGTCGTAACGTCCTTGGACTTGACGGCGCTAACTCAACTGAGTTAAATCCTGAAACGAAATTCCCAATTATCGACCTCATGCGTGATCAAATCGATGTTGAGGATATGGGTGGTACACTTCGTTTGGGACTTTACCCAGCGAAATTGAAAGCACACTCAGTGACAGCAGCAGCCTATGATAACCAAGAAGTCATCCAACGCCGTCACCGTCACCGTTATGAATTTAACAACGCCTACCGTGAACAGTTTGAAAAAGCAGGACTCGTCTTCTCAGGCGTATCACCTGATAACCGTTTGGTAGAAATTGTTGAAATTCCAGAAAATAAATTCTTCGTTGCGTGTCAATATCACCCAGAATTGTCAAGCCGTCCAAATAGATCAGAAGGTCTTTACACAGCCTTTGTCAAAGCATCTGTTGAAAACGCTGAAGCGAAATAAAACACAAAAAATGCTAGGATTGATGTTCTAGCATTTTTTGATTTCTAAAATTTCTGATACGAGTAAATATGATTTTTTCTACAATTAAAGTATGATTTTTTAAAAATAAGACGGAGATGATATAACATTTCTTATATTTCGATAAATTGACACTATATCTCAAAATAAATTAAATGATTCTAACCTTGAATTTTTGATATCATATACAGCACTTTCTCTTTGGCTATTGGAAGAATTGATATTTGCTCCAGCATCAATGAGCGCTTGAAATACACTTCTGATTTGTGTCAATACCAAATCACGCCCGATATCATCTAATCCTTCTCCTGCCCAAGATGATTTACCCTCAAAAAAAGGATGATCAATCATCTGTTTTGCATCCATAATTGCTCTGCCGAGGCAGGTGTTTCCATATGAATCAACCGCATTTGGGTCTGCACCTAAGGTAAGCATTTTATTAAATATTTTGTAGACTCTATCAAATTTATCAGCATCTTTTTCCATTGTTTGACAATTAAATATTAGAGCTCTAATTGCATCATGTAAAACAGGAGCTAGCCATTCATTACAACTTTCCTTTTCGATAAAATTGACATCTGCCCCCATATCCAAGAGATATTCAGCAATTTCAAAATTTCCAGTTTTCAAAGAAACTTGAAGAAGGGACTGTCCGTCATCTTTTTTGGGTGGTTGTTTTGCGGTACATGATAATAACTTGGGTTTATTAGTAAGGATTGCTTTGACTTCATCATTATTACCACGTCTAATTGCAACAAATAGTTTTTTCATTTTGTCCCTCGTCTTTTTCTGATTTAAACCGCTTTCATTTAATTATATCTCATATATTTCAAATGTTCAATCCTATATATTTTTAGAAAATAAAAAAATAAACCCAACGGTTTATTTTGATGCTTTAGCTTGTGGATCTTTTGGAATTGCGATTTTGTCTATAATGAAAATGAAGACTGTAAAGACAACAGCAATGATTGCGACCAGATTAGGTTGGAAACTTGTATCATTGAGTTTGCCGATAACAAAGCCAGAAATTTCACTTAAAATCAATGACCAAAATAGAACAACGAAGAATTTCATAACACCATCTGCTTTCTAAAGGGCTTTCTAAAATAGAAAATGAAAATTTTAGATATGTCCTGATATGTTTCTTCTCTCAAAATAAAGTATAATAGAAATAAGGAAATTTTGCAAGAAAAACATCAAAAAATAATGGCTAGATTTAACTCGTGAGAGCAACTAACCTGGCAACCCACTGAATCAAGTTGCCTAACAAAAATAAAAGACCATGAAAGGAGTTAAGATGTACGCCCAACTTAATACGAAAACCGTTTTTAGCTTTATGGATGCGACGGTCAAACTCACCGATTATATCACAGCAGCAAAAGCGCTCGGCTACCAAACACTCGGCATTTCTGATAGCGACAATCTCCATGCTGCCCACCAATTCATCACGCAAGCCCAAGCAGCAGGCATCCAGCCAGTCATTGGCTACGAAACGACACTTTTGTTGGACGGCCTCGCTATCAATTTCACTTTCATTGCCAAAACAAATGTCGGGCTTAGAAATCTTTACAGTATTTCGAGTAAGAAAAATTTCGGCTTTAACGATTTTTCAGACATGCAAAGTCATTTGAGTGACGTTGCCCTCATCATTCCCGCTGACTCAGCTGTTGATAGTATCCTTTCCCAATTGCCCCCAAAAGATGTTTATGTCGGTTTGGCACAGCCAATGGCACAAGGCTTTTTGCGACCGAAAATTCCATTTTTAACGGTAAGGTATCTAAACGCCGGGGATGCAGAGACGCTAGCAATTTTACATCACATTAAAAATGGCACCAAGTATGATGATAGCTTGACCAGCAACCACTTCGAAAATTTACGGGCAGAAAGTGATGTTCGCGCTTTATTTGATACGGAGAGTTTGAAAAATTTAGAACGGCTGGTTTCAGAGATCAGCTATGATATTGCGCTTGACACACTTGCCCTGCCGCGTTTTAATCCTGAAAAGCCAGCAGCAGATGAATTACGTGAAACTGCTGAACACTTCTTAAAGGCTAGACAGTTAACTTCAGCTAATTATCAACAGCGACTGGATCATGAGCTAGGTGTCATTCATGAAATGGGCTTTGATGATTACTTCTTGATTGTTGCAGACGTCATTCGCTATGCACGGTCACAACAGATTTATACAGGGATGGGGCGTGGGTCTGCGTTAGGTTCTCTCGTGGCCTATGCTTTGCAAATCACAGGTGTAGACCCTGTCGCTAATAATTTGCTTTTTGAACGTTTCCTCAATCCTGAACGGGCCAGCTTACCCGATATTGATATCGACATGCCGGATAACCAGCGTGCTGAAATTTTGACCTATGTCAAAAATCGTTACGGCAGTAGTCATGTCGCGCAGATCATGACTTTCTCTACTTTTGGTATGAAACAGAGTTTTCGTGATGTTGCTAAGGTCTTTGGCATGACAGAAGTTGAAATTTCACACGTTTCAAGTATGATTGGTCGCTCGGATAATCTCGCCCAGGAATATGAGAAAAATAACCGTTTTCGTGCTGAAATCATTAACGATTCGCGTCTACAAAAAATCTTTGCCTATGCGCAAAAGCTAGAAGGCATGCCACGTCAGAAATCTGTCCATGCCTCAGGTGTTGTTCTTGCGGCTCATGATTTGACAGATTACCTGCCTTTAGCACCTGGTGAAACCTTACCGATCACTCAGTTTGAGGCACACGATGTTGAAGCAATTGGTCTGATTAAATTTGACTTTCTGAGTATCAAAAACCTGACTTTCATCAATGACATGCGGGATTTAGTTGCGAAAAGGTATGAAAAACAAATCGACATCAGCCAAATTGATCTCAATGATGATGCGACGTTAGAAATATTCAGAAAGGGACAGACTTTGGGGATTTTCCAGTTTGAAAACCCTCAGATGATGAATTTTCTACGTCAATCGAAACCGACAGAATTTGCGGATGTTGTCGCAGCAACCTCAATTTTCAGACCAGGACCATCAGCCTTTATTCCTGAATTTATCAGACGGCGTCATGGTGAGGAGACGGTTATTTATCCGGATGACTCAATTGCTGATATTTTAGCACCAACATATGGGATTATGATTTATCAGGAACAAATCATGCAGGTTGCCCAGATTTTTGCCGGATTTTCACTGGGTCGTGCAGATCTACTCAGACGTGCTATTTCTAAAAAACAAGGCAGTGAATTTGAGCAGTTAAAAGCTGAATTTATTGCAGGTAGTTTGAAAAAAGGATATACGACAGAAAAAGCGACTGAGATTTATGAACTGATTGAACGTTTTGCCAACTATGGCTTTAATAGGTCTCACGCCTTTGGTTATGGTGCTCTAGCAGTTCAGATGACCTATTTTAAAGCACACTATCCAGATGTTTTTTATGAAATTATGTTGCGGGACAGTAAGCGTATCGCTCTACTTAATGATGCACAAAATCTAGGCTTTAAACTGGCACAACCGACAATTAATCGCATGCCCTACTATGATAAATTATCCAAAGGTGAAATTTTCTTAGGCATGCGCGCGATTAAGAGTTTGCCGCGCGATTTAGCGCTTTGGATCATTGAACATCGAGAATTTTCAAGTTTGCAGGATTTCATTCAAAAATTACCAGAGAATTATCGTAAGGAAACTGTCATCAGACCCTTGATTGAAGTTGGTGCATTTGATAACTTTGATCCGAATCGTCGAAAGTTAGTTGAAAATCTCAAGAGACTACTGGACTTTAATTCAGTATTTCAAACAGACCTCTTTTCCGAAACATCGACAAATTTAAAATTTGCCTATGTTGATTATGAAGATTATAGCAATGCTGAAAAATATCAGATGGAATTTGATTTGATGGGTGTGGCAGTGACTGAACATCCTCTAATGCGTATTGCAAGAACACGCCATGGTAACTTTACTGAGGTGAGTCAGCTTACGGCGGGTCAAAAAGCAACGATTTTAGTTCAATTGACGCATTTGAAGACGCATCGAACGAAGAATGGTGCGACCATGGCTTTCTTGAATGTGACAGATACCAAGGATGAGCTTGATGTGACCATGTTTCCGGAAAGCTATCACCATTATCTGGCTGATCTGGAGGTCAATGATTTTTATTTGATCACAGGTAAGGTTTCTGAGCGAAATGATCGCTTACAGTTGGTTGCCGAGCAGCTTGTCAAGGTGGTTGAAACGGACAAAAAACTTTGGTTAGCGATTTTAGATACGAGTAAAAATTCGCGCATTGCGCAAATTTTAAAAGAATTCCCAGGCAATTCACCTGTGATTTTGTATAATGAAACCACAAAGACGACGCAAATGACTGGCATTTACGTGGACGAGTCTGAAATTTTATTGAAACGCTTGACGGGATATGTGGATAAAGCGGTATATAGGTGATTTAAAATGATTGTTGATGATATTTGACAATCATTTTTTATTTCTGAGAATTAGTCTTTCTTGTCGTTTAAGTTAAGTAATAAAATAAAGAGCTGGTGTGTTAAGACAGCTAATATTGGAGGACGGCAAACAACCTGATTTTTTGATATAATGACAGTAATTGAAATTAGAAAATAAACTGGAGAAATCACCCTATGGCGAAAATTGAACCCAAAATATTTGATGAACTTAAAATCGCACCGTCTGAGTTTGGTGAAACTTATCTCATCGGAGATGAACTTAATCGTTCTAAACTTTCAACAGACCTACGTCAATATGATGAAAAGTTATTGAAAAAACTATTAAGCATTGACTTTATTAGAGAACATTATCTAGTTGAATTAGCAGGTGAAAAAATATTTAAGGTTGAGTTGCTAGAAGAAGCGGTACTTTATAGTGATTACTGGGATACAAGCTACACCAAGTATGAAAATCGTGTGGGTTTGACGAGTGGTGGTAAATTTTTAGCTGATAATGAAGATGTTGTCCTAGATTTCCCTTTTAAAGATGGCGTACTAACTGCCGCCATGACAAAAGAAGATAACGAAGATGGCTATGATGATGCCTTTTTAAATGAAGTGATTGAAAAAGATGAAATTGATCGCTTGTTTGACAAGAAAGTATTTGTTAATGCTAAAAAATATGATGAAGATGGTAGTCACGAAGTGACTGAGTTTTCTACGCAAGATAATCTGATTATCAAAGGGAACAACTTGTTTGCATTACATAGTTTGAAGGAACGTTATGCTGGGAAAGTGAAGTTGATTTATTTAGATGTCCCCTATTTTTTTAAAAAGAAAATTAGCGAGGATTCTTTCAAGTATAATTCGAATTTTCACCTATCTTCATGGTTGACATTTCTGAAAAATCGTTTAGAAATTGCTAAAGAATTATTATCTGAGAAAGGATCTATTTGGATAAATATTAGTGAAGATGGCATGCATTATTTGAAATTACTTGCTGATAGTATTTTTACGAAAGAAAAATTTGTTGGAACAATTCCTAGAAAAACAAGAAATGGTAAATCAGATGTACCATTTAATTTATCACAAGACTTTGATTGGCTATTAGTTTATACCAATGGCAGTGATAGTGATGAAATAATCGGACGGAAAGTTGAGCGAAAATATTTGACAACGGAAGATTTTCCTAGCCGTCCGTGGCGTAAGGCATATATGACTAGCCAAAGGACTATACAAGAACGTCCTAATTCTAATTTTACAATGGTTAATCCTAAGACTGGAAAAGAATATCCTGTAAACCCCAAGCGTTCATGGGCTGTTGCCAAGGATACTTTTCAAGAATGGTATGATAATGGTGGTATTGGTTTTCCTGATGATTATGATTTTATGAGTGGTGAGAAACCTTTCCGTCGTGTTTTTAAAAATGAAGATGATGCAGAGGATAAAAAAGCATCAGCCGTCTATTCTGACTTTTTGTTGAAATTGTATGATGGCAAAACGACAAATAGTTTAGGTAATGACCAAATTGATGAATTGTTTGGTCGTGATGATTTTGATTATGCAAAACCCGAAGAGTATTTAATGGAAATCATAAAAATTACTACTGCTGAAAATGATCTAGTCCTAGATTTCTTCATGGGTTCGGCAACCACTCAAGCAGTGGCTTTGAAAATGAATAGACGTTTTATCGGTATTGAACAGATGGACTATATCAACACGGTTTCAGTTCCACGCTTACAAAAAGTCATTGCTGGTGAGCAAGGTGGTATCTCTAAAGACGTCAACTGGCAAGGTGGCGGCTCATTCGTCTATGCAGAACTCATGCTTAAAAATATGGGCTATCTACAAGACATCATCCATTCATCTGATTTGACAGAATTAAAAATGGTCTATGATCGTATGAAGTCAAATGATGATGTAGATGTTTCCTTCCGTGCAGACCTTACAAAGATTGATTTTAGTGAAGGGTTTGAGGCGAACAAGCGTTTATTAGTTAAACTGTTGGATAAAAATGGCCTGTATTATAACTATTCTGAGATAGATGATGCGAACGTTCGTGATATTATTGCGGATACGGATTATCAGTTTAATCATGCATTTTATGAGGAAACTGAGTGATGACAAACGATATCATTCTTTATAATACCGAAGATGGCCAGGCAAAGATTGAACTTCATTTGCAAGACGGAACCGTTTGGCTATCGCAACTTGAACTTGCTGAACTTTTTCAGACAACAAAGCAAAATATCAGCAAGCACATCAAAGCGATTATTTCCGATGGTGAGTTAGAGGAGGAAGTGGTTGTCAACTATCAGTTGATGACCACTGAACATGGTGCAATCAAAGGAAAAACACAGTCCCACAAGGTTGCCTTTTATAATCTTGATATGATCCTAGCGATCGGCTATCGTGTGCGTTCAGCTCGTGGTGCCCAGTTCAGGCGATATGCATCAACCATATTGAAAGAGTATTTGATAACAGGTGCCGCATTGGATAATGATAAGTTAACTTCTGATTTATCCTATTTTAAAAATTTACAAAAGCGGATTAGAGATATTCGATCCAGTGAGCGTTTATTTTACCAACAAGTACTCGATATTTTTGCAACATCAGTAGACTACGATGGTTCAAGTGATGTCGCACGAGAATTTTTCCAGACCGTTCAAAACAAAATGCTTTACGCAGTTACCGGTCAAACGGCACCTGAATTAATCTTTACACGTCTTGATGAAAGTAAAAAAGATCTAGGTTTGACTAACTTCAAAGGAAATTATCCTAGAAAATTCGACTTAAAAATTTCGAAAAATTATCTCAATCAAGATGAATTAGAACGTCTAAATTTAATAGTATCAGGTTATCTGGATACGGCAGAGTACCAAGCAAGAACTCAAAGTGCGATGACTATGAGTGATTGGCGAAGTGAACTAGACCGCTATTTGACCTATCAGAGAGCTGACATCCTTGAAGGTCGAGGTAAAGTTTCTAGAAAGTCAGCAGATGGTAAAGTTGATCAAGTTTATGAAAACTATCAGATAGAATATCATGAGGTAACTTCTGTTGATAAAGATTACTTCAATGCTCTATCTGATGATATAAAACGGTTGAAAGGTGGTGACTAGATATGGCGAAAAAGAAAATAGACCCAATCTTAGATTTTCCTCTGATTAATGAAGCTAGACACATTGAACAAAGTTTTATCAGTGAACATACTGGTTATGTAATCCCTAGCTATATTAATGAAAATCTCGCACATACATTGAGATATTATCAAGATGCGGCAATTCGTTTTTTTCACTACTCACAAGAAAAAACGGTTAATAGACCAAATCATCTCATGTTTAACATGGCGACCGGTTCAGGGAAAACCGATCTTATGGCTGGCTTGATTCTCTATCTTTATCAAGAACGAGGTTATCAAAACTTTCTTTTTACAGTCAATACTAACTCTGTACTGATGAAAACAAAGGATAATTTAGTCAATAGTAGCAGTGATAAGTATCTTTTTTCTGATAAGATTGAAATTGATGGTAAGATTATCTCAGTGAAACAAGTTGAAAGGTTTCCGAGAATTATTGATCAAAATACGATCTATATTAAACTTTCAAGTGTGCAAAAAATGTCGGATGATCTTTTCATTCAAAAATAAAATACGATGGGAGTCATGGATTATGCCAAGCATCCAGTGGTCGTTTTGGCAGATGAAGCTCATCATTATTCGGCAAGCACGAAAACTGAGAAAGAGAAAGAAAATACTTGGGAATCTGCAATTCAAAAAATTCTCAATGCACGTGAAGATAATATTCTTTTAGAATTTACGGCCACGGTTGAGTTTGAAAAAGAGGCGATTTACAATAAATATAAAGATAAAGTTGTTTATCGTTATGCACTTAATCGACTTATGGCAGACAGGTACTCTAAAAATGTCAAGCGTATTCAGTCTCAGGCAAGCGATAGAGATAAGATGTTAAATGCTGTTCTTGTTTCTCAATTTCGGAAATATAGAGCAGAATTTCAAGGTATTACTGAAACATTTAAACCAATCATTCTTTTTAAATCGTCAAAAATTGATGTCTCTAATAAAGCCAATCAAGATTTTAAAGAGTTGATTGCTAGTCTGACAAGTGACAGTTTGCTTGATTTTATCAGGAAAAACAAAGGTGCCGACAGTGAAATTTTAAGTCTTGCTTATCATTACTATGAAAAAAATGAAGATAGACTTGATGAGGTGATAAGTGACCTCAAACGAGATTTTAATGCAAGAAATATCATCAATGCCAATGATACTGAGAGAGGTAATATGCTTGAAAAAGGGCAGTATCAAGCCCTTAATACCCTTGAAAGTCCAAATAATTTCTATCGTGTCGTATTTGCTGTAGCCAAACTCACTGAAGGGTGGGATGTTCTAAACCTTTATGATATTGTCCGAATTGAACAGGAAGCCAAGACCAATAAGACGGCTACCATGGTAGAAGCACAATTGATTGGGCGTGGTGCAAGGTACTATCCTTTTTTGAAAGACGGTGTTAGGAGCTATCAATGCCGTTTTGATGGTGAGACTGGAAATGACTCTCTTATCCTAGAGACTTTGCATTACCATACCATGAATGAGCCACAGTATCTTAAACAATTGGTGGCATCACTCAAGGAAATGGACTTGCCAACGGGCAAGGATGAAAAAAATCCTCCGATTGAAATCAAACTAAAAAAATCGTTCAAGCAAACGGAAGTTTATAAAAATGGTAAGATTTATTACAATGAATCGGAGGAAGTCTCAGCTGATTATTTTGTTTCATTAGACAGTTATGGTATTCAACACAAGCAAGATATCACAAGAAATTTCTATTCTGCCATCCAAGAAGTATCCTATCTGGATGAAGGAGTTCAAAATGAAACGAAACAAATCCATGTTGCCAAGTTCGATGAGCGTTATATCAAAAAAGCGATACAAAAAATATCATTTTATCAATTTGATAATTTACGCCACTATCTACCTAATATTGATTCAATGTCAGACTTTATTTATGGAGAAAATTGGCTTAATACCAGAAATATCAAACTGTTTGTCAATGTTCCACTAACTTTTACAAGTGATTTATTATCACCAAATGATATTCTTGACCTGACAGTCGGTCTTTTGAAAGAGTACGAAACGAAGATAAAATCAGGTTTTATCAAACAGCGTGGGACTAATAAATTTGTCGGTTATCCAATAAGCAACTATTTAACAGATTATAAGAAACGTATTCCGCGAGTCGATTCGAATACACTTACAACACAGATTATCACAGCTACTGAAGTAAAAGAAGATTTCTTTGTTTATGAAACAGCAATTATGAATCAGTTGGAGCATCAACTACTTGAACGCATTAAGTCAAGGATGGGGCTGCTTAGAGAAAAATACGGCAAAAATGTTTATCTTTTCCGTATGGATGAAAATATGCATCGTGAATCAGCAAAAGCAGAGAAGTTGAAACTTCATCAATACGGCAATCGAAAACGATATGACGGCACTGTGGCTGATATACATGTTCAAGGTTTTCAACCTGACTTTATTTTATTCCTAGAGGATAAAGAAGTTCAATTTCAGATTTTTATTGAGCCGAAAGGTATGAGTGGTGAACGATTTGAGAAGGAATTGTGGAAAGAAGACTTGCTACTCTATATGAGTGAAAATCATGGGGAGATTGATTTTGTGGACCAAGTTGGCAAAGTCGAAATACATGGTCTTAAATTTTACACAACCGATGATGGTCGTGGTACAATGGAACAACTGGAAAAAATCGTATTGTAAAATTGATGATCAACAAATTGTATTGATACGTTAAGTAGCAATGCTAAAATAAATCCAAAAAAATACGCCTTTTGTCGACTGACTTGGGCGTATCTTTTTAGATAAATTTATAAACTGAAATCCACATCAGGACAGCGGCTGCCATGACGAATAAATGCCAAACAACGTGTGCATAAGGAAATTTTAACGAGTAGAAGTAGGCGCCACAAGTATAAAGCACCCCACCGACAAAGAGTAGCCAAACACCAGGATGTGGTAAGGCATGCCAGAGCGGTTTTAAGGCAAAGACAATCAGCCAACCCATGATGATATACAAGACTGTTGATAGACGTGGGACATGGTCCCACTTTGGTAGAAAGACGGATTTAAGCACGACACCTGTGATGGCACACACCCAAACAATAGCAAACAAGGTCCAACCTAACCAACCGTTGAGTGTAATCAAACAATAAGGGGTATAGGTACCGGCAATCAATAGATAAATTGAGGAGTGGTCGAAAACTTGGAAAACTTGATTGGCCTTGGTGAAAATAAGGCTATGAAATAAGGTGGAGAAGAGAAAGAGTAGGACGAGGGTTGAGCCATAGATGGTATAGCTGACGACTTGTAGTGTGGAATGATGCGCAACACCTTTTAGGATGAGTAGAATCAGTCCTGCAACTGCAAAGCCAAACCCAATGCCGTGTGTAACGGCATTAAAGACTTCGTTAGTAATGATGTAAGCTTTAGAATTTTTCAAAAGAGACCTTTTTTCTATTTTTCTAGCTAGTCTCTGACTAGCACTTAAAATGCAACATGATAAATTGAGAAATTTTACTCAAAATTTGATATAATAATTTAGAAAGCAGTTCAAAACTTACTATCTAGTTTTGATAACTACTTCATCTCAAGTATAACATAATTTTTGAGATTACTAGAGAATAACTTTTTATTTTTTAGTCATTTCCGACAGAAAAGAGTTTTTAAGCATGACGATTAAAATTGTGACGGATTCGACAATTACAGTTGAACCAGAACTGATTGAAAAATATGGGATTACAATTGTCCCTTTAGCGATATTGATTGATGGTGTCCTTTATCAGGATACGGATTTATCAGCTGACCAATTCATGACAAAAATGAAGGTCAGCAAGAATTTACCTAAGACATCTCAACCACCAGTTGGGGTGTTCTCGGAAATTTACGATAAATTAGCAGAAGACGGTAGCCAAATCATCAGCATCCATTTGACCAAGGCTTTATCAGGTACAGTAGAGGCTGCGCGTCAAGGCGCCATGCTCTCAAATGCAGATGTGACGGTAATTGATAGTGATTTTATTGACCAAGGTTTGAAGTTTCAAGTCATTGAGGCTGCGAAATTGGCAGCGAGCGGTGCGACGAAAGAAGAAATTTTAGCAGCGGTTGAAAAAACTAAAGAAAATACGGAGCTTTTTATCGGGATTGCAAACCTTGATAATTTGGTTAAAGGCGGCCGTGTCAATCGTGTAACGGGTGTTCTGAGTGGCCTTTTGAACATTAAAGTGGTTATGGAGTTAGTCGATACATCACTAGATCCAATCTTAAAAGGTCGTGGTAATAAGACATTCCAAAAATGGTTAGATGAGTTTGCAGACAAAATCAAAAATCGAAAAATCAAAGAGATTGGAATTTCTCATGCAGAAAACATGACTTTCTCTGAGCAGATGAGAGATACATTGCAACCTTTTGTCGATAAAAAAATCCCAATCCTAGATACCAACTCAACAGTTGCGACTCATACTGGTCCAGGTGCTTGGGCGCTCATGATTGAGTTTGAATAAGGTGTCGTTTGCTGTTTGAAAGTATCAGTTAACAACTAGTGCATGAACGATGTAATAGGAAAGATTATGAAAAAAAATAAATACGAAGGGCGTGTGCGCCGTTGGCTGATTGAAATTGTCGTCTTTGTGGTGGCAATTTTTGCCATATTTACCGTCATTGGTCACTTCTTAATTCGACCTGTAGGTTCAGAGCTTTCTAACAAGAATTTGAAAGCGGCGCTGACTCAGAAACGTCTGAATTATGTGGCAATCGGAGATTCATTGACAGAGGGCATTGGTGATCAAACCAATCAAGGAGGCTTTGTCCCTCTATTAGCCAACACCATTGGCGAAATCTCAGATGTGAATGTTGTATCGCAAAATTTCGGCGTCGCCGGCAATACTTCGACTCAAATTTACAAACGCATGACCAAAGAGAAGAAAATTCAGACAGCGATAAAAAAGGCTGATGTTATCACAATTACTGTTGGCGGAAATGACGTCATGAAAGTGATTAGAACACAGCTCATGAATTTAACAGAGCGTTCGTTTGATAAACCCGCGCAGGCCTATCAAAAACAACTAACTGAAATCTTTGATTTTATTCGAAAGCATAATCCGGATGCACAGGTCTATGTTTTGGGCATTTATAATCCTTTCTACCTCAACTTCCCTGATATAACGGAGATGCAAGATGTCATTGACCGTTGGAACCAAGCGACACAGGAGATGGTTGCGCAGCAAAAGAAGATGTACTTTGTACCGATTAATGACTTGCTCTACCAAGGGGTGGATGGTAGTCGTGGCGTGACAAGTAGTGACGGTGATATTCAAACAATCACTAATGATGCGCTGTTTGAGGAAGACCATTTTCATCCCAATAATATTGGCTATCAAATCATGAGTGACGCAGTAGCTGAAGCTTACAAGGAGCATCATAATGAAAAATAATTACTGGAAATATCTCTTTTTGCTGATACTAGCGATCAATATCTCACTTGTTGCTGTTGTTGGCTTTCAAGTGACCAAACATCGAGACCAAGAAGTATTGGATAAGGTGAGTACCATTAAGGGTGTGAATAAAGTCGCAGAAATCTCAACCAATACTGAGCAATTGAATACAGCTATCAATAAATATTTAGGTGACTTTCAGGACAACAAAATGAGCTATAAGTTCTACCTCTCAGATAAGGCAGTTCTCGAAGGAACCTATAAAATATTTGGAAAAGATATCCCTTTGTATGTTTATTTTGAACCCTACGCTTTAAATGATGGTTCCGTGAATTTGAAAGTGACGAGTATCTCGATTGGTACTTTGAGTTTACCTGCTAAAACAGTTTTGAATTATATCAAAGGCGCATATGATTTACCTAAATTTGTCACGATTAAATCTGAAAAACAAGAGGTAGTCATTGATTTACCGCAAATTGCCATAGCTAAGGATACTTTCTTACAGGCTAATAAACTTGATATGAAAAATGATAAATTCGTCTTTAATCTCATGCAAAAATAGCCAAAAAGTAATTTTTATGTAAAAATATCCTTAAAAAGCGCTAGAAGTAGCGTTTTTACTTGCTTTAATAGCCGTTACTTGCTATAATAAAGTTTGCCTAAGGGTAAAAATAATTATTGGAGGACATTTTTAAAATGGCTAACAAACAAGAATTGATCGCAAAAGTTGCAGAATCTGCAGATTTGACTAAAAAAGACGCTGAAAAAGCAGTAAACGCTGTTTTCGCATCAGTTTCTGAATTCCTTGCAAAAGGTGAAAAAGTTCAACTCATCGGTTTCGGTACTTTCGAAACTCGTGAACGTGCAGCTCGTGAAGGTCGTAACCCACAAACTGGAGACTCAATCAAAATCGCAGCAACAACTGTTCCTGCATTCAAAGCTGGTAAAGCTTTGAAAGACGCTGTTAAATAATTCAGTGTTCAAAATATAGCAATCACAGGGTTCTGTGGTTGTTTTTTTGTTGGTTTGTTTTATTTGGAGGACATAAAAAATGACTTTCAAAAATGAAAGTCATTGACTTGATGTGACCCCAAAAATATAGACTTAATTGGAAAGTCAACGAAAAACTAGACACGGAGTTAAGAGAATTTAAGAATTATATTTTTCAAAGTCTTTTGGAGACTTGTAATCAAGAGCTGAATGCATCCTTTTTGTATTGTAATAGGTCTCAATGT
>NZ_JACBNY010000018.1 GCF_013449735.1 Pseudolactococcus laudensis
TATAATTCAAAACGAATCCATCAAAGTTTAGGGTATCTTACACCTAATCAATTTGAAAAGGTAAGTGCTTAAAATAAATAGATTAAAATTCTACGTTTGTTACTCTAAAAAATTGACTTAACGTCAAACGGTATTTGGATTCAAATGTTCTACCTCAGGATATTAAAATATTTAGTAAGTCTCAACTTGGTATTTTTCAGTCGGCTAAGTTAAAAGAGTGGGTTGAAAATAATCTTGAGGCACTAATTGGTAGTGAAGATGATATGGCAATTCTTAAGCTAATAATAGAGCAAATTATTGATTATTCCGATATCAAACTACTTAAAAAAGTTATTTCAAAATCAGAAATATCAATTTTAGCTATTCAATGGATTAGCGGGGAAAGTTATCAATCAATTTATCAATATTGTCTAGAGACTGATGTTCAGATTCAAGATAGAAGAACGAAAGTAAAGCATAGAACTATTAGACTTGAAGAGGTTATCGAGTTGTGTGACAATGGTTTTGGATATTCTTCAATTCTAGTTGTTCATGCAATTGGCGAACTGATATTAGCGTTGTCTCCTAATAATGAAAGTATCCAAGAACTTACAAATTTTCTTTGTCAAAAACTACGCTATGGCTTGAGCGATAAGACTGAGATATTGATACATGAATTAGGTTTTTCAGATAGAGTTATCGCTAAAAAAATTTCTCGACAACTTGGTCAAACTAAATATCCTAGCAAAAATAAAATGAAAGAGATGATAAGGAAGAATAGGGATGAACTGAGATCTGAAATACAAGATTATCCAGCTTATTTTTTAGATAGACTCGAGAAAATTTGATTCTTAAAGTTTCGTAAAGATAAAAACTATTTTGGATGACTAGTCATGGCATAAGAAATATTGGACAAATTATGAACTTGAGGGACTTTTTCAGCGAGAAACTAATAATGGGAAGCTAATCCTTCCTATATGGCACGATATTACCAAGCAAGAAATTCAAAATTATAGTCCGTCATTAGCTGGAAAAATGGCTATGAATACGGCGATTATGACGCCTTCTGAAATTTCAGAAAAGCTAAAGGAACTTTATAATTCGTCAAAAGAAAGACCAGAAACTGAGAGGTAGAGATAGTCAATACGTTCAAGATATTGGATATGTAGGGGTTGCCTAAATGAATGGAAAAACTGAGAAACAAAGAATTATTGATTAGATTGTTAAGAATAATAAAGGTAGCGAATTATTGCTCGCTACCTTTATCTGGGTTATAGGTTGTTGTTTAGTGTTTTTTGATGGACTTCTTGGTGGTGTGGGTGATAATTGAATGCCTCCAAAACATCTCGTCTAAAATATTACTGATAGTATCCGTTTTAGAGCTGTGTTGAATTGAATGCCTTTACCCAAAACTCTAATTGCCGCCCCCACCCTTCCCCATTCCAAAAAATTCTGTTAAAATAGAGAAAGCAAACTTGTAAACAGATGGAGAAACAAAAGCAAAGATGAGTATATTAACCGTTCAAAAACTGAGCCATGGCTTTGGCGATCGTGCGATTTTTGATGATGTCAATTTTCGCCTATTAAAAGGCGAGCATATTGGCTTTGTCGGGGCAAATGGTGAGGGAAAATCAACCTTCATGAACATCATTACCGGCAATCTGCAGCCAGACGAAGGCAAAATCACTTGGTCAAGCAAACACCGTGTCGGCTATATGGATCAGCACGCAGCGCTTGGTAAAGGAAAAACGACACGTCAAGCCTTATCAGAAGCCTTCCAGTACCTATTGGACGCGGAAAGTGAGATGAACGACATTTACGCACGCATGGGTGACATGTCTGATGACGAGATGACAACAGCCCTTGAAAAAGCTGCTGACCTGCAAGATACCTTGGACAATTCAGACTTTTATCTGATTGATGCCAAGGTTGATGAAATCGCGCGTGGCTTGGGCCTCGGTGACTTACTCGACAAAGACGTGGCGGATCTTTCAGGTGGTCAACGCACAAAAATCCTACTCGGTAAACTCTTGCTTGAAAAGCCAGACATTTTACTTCTGGACGAGCCAACCAACTACCTAGACGAAGAACACATCACCTGGCTGAAAAATTATCTCCAAAACTATGAAAATGCCTTTGTCTTGATTTCTCACGATGTTGACTTCATGAACGACGTTATCAATATTGTCTACCATGTTAACCAGCAGAAAATCGACCGTTATGTGGGCGACTACCATAATTTCGAGCGCCTTTTCGAAGAAAAGAAAAAACAGCTAGCCTCACTCGCTGACGCCCAACAAGCGGAAGCGGCCAAACTCAAAGATTTCATCGCTAAGAAAAAAGCCAACGTTGCAACATCAGGTCAGGCCAAGGCGCGCCAGAAGAAGTTGGACAAGATGACCTTTGTCGAGACTATTCAGGAAAAAGCCAAACCAAGTTTTGACTTCAAATTAGGTCGCACATCAGGCAAGCTCATTTTTGAGGCCAAGGACTTGGTCTTGGGATATGACGCGTCAGAACCGCTTTCAAGCCCCATTAACATGCTAGTGGAACGTGGCCAAAAAGTCGCCTTTACAGGCTCGAATGGTATCGGAAAATCAACCTTACTCAAGTCTTTGTTGGGTGAGATTCAACCCTTATCAGGAGAAGTCATACAGGGTGAGTTTCAAATCATCGGCTATTTCGCTCAGGAAGATAAAACGCCGAGCCAAAAATCAGTCTTGGATGACTACTGGGACGAGTTTTCAACGCTCAATCAAGCCGAAGTCCGTGCAGCCTTAGCCAGATGTGGTCTTGGCACTAAGCAAATCGAGAGTCGCGTCTACGTTCTATCCGGTGGTGAGCAGTCGAAACTGCGCCTAGGTAAAATCATGAACCATGAGTCTAACATCTTGGTCATGGACGAGCCGACCAATCACCTTGATGTAGATGCAAAAGAAGAACTCAAACGTGCCCTACAAGCTTATAAAGGCACCATCCTCATGGTCAGCCACGAACCAGAATTTTACCAAGATATCGCAACTGATATCATTAATTGTGAAGACTGGACGACAAAAGTTGTCTAAACAATAAGTAAGACGCAAGTCTTATTTTTTTGTCCTAAAATACCTAATGAACATGGCATCCGACAGAAAGAGTCACTGTTGAAATTCAGCATCTAAAAAGGATGAATACTCTGATATTTTATTTTTTTGATTCACTCCTAAAAGTTTAGAAGATAACTTTTATATTTTAAACAAATTTCAATCAAATGTGTTAAAGATGTGATATTATTGAAATGTTGTATAGACAAGTTATTGATGAAATAAAAACTAGGAGTCCCCAGATAGTATGATTAAACAAAGTAGTTTTAATGAATATCAAAATTTCGGCAAGTATATTGACGATGTCAGACGCGCTAAAAAAGTACCTTATCGCGTTTTTGAAGCGAATGGCGTCTCGTCTAGAACCTTCCAAATAGTTGTAGCTGGCGAGTCAGATATGGCAGTATCAGATCTTGCGATTATTGTTGAAATTCTCTGCCTATCTCCCTTAGAAGTCAATTTGGAAGTTGAAAACCAGTCCATGACCGTGCAGTATCGCAATAAGTTTGTTTCAGCTATTCAAACACAAAAGTTTGAAGAAGCAGAGCGTATTTATGGCTTATTCAAAGAATATACGACAACAACCTCCGTAAGTTTAGGAAAATTATATGTCTTATATATGATGCAAGGCATGAGCCTTTTACATAATCCCAAAACAAACATCACCAAAGCAGAGGCATTAGACAACGAAAATAAAATCATCAAGCAACTCAATAAAAGTGAAATTTATACATTATTTGACTTAGAATTTTTAGCCATGCAAAATTTATTAGGGCTACAAAAAATGGATTTTTCACTGGTTAAAGAAATTTTAGTCATCACTGAATTCGTCATCGCCGATTATAGGACAAAAAATCTACTTGAAGACTTCTTTCTTCACATTGTGATTGCTAATTTGCAAACAAGAAACGTCACAAATCTATTTGAAATCCTTAAAATCATAAACAAATTATACAGCCAGAACAAAGATTGGTTCTTCCTATTCTTAAAAAAATGCGCGCTACTCATTGAAAACCAAATGATTAACCCTAAAGACGAGCAATTCAAAGAAAATTTGTTACAGCTAAGATACGCCTTCACCGTGCTATTTCCGAACGAATCATTCCCCAGAATCGAGTATTTCTTAGACCAACTAGAAATAAATTTAATAGAAGACAATAAAAAATAGTCCTTGTAAAAGACCTAACTAAACCTTTTGGTTCAATGGTAGTGTCCTTATGCAAGGCCTTTTTTTGACGGCAGAACAAAAAAATAAGATATGATTTGCTTTTAAAGACAGAGTAGCTAGAAGTTTTACATGTAAATTTAGCCAATCTGTCTCATTTTCAAAAAAATAAAATAAAAAGTCGACAAAATGTCCTGATTTTCATTTTATATAATAACATTAGGATAATATGGCAAAAACTATTAAAATGCTGATGTTTTTTTGTTAGGATTATATTATCGTCTTTTAAAGGTAGTTTGAATTTAAGCCCAATAAACGATATAGCTTGATACCTACCTATTTCAAAATGTTAAAGACATCAAAAAAACGTTGGAGGAGATTATTATGGAAAAACTAAATGACTTAGATTACGTTAATACATCTATCATACTATTAAGAAGGCTAGAAAAAGTAGCCTATGCGAGAAATGAACGCTTGAGAATTTTTCACGAGAAAACACGCGCTATACGTGCGATTACAGCAGGCATATTGGCCTCAATATTACCAACAGTATTCTGGATTTTTGCCTTAACTTCATTGGAAGTTAGTATATTTGATGTACAAGTACCAGGTGCATTTCTGATACGAGTAATTGGTTTATTAGTGACGACCGCCTCACTTATTATCTTACCGTATTTCTTTATCCATATGATTTGGCGTCAACCCCTTTTTCGAGCATTCAGTTACCTATTTGAAAAAAAAGTCAAACATCAGTTGTTTTCTGATATCGAAAAAATCGATGAAAAAGCTAATCACATCGTCTCTCAACAGGTCTTTAAAAAACCTAGAGTGCCTGACCACTATCTCTCAGTTGAGTATTTGACCTTATTAGAAAAATACATCGCAAGTGGTAAAGCCAAAACAGTAACAGAGGCAGTTGACTATTTAAAGAGTGAACTTGAGCACAGAATCTATTTTTCAAGCTCAGAATCTCATCAAACACTTTTACAAAAAGAAAAAGACTATTTGACAGACGAAAAACAAAATCTCGTAAAAAGAATTAAAAAAGAAGAAGAAGTCTACGGCTAATCGTGGCAAAACACTTCTAAATAATGACCTAAAAGTAAGACGCTAGTCTTCTTTTTTTACGTAAAAATAGACTCTAATGATAAAAACTTTAACACGCTTACAACCACTCCTGTTAATATTTGACAATCAACTTTAAACCCCTATAATTTATAGTAAGTCAAGATAATTAAAACGTTTTAAATGAAGATAGAGGGTAGAGATGGCATATATTGAATTTAACGATATTGTAAAAAGTTATCAAATGGGAGAGGTGAGTATTCAAGCCTTAGACCATGCACAATTTGAAATTGAGCAAGGTGAATTAGTGTGTATCCTTGGGCCTTCGGGTGCTGGTAAAACAACAGCACTGAATATTTTGGGTGGTATGGATAGCGCTACGAGTGGGCAAGTCTTGGTTGATGGTGTAGACATCACGCAGTTGAAAAATAAAGCCTTGGTCAACTATCGCCGCAATGATATCGGGTTTGTTTTTCAATTTTACAACTTAATTCAAAATCTAACAGCACTTGAAAATGTTGAAATGGCAGTCCAATTGACTAAAGATTCATTCTCACCTGCGGAGACACTTGAAAAAGTTGGCTTAGGTGAGCGTCAAAAGAACTTTCCAGCTCAACTTTCCGGTGGGGAGCAACAACGAGTTGCTATCGCGCGAGCGCTTGCTAAAAATCCTAAACTACTCTTATGTGACGAGCCAACAGGTGCCTTAGATTATCATACCGGTAAGCAGATTCTGTCTTTACTTGCGGATACTTGCCGTGAAGAAAAAATTACTGTCGTCATTATCACGCATAATAGTGCTATTGGTCAGATTGCTGATAAGGTCATTGAATTTAAAAATGGTCGCGTTGAGTCAATTCAAAGAAATGACCAGCCTTTAGCGGTTGAAGCGATAGAGTGGTAAGCCAATGAAAAATAAAACGATTATCATTAGTAGTTTCCGTAATATGACGCAGTCGTCTAAACGTTTTATTTCGTTATTGTTTATGGCACTCTTAGGCGTTGGATTTTATGCAGGTATCAGTTCGACCTCGCAAGATATGCTCTCGACTTTAGATACTTATTTGGACCAAAGTAAGGCTCATGACTTGCAGATTCAGTCGACCCTTGGTTTAAGCAAGGCAGATCTCGCAAGTCTTGAAAAATTATCTGACATCGATAGCGTCCAAGGCATCTATACTAAAGATGAGCTTATCGAGCCAGTCTTTAGCAAAGCAGCACCGAGTAAAAAAGATGAAACCGCCATTGCCAAAGTGATTGGTATACCAGACAAACTTGATAAAATTAGCTTGGTTAAAGGACGATTACCGCAAAAAGATAGTGAAATTGTCGTTGAAGAGGCTTATCTAACGAAAAATAAGGTGAAGTTGGGTGATTCACTTAAAATGACTGACTCTGATTTGACAAATGAAACTTTCAAAATCGTGGGAACGGTTAAGAGTCCGCTTTATTTTTCTAAGGTTCACCGTGGGACGACGAGTCTTGGAGATGGTCAAATTGATTATTTCATGTATGTCAAACCGAGTGTGTTTAAGCAGGATGCTTATAGCGTAATTGCCTTGACAGTCAAAGGTGCCAAGGAGGAGATGACAAGTCAGACGGCTTACTTGGATAAAATTGCAGCGGCCAAAAAAGAAGTTGAGTCAATTAAAGAGGCGCAAGAAACACAGCGTTTTGAAACGGTCTATGCAGATTACCTGAATCCAACTGCTATGGCATCAGGATTGGTCAAACGAGATAGTTTGCCGCCTGCCAAATGGTATATCACCGACCGTCAAGATGACACAGGTTACAAAGATTTTATTGATACGACGAAAAGTATCGCCAAAGTTGGGCGTGTCTTCCCAGTTGTTTTTTATGTAATTGCCGTTTTGATTAGCTTAGTTTCCATGGCACGAATGGTTGAAGAAGATAGAAGTGAAATTGGCACGCTAAAAGCTTTAGGTTTTTCAAATCCTGCCATTGCTTTAAAATATGGCCTATTCTCTCTTTCAGCGACATTGGTTGGCGGCGTAATTGGCATGTTCATTGGTCTTAATCTTATTCCCAACCTCATCTGGAATATTTATACGAGCCTATTTACCATACCTAAGTTTATTGTCCTCTTCCAGCCAGTCTATTGTTTGACAGGACTTGCAATCGCACTGATTTGTATTTGCGGTGGCGCTTTAGTCGCAGTCTATCGTGAACTCATCTACACTACGAGCATCTTGATGCGGCCCAAAGCGCCTAAGGCAGGCAAGCGTATTTTACTAGAATACGTACCCGTCATCTGGAATCGATTCAGCTTTTCAAATAAAATCGTCATGCGGAATCTCTTTCGCTATAAAACGCGCGCTATTGTCACAATTCTAGGAATTGCAGGCTGTACGGCTTTGATTCTAGCAGGGTTTGGACTCAAAGACTCTATCACTGACATCGTTAAGTACCAGTATGGCAATGTCTTTAAATATGATAAACTAGTGTCCTTAAAAGCAAGTACAGATGAGCAGCCTCTGCTTAATGATTTATCGAAAAACAAAGAAGTTGCGCACATGGCTAATTTATCTATGGCAACAAAACAAGTGTCAAGTCATGGTGAAGTCTATGACGTGACAGTCATTGTGCCGGATGATATCCAAACGTTCAAGCAAGTCATCAGTCTTAACGACATTAATGACAATAAAAAAGCCGTTTCTCTGACAGGTAATCAAGCTATTATCAGTCAAAAACTAGCTAAATTATTAAAGGTCCAAGAAAAAGGTTCAATTACTTTCAAAGATAGTCGTGATGAAACGCACGAAGTCGAAGTAGGCAAAATCGTTGAAAATTATATTCAAAATTATGTTTATCTACCTAAGGCAACATCACAAGCCATCTTTGGTGAGTATGATACTAATGTCGTCGCGGTTAAACTAAAAAATAAGTTATCGACACAAGCAGATCAAAAGTTTGATGCCTCACTTTTGACAAATCAATCAGTGGCGAGTGTCATCAATTCTAGGACAACAGTTTCCATGATTAATGACACCATGACATCACTTAATCTTGTCGTTCTGATTTTAATCGTTTCATCAGCAATTCTTGCCTTTGTTGTCATGTATAATTTGGCAACGATTAATATTAGCGAACGAAAGCGTGAGATTGCGACACTTAAAGTCCTAGGTTTCTATGATCAAGAGACGGATGCCTATATTACCAAAGAAAATACGATTTTCACGATTGTTGGGATTATCATAGGATTGGTGAGTGGTGTTTACTTGTGTCATTTCATCATCAGTACCTGTGAAACAGATACCTTGATGTTTGTCAGACACGTGAATACGTTAAGTTTTGTCTTTGCATCAGCATTAACGACTTCCTTTACTGTGATTGTTAATCTCATTACGCATTTTAGCTTGAAAAAAATTGACATGATTGACGCTTTGAAAAATATAGAATAATGCGTTTGCCTAAGGAAATCCTGATTTTAATTACAAGACATTTTGCGTGCAAATTTTAGGACAAACATAGAAATTTAAGGTAGAATAGAGCTAGTAAAATAAATAAGAGGTGATTAAAATGGCAATAGAAGTAACAGATGCAACTTTCCAAGAAGAAACGAAAGATGGCATTGTACTCGTAGATTTCTGGGCAACATGGTGTGGGCCTTGTCGTATGCAAGCACCGATTCTTGATCAGCTTTCAGAAGAATTAGACGAAAGCGAACTCAAAATCGTAAAAATGGACGTTGACGAAAACCCAGCAACACCACAATCTTTTGGTGTGATGAGTATTCCAACACTTCTTTTCAAAAAAGACGGCGAAGTTGTTAAACAAGTCGCAGGTGTGCATACTAAAGATCAAATCAAAGGTATCTTGGCAGAATTAAACGCCTAATTTAAAATAGCCTAAGCGACTATCGCTTAGGCTATTTTTTGTGCTAAATATTTGAGTCAGGAAAGTCGTAGATGAAATAATTAGTAGGATATTGTATATAATCATAAGCGCTAATTGAATGTGTTTATAAAAAGGAGTTATATATGTTCGCACTAGGTATAGTAGTTGGTTTTGGTTTAGCTTGGTATCTCAAAAGATAATATAAGCTATAAAAATTAGTCAGAAACACAATCAAAGGCTCAGGTAAATTCATTACCTACTGCTCTACTTGTGTCATTTTTACCAATGTTTTCTGACATAAATATCTATACCTTTATGGGTGTTTATACTGAATTTTGGAGGAATCTTGAACATTTTCCATGTCATAAAAGGGCTTTTTATGTTTTATTAGTTTGGATAAGTTTACTATTTAGAAAAAAACGATAAGTTTAAAATTATCTCGAATAACTATTAAATCATCTTAAAATAATATTGATATAGCAAAAGCGTCTTTATCGTCGCTTTTGTTATACAATCTGTCTATTTTTTCAATAAAAAAAATTAATTTGCAACATGGCTTGAAAAAAAACGTATAGAAGATATGGAGAGGTGTTTTCTTGCATACATTTTGAGTTGTTTTGGGTTTATGATATACAAAATGTCATTCGTGATATATTTTTGACCATTTATGATATTTAAAAAATATCAGGGATGAAATACGTTATATTGGGAGTGTATATCAAAAAATGTTGTGATTAAAATGATAGGCTACCAAAGCAGTAATACTTGCCTTCTCTCCCTAAATACTGTGATTCAATTTACTGATTTAGATTTTGATGCCTACTATTATGATGCCTAAACAAAAATTTTTATTCATAAAATAGGAATAGAGAATAGCAATATATGGTTAAGAGAGGAGAGGCCAAGGAAATGAGAGGGGATTGCGTGTTAAAAACGATCGATTCATTAATTAATTCCTTAATATTTTACTCTGTTGGGTGTCCTTGGTGTAGAAAATGAAAGTATTTATTTTAGAAGATGAACCAGTACAGCAATTTCGCATAGAAGGTTTGGTGATTGATTACTTAAAAAAGAAAAATTACCTCAATGACGGTGTTTTTGCATTTGGGAGAACACGAGATTTATTGGAGGAATTAGAGGTTTCTTCGCAGAATAACATTTACTTCTTGGATATTATAATTGGTAATAATGAAAAAGCTGGACTTGAGATAGCTGAAGAGATTCGTAAAATAGATCCAATTGGTCAAATTAATTTTGTGACAACACATAGTGAATTTGCTCCGATTACTTACGAATATTTTGTTAATGCACATGACTTTATTGACAAATTATTACCGCAAATGGCATTCGATAAAAAAATATTCAGAAATATTGACCAATATGTTGAGACTAACCGTATTAAGACTTTTCAGCAAGTTTTTTCTTACACTTCGAAGACAGGTAAGCGGATTGATGTGCTTTATTCTAATATATGTTACATTGAAACGTCAGGGTCACCTCATAAGCTTATTTTACAAATGGACTCTGAGTCGTTAAGTTTTTATGGTAATATGAATGATATTGAAGAGGTTTCTGATAAGTTAGTACGGATTCATCGCTCTTTTTTGGTTAATAAAGATAGGCTTAAAGAGCTTTGCCTAAAAGAACGAATAGCTGTATTGGATGATGGTACTAAATTACCAATATCACGTGCAAGGGCTAGATTTTTGAAGAAAATTGAAAAAAATGACATAGAATAGCTCTCTAGGGATGAACAACTTAATCTTATTCGTAAATGTCTATAAAATAAGTAATTATATGTTTTATTGCAATTCCTTAACTAAGTCGTTAATTAAACGTCTAATCTAATATTGTCTAAGTGAGTATCGCCTAGACTTTTTTTGATGGATTTTTATGCCAACATAAGCTCATCACTCGCATTGTCAAGGTAGTGATGTGCGCGTGAGTAAAAATGCTTGACTTGAAAAATGCGACATTTTTAGGTATAATCGGTACCATGAGTAAGAAAAAAGAGACGGAAATTCAAATTTCTGACAGTAAAGATGGCGTGGTTTTAACGGTTGGCAAGAAGACGGTCGCTGAAATCAAAAATACTGCTGACGATAGTTTTGATGTGATTGTTAATGGTAAACATATCAAGACATTTAAGGCATACCCAGAGGCTTTGGAAGAGGCTATCAAAACTTATAACTTGGCTTTATAAGCCTTTCGCTGTGTATCTGGGCAGTCTGTTATGGCCCCTATCCTTAATATAAATGAAATAGAGAGCGGCAGATCGATACGTTCGCTTTTATTTTAGAAAGTTTTAGTAAAAATGGTTAAGAGAGACTTATATCGAAATATTTTGATTGGCCTAATCATTGTCGCAGTGTTGACCATTTTGCGATTGTTTGTTTTAGAGCCAATTAGAATTCATAATAATAATATGGCGCCTATTTTGCCTAAGAAGACGCAAGTATTTGCCATTAAACGCACGCAGCTTGATAATCTTGACTTAGTTGCTTATCGCCATAACGGTAAGAAATATGTGGGGCGTATTATTGGTACGCCGGGTCAAAGTGTCGTTGCTATGGATAACATCGTCTATGTTGATCAGAAGATTCTGAAAGAGCCTTATATTAAAAAGAATCAAACGACTTATTTAAAAACGCACGATGAAGATTTTACGACAGATTTTCGTCAAGATAAGTTAGGCAAAGATAGCTATTGGATTTTAAATGATGTCAGAGATGTATTAGATGATAGTCGAAAATTTGGTGCGATTCCTAAAAAAGATATTTTAGGTGAGCTGAAATTTAAATATGCACCAATCAGTGATTTCGGTTTTGTCGAAAATGATGAGGCTAAAATTGAAAATGGTTTTGAAAATAAATAAGGTCAGATGGCCTTTTTTTATTTTCGCTAAAAAAGCCTATTGAAGTGAATTTTTTTACGGCTTGTTATTTTATATTTTATAACAGTCAATTTTAGATTATCACGTTCATTTTCCATTAAAATATGATAAAATAAAGCCTGACGAGTCGTTAAAAAAAGCAGTTATTTGACCCGATTTTGGGTGAGGCTGTTAGAGATAGATGAAGTGAGGTAAGGCGATGAGAATGATTGATATCATTCAGAAAAAACGAGATGGTCTAGCGCTGACTAAGGCTGAAACGACATGGCTGATTGAGCAGTATGCGATAGGGCAAATTCCAGATTATCAGATGTCTGCTTGGGCTATGGCAGTTTATTTTCAAGGCATGAACAAGTCAGAAATTGCAGACTTAACCATGGCAATGGTTGCGACAGGTGAACAGATTGACTTGTCCGACATCCCAGGTGTTAAGGTCGATAAACACTCAACAGGTGGCGTTGGTGATAAAGTAACACTAATTTTAGCGCCACTCGTTGCAAGTTTTGGTGTATCTGTTGCTAAGATGAGCGGTCGTAGCCTAGGTCATACCGGTGGTACCATTGACAAACTCGAAAGTATTCATGGCTTTCAAGTTGAGCGCACCCAAGCCGATTTCGTCCAACAAGTTAGAGACATTGGCATTTCGGTCATCGGCCAGTCGGATAACTTGGTCAAAGCCGACAAACTGCTTTACGCCCTACGTGACGTGACTGCGACTGTTGACATCATTCCCTTGATTGCAAGCTCAATTATGTCGAAAAAAATCGCAGCAGGTAGCGATGCCATTTTGCTAGATGTCACTGTTGGTAGCGGTGCCTTCATGAAAAACATGCTAGATGCCCGCCTACTCGCGCAAACCATGGTTGATTTGGGCAATGCAGTAGGACGCAAGACAGTAGCTGTAATTACAGATATGCGTCAACCTCTAGGCGCTACTATTGGTAATCGTTTAGAAATTGCTGAGAGCTTAACTGTTTTACAAGGGGGTGGTAGCCCAGAACTCAGACAATTCATCGCTGAATTGGCACAAATCATGCTCAGTCTAGCAGGCGTCGAAAAATCAGTAGACGACATTTTAGAAAATCTATCAAATGGTGCAGCCCTTGAAAAATTCAAGCAAATGATTCAAGCGCAAGGTGGTGATCTCGATGAATTATTGGCATCGCCAGAGCACGAGACAATTTTTTCAAAATCCGTGGTCAGTACGCAAACAGGTTATGTGACCAGTTTTGATGCGCTGACAGCAGGTCTACTTGCCATGCGTGCAGGTGCAGGTCGTGCCGTCAAGTCAGACGTCCTTGACCTAGATGCCGGTCTTAGGCTTTTTAAAAAAATCGGAGATTATGTCGAGAGTGGAGAACCGCTTTTCGAAATTTTGTATAATAAAGCTGATTTTGATGCCGAAAAGGAAAGTCAAGTGTTACTGGATGCCATTAGTATTTCAAATGAAAAAGTAGAAATTAAAGAGATTGTGGAGATTATCAAATGAATTTAAATAAATATATTGACCATACGGTATTAAAAGCAGATACACCAAAAGCTAAAGTCCAACAAATCATCGATGAGGCTATTCAGTATGATTTCATGAGCGTATGTATAAATCCGACTTGGGTCAGTTTTGCGGCTGAAAAATTAGCGGCTACTGATGTAAAAGTTTGTACGGTTATTGGTTTTCCTTTAGGTGCCAATATGTCTGCTGTTAAAGCGTTCGAGGCGTCTGAGGCTATAAAAAATGGCGCAGATGAAGTTGATATGGTAATTAATATTGGAGCTGCTAAAGATGGCGATTGGGATTTAGTCGAATCTGACATCCAGGCTGTTGTAGACGCCTCAGGAGATGTCCTAACTAAAGTTATCATTGAAACGTCATTACTAACAGATGAAGAAAAAGTCAAAGCTTGTCAAGCCGCTGTTCGTGCGGGTGCAGATTTTGTTAAAACGTCAACTGGTTTTTCTACTGCAGGTGCAACGGTTGCGGATATCGCGCTGATGCGTCAAACTGTAGGACCAGACTTAGGTGTTAAAGCATCAGGTGGTGTTCGCTCAATTGCTGATGCACAAGCCATGATTGACGCGGGTGCAACCCGACTTGGTACATCTAATGGTGTTGATATCATGAAAGGAAATGTAGCTGATGGCAATGGATACTGAGCTTTTTCAACAAGCGAGGGAGGCATCAAGTGTCGCTTATGTGCCTTATTCTAATTTTCCAGTAGGTGCAGCCTTAGTTGCAAAAAACGGACTCGTTTTTCAAGGCTGTAATATCGAAAATGCTAGTTTTGGTTTGACCAATTGTGCAGAACGTACAGCGATTTTTAAGGCAGTTTCGAGTGGCGTCCGTGAGTTTGAGATGATTGGTATTTATGGCGAGACAGAAGAACCAATATCTCCTTGTGGTGCTTGTCGTCAAGTCTTAACAGAATTTTGTCCAGATGAGATGCCTGTTTGGCTATTTTCAAAAACTGGTGATGTTAAAAAAACAACAGTTGGGGCCTTATTACCGTACCATTTTAAGAACTTGAATTAAAAACCAAACAATTAGAATTATATGATTAAATTTAATTGAAAATGGTTGTGAATTCATACGACTTACGATAAAATTAAAGTAGAGTTTCAAAAATATATTGATGTCTTGCTGACGCTTGCGTGAGCCAAATTTTGGAGGAGTTCATTTTGATGAATAAAAAAGTAATTGGTGTTGGTTTAGCTGCCGTTGCAGCTTTGTCACTTGCTGCCTGTGGTAGCCGGGATAAAAGTACGGGTTCAGCTAAAGCTAAAACAGACTTGACTGTTGCCATCATTACAGATACTGGTGGTGTTGATGATAAGTCATTTAACCAATCATCTTGGGAAGGTTTACAAGCCTGGGGGAAAGCTAACAATTTATCTAAAGATAAAGGTTACACGTATTTCCAATCTGCTAGTGAATCTGACTATGCGACAAACCTTGACAGTGCCGTTTCAGGTGGTTACAAACTGATTTACGGTATTGGTTTTGCGCTCCACAATGCGATTTCAGAGGCAGCAAAAAATAACGCAGACATCAATTATGTGTTGATTGACGACGTGATTGAAGGACAAAAAAATGTCGCATCAGCAACATTTAAAGACCAAGAGGCAGCTTACCTAGCAGGTATTGCGGCAGCAAAATCAACGAAAACAAAAATCGTTGGTTTTGTCGGTGGTATGGAAGGTGAAGTTATCTCACGCTTTGAAAAAGGTTTTGAGGCAGGTGTGAAATCTGTTGATAAATCAATCAAAGTACAAGTTGACTATGCTGGTTCGTTCTCAGATGCTGCTAAGGGTAAAACAATTGCTGCGACACAATACGCTGGTGGCGCGGATATCATTTATCAAGCCGCTGGTGGAACTGGTGCTGGTGTCTTCTCTGAGGCAAAATCATTGAACGAAGAGAAAAAAGAAGCGGATAAAGTTTGGGTTATCGGTGTTGACCGTGACCAAAAAGGTGAAGGTAACTATACTTCTAAAGATGGTAAAAAATCTAACTTTGTTCTTGCCTCATCAACTAAAGGTGTAGGCGAAGCGGTTCAAAACATCAGTAAAGACACAGCAGATGGTAAATTCCCAGGCGGTAAACATGTTGTTTATGGTATCGAAGAAGGTGCTGTTGGTCTAGCCGATGATAATCTTTCTGAGGATGCAAAAACTGCTGTTGATAAAGCTTATGAGGAAATTAAATCAGGTAAAATTACTGTCCCTGAGAAATAAGACTCACTTGCTTTAAAAATTCGCTGCTGTACGCCCTATTTTTAAAGCAAGTAAGTATCAGCATGATAAAAGACAGTGCTAGTTTTCAGGCACTGTTTTTTTAGATATTAGAAAAGAGGCATATATGTCAAAATTTAGTCGGATTCATTTAGTTGTCATGGATTCAGTTGGAATCGGTGCCGCACCGGATGCGGATGAATTTTTCAACCACGATACAAACGATACCCAATCAGATACGCTCGGTCACATTTCAGAGAACTTTGCACTCAATGTACCTAACATGGCGAAATTAGGTTTGGGTCAGATTCTACGTGAGAAAGCACTGGTTGGTGTTGAACAAATTGCGACAGAACAGTTGTCTGGTTATGCTACAAAACTTGAAGAAGTTTCACGTGGTAAAGATACGATGACAGGTCACTGGGAAATTATGGGCTTAAATATTCAAGTACCATTCCGTGTTTTTCCTGAAGGTTACCCAGAAGATTTGCTTGAAAAAATTGAGACTTTTTCTGGTCGTAAAGTCATTCGTGAGGCAAACATTCCTTATTCTGGTACAGCAGTCATCGATGATTTCGGTGCACGACAAATGGAAACTGGTGAGTTGATTATCTATACATCAGCCGATCCTGTCTTGCAAATTGCTGCGCATGAAGATATTATTCCCTTGGATGAACTTTATAAAATTTGTGAATACGTTCGCTCAATTACTTTAGAAGACCCTTACATGATAGGACGTATTATTGCACGTCCATATATTGGGACTCCTGGTAACTTTACTCGGACAGCTAATCGTCATGATTACGCACTATCACCTTTCGGTCATACTGTTTTAGACAGTTTAAATGAAGCTGGCATTGGTGTCTATTCTGTTGGTAAAATCAACGATATCTTCAATGGTGTTGGCATTAACCATGATATGGGACATACTGCAAGTAACATGGCTGGTGTGGATCGCTTGATTGAGACGTTGAAACTGCCAGACTTTGAAACAGGTTTTTCATTTACGAACTTGGTTGATTTTGATGCACTTTTCGGACATCGTCGTGATGTGGCGGGCTATGGTAATGCGATTAATGAATTTGATGCGAGATTACCTGAAATCTATGAGGCAATGGATGACAATGATTTGTTGCTGATTACTGCTGACCATGGAAATGACCCAACTTATGTTGGAACTGACCATACGCGTGAGTATGTACCATTACTTGCTTACAGCAAATCATTTACTGGACAAGGTATTTTAAATATTGGGCATTATGCTGACATTTCAGCGACGGTTGCTGAGAACTTTGGCGTACCTGCGACAGAAAACGGACAATCATTCTTAGGAGACTTAAGATAATCATGACAATGATGGAAAAAATAAAGGAAACTGTTGTTTTCTTACAAAAACAAGGTATTGAAAATGTTGACTTTGGTTTGATCTTGGGATCAGGTTTGGGTGAATTAGCAGATGAGATTTCAAATCCAGTCGTTATTGACTATGCTGACATTCCTAACTGGGGCAAATCAACTGTTGCAGGTCATGCTGGTAAGTTGGTCTACGGCACACTTTCAGGAAAAAAAGTGTTAGCACTTCAAGGACGTTTTCACTTTTATGAGGGGAACCCACTTGATGTTGTAACTTTCCCAGTGCGTGTGATGGCTGAATTAGATGCGACAGGTGTTGTTGTCACTAACGCAGCAGGCGGTGTGACACATGGCCCTGGTACATTGATGTTGATTAATGATCACATTAATTTTACTGGTCAAAATCCTTTAATTGGTGAAAACTTGGACGCTTATGGTCCACGTTTCCCTGATATGTCAAGTGCCTATGACAAAGGCTACCAAGCCACTGCAAAAATTGTGGCTGATCGTGCGGGTATTGAGTTGCAAGAAGGTGTCTACATGGGATTCACTGGTCCAACTTATGAAACACCTGCTGAAATTCGTTTTGCTGAAACAATCGGAGCAGATGCGGTTGGGATGTCAACTGTACCTGAAGTGATTATTGCAGTTCACTCAGGCCTACGTGTTCTTGGTATTTCTGCTATCACCAATCACGCTGCGGGTAAACAAGCTGAGCTGAACCATGAAGAAGTTGTAGAAGTGACAACACGTATTAAGGGCACATTCAAAACGCTTATTAAACAAATCCTGGAGGAAATCTAATGTCAATCCATATTGCCGCCCCAAAAGGTGACATTGCTGATAAGATTCTATTGCCAGGTGATCCTTTGCGTGCGAAATTTATCGCTGAGAACTTCTTAGAAAATCCAGTCTTGTTTAATGATATTCGAAATATGTTTGGTTATACAGGAACCTATAAAGGTGAGCGTGTTTCTGTCATGGGTACTGGTATGGGAATGCCTTCTATTTCAATTTATGCGCATGAATTGATTACAGAATACGATGTTAAGAAATTGATTCGTGTGGGCACTGCTGGATCACTTTCGAAAGATGTTCATGTTCGGGAGTTAGTCCTTGCGCAAGCAGCAGCAACAACGTCTCGCATTATCAAAAATGATTGGCCTGAGTATGATCTTCCCCAAATCGCTGATTTTGACTTGCTAGATAAGGCTTACCACATCTCCAAAGACATGGGTGTCATCACTCACGTTGGTAATGTTTTATCTGCAGACTTATTTTATTCAGACTTATTTGACAAAAATATCAAGCTCGGTACTATGGGTGTTAAAGCTGTTGAGATGGAGGCCGCTGCGCTTTATTATTTGGCTGCCAAGCACCAAGTACAAGCGCTTAGTCTCATGACCATTTCAGATAGTCTTGTTTTAGATGAAGATACGACTACTGAGGAGCGTGAAAAGACCTTTACAGATATGATGCGAGTTGGTCTTGAAACCCTGATTGCCTAAGCGGATTTGAATAATCAAAAATTGAATTTTGACTTGAAAATTCTAGGTCATGCCTAGAATTTTTTGAGTTTTTATGAAATCGTATACAGCAATATGATATAATGAAATGGACAAAATATTAGAACGGAGTTTTTATGACAGCACAAAATGTTATAGAAATGCGCAAAGTCACTAAAATTTTTGGAGAATTTGTTGCGAATGATCAGATCGATTTGCAAGTTAGAAAAGGTGAAATTCACGCGCTCTTGGGTGAAAATGGTGCTGGCAAATCAACCTTGATGAACATGCTATCAGGCTTGCTTGAACCGACTTCAGGTGAGATTATGGTCAAGGGTGAAACGCAAAAAATAGATTCGCCGTCAAAAGCGAGTAAACTTGGGATTGGTATGGTGCATCAGCATTTCATGTTAGTGGATGCTTTTACAGTCACCGAAAATATTATTTTGGGCAATGAAACTGTCCATGGTGGTAAACTAGACATTAAAAAAGCCGAGAAAGAAATTCTCGAATTGTCTCAAAAATATGGTCTCGAGGTTAAACCTGACGCTCTAGTTAGAGATATCAATGTCGGTCAGCAACAGCGCGTCGAGATTTTGAAAACCCTCTATCGTGGTGCGGACATTCTCATTTTCGATGAGCCAACCGCTGTTTTAACACCTGCTGAAATTTTAGAGCTGTTAGACATCATGCGAAATCTTGTGAAGGAAGGGAAATCAATCATTTTGATTACCCACAAACTTGAAGAGATTCGTGCCGTAGCCGATCGTGTGACCGTGATTCGCCGTGGTAAATCGATTGAAACCGTCGAGGTCGAAGGTCGTAGCAGTAAAGAACTGGCTGAGATGATGGTCGGGCATAGCGTATCTTTCGTAACAGAGAAAAAAGCCGCAAATCCTGGTAAAGTCGTCCTCGACATCAAAGATTTGGTGGTTCATGAAAGTCGTGGTGCTCAAGCCGTTAAGTCGCTTTCTTTACAGGTCCATGCGGGTGAAATTGTCGGTATCGCTGGTATTGACGGCAATGGTCAAAGTGAGTTAGTCCGTGCGATTACGGGCTTGCAGCATGTTGAAAGTGGCCAAATTGATGTAAAAGGCCAAAATGTCGCTAACTTTCGACCGCGTCAAATTACTGAAATGTCAGTTGCACACATTCCAGAAGACCGCCACCGTGATGGCTTGATTTTAGCTATGTCAGTCGCTGAAAATATCAGTTTACAAACATATTATCAAGCACCATTGAGTCATCATGGTTTCTTGAATTATAAAGAAATCAACCGTCATGCGCGCGATTTAATGACAGAATTTGATGTTCGTGGTGCAAGTGAACTTGTACCAACATCAGCGCTTTCTGGTGGGAATCAGCAGAAGGCAGTTATTGCGCGGGAAATTGACCGCAATCCAGATTTATTGATTGTCAGTCAACCGACTCGTGGACTAGATGTTGGTGCGATTGAGTATATTCATAAGCGTTTGATTCAGGCTAGAGATGAAGGTAAAGCGGTCTTAGTTGTATCGTATGAACTCGATGAAATATTAAATGTCTCAGACCGGATTGCAGTTATTCATGATGGTCAAATTCAAGGGATTGTCAGACCTAAGGACACAACAAAACAAGAACTAGGTGTTCTGATGGTAGGAGGCAAAGGGTAAACATGAAAAATTTATCAATTAGAAAAGGCATGGTACCGGTTATAGCAGTCGTTGCTGGTTTCTTGCTTGGCGCCATTATCATGCTGATTTTCGGCTATAACCCAATCTGGGGATATGAAGATTTGCTCAGTCAGGCTTTCGGCAATAGTAAATCAATCGGTGAAATTTTCCGAAGTATGGGACCACTGATTTTGACAGGTTTGTCTTTTGCTGTTGCGATGCGAGCGGGGATGATCAATATCGGAATGTCTGGTCAAGCCCTAGCAGGTTGGATTTCTTCTGTCTGGTTTGCTCTTAGTTTTCCAGATATGCCACGTGTTTTCATGATTCCTCTTGTCATTATTATTGGCGCTGCTTGGGGTGCAATTATGGCAGCTATTCCTGGGATTCTCAAAGCATTTTGGGGCACAAGTGAAGTGATTGTCACGATTATGATGAATTACATCATTTTACTGGTATCAACTTATCTCGTACATTATGGTTTTAATCAAAAATTGATGGCATCCAAAGATTCAACGATTCAAGTAGGCGCTAATGCGACGTTTAGAAACTCATTTTTAACATCGATTACCAATAATTCTCGACTCAATATCGGTATCTTTATTGCCATTATTGCGATTATCATTGTTGCAATTATTTTTAGACGGACTACCCTTGGTTTTGAAATTAGAGCAGTTGGTTTAAATCCCAA
The DNA here is from genome assembly GCF_013449735.1 of Pseudolactococcus laudensis. Classification (GTDB taxonomy): domain Bacteria; phylum Bacillota; class Bacilli; order Lactobacillales; family Streptococcaceae; genus Pseudolactococcus; species Pseudolactococcus laudensis. The sequence continues at coordinate 20,971 of NZ_JACBNY010000018.1, forward strand.
TGCCTCTGAATCTTCAGGTATTTCATCTAAACGAACGATTATCATTTCGATGTTAATGGCAGGTGGTTTAGCTGGTTTGGGTGGTGTTGTTGAAGGTTTAGGGACTTTCCAAAACTTCTTTGTTCAATATTCAAGTCTATCTATCGGGTTTGACGGCATGGCAGTCGCTTTGTTAGGTGAAAATTCTCCTATCGGTATTTTATTAGCAGCTTTCTTATTCTCAATTTTGAAAGTTGGTGCACCAGGTATGAACGTTACCGGTATTCCAGCAGAAATTGTCAATGTTGTGATTGCAAGTATTATCTTCTTTGTGGGTATTAAGTTTGTTATCGAGAAAATTTTACCGCAATTACCTAAAAAAGTAGCTAAGAAAGAAGGTGAGAACTGATGACAATCACAACGATTTTTCAAATTTTAATCTCTTCTATGCTCATCTATGCGACACCTTTGATTTTTACCAGTTTAGGTGGTACATTTTCAGAGCGTAGTGGGATTGTCAACGTCGGTCTTGAAGGTATTATGATTATGGGTGCCTTCTCATCTGTCGTCTTTAATCTGACTTTTGCAGATACATTTGGTAAAGCAACGCCTTGGATTGCGTTACTCTTTGCTGGTGTGATTGGGATGATTTTCTCTTTACTCCATGCAGTAGCAACGATTAATTTTCGGGCAGACCACATTATTTCAGGGACAGTGATCAACCTCATGGCACCAGCGCTCGCTGTTTTTCTAGTCAAAGTCTTCTATGGCAAAGGGCAAACAGATAACATCCAACAGAGCTTTGGTTATTGGGATTTCCCCCTTTTAAACAAAATTCCAGTCATTGGTAAAATCTTTTTTAAACAAACTTCTTTGATTGGCTATGTTGCTATCATTGTGTCATTTATCGCATGGTTTATCTTATTTAAGACACGTTTTGGCTTGCGCCTGCGCTCAGTCGGTGAACATCCTCAAGCAGCTGATACGCTTGGCATTAATGTCTATTTGATGCGTTACTCCGGCGTCATGATTTCGGGTGTCCTAGGTGGCATCGGTGGGGCAGTTTTTGCCCAACAAATCTCAGTTAACTTTAGTGGGTCTACCATTGCTGGTCAAGGTTTTATTGCCATGGCAGCCATGATTTTTGGTAAATGGAATCCAATTGGTGCTATGCTTGCGAGTCTGTTCTTTGGACTATCACAGAGTTTATCAGTTGTTGGCACACAAATTCCAGTGATTTCAAGTATTCCAAGTGTTTATTTGCAAATTGCCCCTTATGTTCTGACAATTCTAGTCCTAGCTATTTTCTTAGGCAAATCAACAGGGCCTAAGGCCAATGGTATCAATTACATTAAATCGAAATAATTTGATGAAAGTATAGATGATATAAAAGCTGCGAGCAATCGTAGCTTTTTTTCGTATAAGATAGTGAAAGGATGATGTTATGACCAATTTCGATATCTATCGTTTAAAAAAAGCTGGTATGTCAAATTTATTGATTCATCAGTTTTTAACTCTAGCTGCAGATTATCAGGAAAAAAATCCTTTAGTCTGCTTACCTGCTTTTATTCGTCAGTCAGAGATGAAACATCCTGCACTTTTTTGGGAAAGATTTCGCTCACTTGATTTAAAAATTCTACGACAAGAATTTTTGAAATTTCCATCATTTTCGATTCAGGATATAGTTTATCCCCAACAATTACGTGAGATATATAATCCACCCGTTTTATTGTTTTATCAAGGTGATTTAAGCCTACTCCATCAAGCCAATTTAGGTTTTGTAGGTAGTCGAGATTGCAGTCAACAAGGTGTTGCAAGCGTTCAAAAAATTATTAAGGAACTACAAAATCATTTTGTCGTTGTCAGCGGTTTAGCACGTGGCATTGATACAGCCAGTCATATTGCAGCACTTAAAAATGGTGGCAAGACAATCGCTGTAATTGGTACAGGTCTTGATATTTTCTATCCTCGTGAAAACTTTCAGCTGCAAAGCTATATCGCAAAAAATCAATTATTATTGACAGAATATGGTCCAGGTGAAAAGCCTTTGAAATATCATTTTCCAGAGCGTAATCGAATTATTGCGGGATTGTCTCGAGGCGTATTAGTAACTGAAGCAAAATCACGTTCAGGAAGTTTGATAACCTGCGAGCGCGCTTTGGAAGAAGGTAGGGATGTTTTTGTCATTCCTGGTAATATTGTTGATAATTTATCTGCTGGGTGTCATTATCTAATTCAGGAAGGCGCAAAACTTGTTTGCCATGGTCGTGATATTTTAATGGAGTATGATAGGTGAGACGCATATGATAAAAGATCAAACATTCTATCTGTAATTTCGGTTTTTTGAATATTATTAGCAGTATTTAGCTTTTAAAAAAATGGAGAAACCCAATAGACATCTCTCAGCATTGAAATTTAAAAAAGATTCCTGTAACAGAACAAGTATGATATAAGAGGTTGAGTTTCTAACTATAATATTGTGAAGTTATGGTAGTAAATCCAATCAAAACCGAACATTTTAAGCGGGTTTTCGGTTTTTTGTCTGGTATTTTACCTTATATTGCGCATAATCATGATAGAATGAAACAAAATAATGTAAAAGAGAGCATAAAGAGGAAAACAATCTTGAAATTACTTGTCATTGGCTCAGGTGGGCGTGAGCATGCGATTGCTAAAAAATTACTAGATAGTCCTGAAGTGACAGCTGTCTACGCTGCACCAGGCAATGCCGGTATGGTTTTGGATGGGATTGAAACAATTGCTATCAATATTGACCAACATGCTGAATTGATTGATTTTGCTAAGTCAAACGACATTACCTTTACTTTTGTAGGGCCAGATGATGCTTTGGCGGCTGGAATTGTTGATGATTTTGAAACAGCAGGTCTATCTGTATTTGGTCCAACCAAACGTGCAGCAGAACTAGAGTGGTCAAAAGATTTTGCAAAACAAATCATGAATCAATATGGAGTACCAACTGCTGACCACAAGACTTTTAGTGATTTCAGTCAAGCGGCTGCTTATATTGAATCAAAAGGAGCGCCTATTGTTATTAAGGCGGATGGCCTAGCACTCGGTAAAGGTGTAGTCGTTGCTGAAACAGTTGCTCAAGCTTTGGATTTCACACGTGATGTTCTAGAAAATAATAAATTTGGCAAGTCACGTGTCATTGTAGAAGAATTTCTTGATGGTGAAGAATTTTCACTCTTTGCTTTTGTCAAGAATGATAAATTCTATATGATGCCGACAGCGCAAGACCACAAACGTGCCTATGATCAAGATAAAGGTCCAAATACAGGCGGAATGGGTGCTTATTCGCCAGTACCTCACTTGCCACAGTCAGTTGTTGACACGGCTGTTGAGACGATTATCAAGCCCGTTGTCAACGGTATGATTACCGAGGGACGTCCTTATACAGGTATTTTGTACGCAGGTCTAATTTTGACGGCAGAGGGTCCTAAGGTCATTGAATTTAATGCACGCTTTGGCGACCCTGAGACACAAGTCATTTTGCCACGTCTAACGTCAGACTTTGCGATTAATATGCGCGATTTACTTGCAGATAAAATCCCAGAATTCACTTGGCTCAATGGCGGTGTCACTTTAGGCGTCGTCGTTGCCTCAGAAGGCTATCCAGGTGATTATACCAAAGGCGTTAAAATTCCTGAGAAAACGACTGGAGACATCACTACTTATTATGCAGGCGTGACTGCTGATGCTACGGGACAACTTGTGACAAATGGAGGTCGTGTTTATCTGTTAGAGACATCAGCTAATAAAGTATCTGATGCACAAGCTATCCTATACAAGCAATTAAAAGTACAAGATACAACAGGACTCTTTTATAGAAACGATATTGGAGATAAAGCAAATGTTTAAACAACCTAAAATCGCAATCATTATGGGGAGTAAGTCCGACTGGGCGACCATGAAAAAAGCAGCAGATGTTCTCGATTTATTTGGTGTAGCGTATGAAAAGAAAGTTGTATCTGCACATAGAACACCTGATTTGATGTTTGAATTTGCGGAAACTGCACGTGAACGTGGCATCCAAATTATCATTGCAGGTGCTGGCGGTGCAGCACATTTACCGGGTATGGTAGCAGCTAAAACAACATTGCCAGTTATCGGTGTACCCGTTAAATCACGTGCTTTGAACGGATTAGATTCACTTTTGTCTATCGCTCAAATGCCGGGTGGTGTACCTGTTGCGACGATGTCAATTGGTGAGTCTGGCGCACAGAATGCTGGTTTATATGCCCTGCAAACTTTGTCAATTTCTGACGAGGATTTAGCTGCTCGCTTGACTAAATTCCGAGAAGATCAAAAACAAGCTGTGATAGAAAGTAGTGACGAACTTGACTAAAGAGAAAACGATAGGAATTATCGGAGGCGGTCAACTCGGACAAATGATGGCTATATCTGCGATTTATTTGGGACATAAGGTTATTACCCTTGATCCAGATCCGAATTGTCCGGCCTCTCAGGTAGCTGAACAAATTGTAGCCAAGTATGATGATACTGTTGCAATTGCAAAATTAGCCGCACGTTCTGATGTTCTGACCTATGAGTTTGAGAATGTATCAGCAGATGCTTTAGCACCTTACGAAGATAAAATACCCCAAGGTTTAGATTTATTGCGCATTTCTCAAAATCGTATTTTTGAAAAAGAATTTTTGACAAAAGCAGGTGTGAAAGTAGCACCTTATACAGTCATTAATACGTTAGAAGACTTGAATGATTTGGATTTATCAAAAAAGCACGTTGTCAAAACGGCAACAGGTGGTTATGATGGTCATGGTCAAGTTGTTGTTGAGAATGTTGTGGACTGGGAAGAAGCGCGTGATCTTGCAGATCTTCAACCGTGTGTGAGTGAAGAATTTGTCAGCTTTTTAAAAGAAATTTCCGTCATTATTTCTGGTAATGGCACTGAATTTTCTGTTTTTCCAGTTTGCGAAAATCTACATCAGAATAATATTTTAGATAAAACAATTATGCCTGCGAGAATTTCAAAGTATTTGGCAGAAGAAGCGAGAAGTATGGCGCTGAAAATTGCTCAGGCTTTGAAATTATCAGGGACTTTATGTGTTGAAATGTTTGTGACTAACCATGATATTTTGGTTAATGAAATTGCGCCGCGGCCGCATAATTCAGGTCATGCGACAATTGAAGCGTGTGATTTTTCGCAGTTTGATTTACATATTCGTGGTATATTGGGTGAACCATTACCAAAGGTAGCGTTGTTATCACCTGCTGTCATGCTGCAAGTTTTAGGTCAAGATTTATCTGCCGCACAACATTTTGCGACAGAAAATCCGAGCGCACATTTGCATTTGTATGGTAAAATTGAAGCAAAGGAAAATCGCAAAATGGGTCATGTGACTGTTTTGACTGATGACTGTGCGATAAGTTTATAAGAGAAAAGGAACATAAAAAGATGTTAGAACGTTATTCCCGCCCTGAAATGTCGGCCATTTGGACTGAAGAAAATAAATATCAAGCTTGGCTTGAAGTTGAGATTTTAGCTGATGAAGCTTGGGCTGAATTAGGTGAAATTCCCAAAGAAGATGTTGCGAAGATTCGTGAAAAGGCAACATTTGATGTGGATCGGATTCTTGAGATTGAACAAGAAACACGTCATGATGTGGTGGCCTTTACACGTGCTGTATCCGAAAGTTTAGGTGAAGAACGTAAGTGGGTCCATTATGGATTGACGTCGACTGACGTTGTGGATACGGCTTATGGCTATCTCTTTAAACAAGCTAATGATATATTGCGTGCTGACCTTGAGCGTTTTACAGCAATTATTGCGGACAAAGCGCGCGAGCATAAATTTACGATTATGATGGGTCGGACGCATGGTGTGCATGCTGAACCAACAACCTTTGGTTTGAAATTAGCAACTTGGTACTCTGAGATGAAACGTAATATCGAGCGTTTTGAGCATGCTGCGCGTGGCGTTGAAGCAGGTAAAATTTCAGGGGCTGTTGGTAACTTTGCTAATATTCCGCCATTCGTTGAGCGTTATGTCTGTGACAAACTTGGTATTACAGCCCAAGAAATTTCGACTCAAGTTTTACCACGTGATTTGCACGCAGAGTATTTTAGTACTTTAGCGATTATCGCATCATCTATTGAGCGTATGGCGACTGAAATTCGTGGTTTGCAAAAATCTGAGCAACGTGAAGTAGAGGAATTCTTTGCTAAAGGTCAAAAAGGCAGCTCAGCTATGCCACACAAACGTAATCCAATTGGTTCTGAGAACATGACTGGGCTTGCGCGCGTGATTCGTGGGCATGCGGTGACTGCTTATGAAAATATTGCCTTATGGCATGAACGTGATATTTCACATAGTTCAGCAGAACGGATTATTACGCCAGATACAACAATCTTGATGAATTATATGTTAAACCGTTTTGGTAATATTGTTAAAAATCTGACTGTTTTCCCTGAAAATATGATTCGTAACATGAACAGCACATTTGGTTTGATTTACAGCCAACGTGTGATGTTGAAACTCATCGAAAAAGGGATGACACGTGAAACGGCGTATGATTTGGTTCAGCCAAAAACAGCTTACTCATGGGACAATCAAGTAGACTTTAAACCGCAACTTTTGTCTGACGAACAAGTCATGTCAGTCTTGACTGAGGCAGAAATTGATGAGTTATTTGACCCAACTTACTATGCTAGTCGAGTGGACGAAGTCTTTGAGCGGATTGGTTTATAAAATAGTGTAAAATAGTTTAATTTGATTAGTGGTTTGTTCTTGACACTGACACACTATACTGTTAAAATTACTCTATTGACTTAAGGGAGTAGCAGGTCGTATACGACTGGATAAATCAACATGTCTGTGGTAAGGTGCTTAAATCTAATAAGCATTCCGACCACTGGTTTATCCTTAAATGGCAAGACTTAGGTGTTCTATATTTCAACAGAAATGATTGGGACATTTAGGTTTTTTTTGCGCCTAAAAATTCCCAGGAGGGGTATTTTAGAATGAAGAAGTTAAATAAGAAATGGTCAGCAGCTGGCCTCTTGATTGCAATGGGGATTGTCTACGGTGACATCGGAACCAGTCCGCTTTATGTAATGAAGGGGCTGATAGCAGGTAACCATGGCGAAATTAATGAAGATTTTTTAATTGGTAGCGTGTCCTTGATTTTTTGGACGATTACCTTACTGACAACAGTAAAATATGTTATGATTGCGCTGAATGCAGATAATAAAGGCGAAGGCGGTATTTTTTCACTTTACGCGCTTGTTCGGCCTATGGGGAAATTTTTAATTATTCCAGCTATTATTGGTGGTGCGGCTTTACTTGCGGACGGTGTCTTAACACCTGCAGTGACTGTAACCAGTGCGATAGAAGGTTTACGGACGCTACCGATTTTTACAGAAGTTTTTGGTTATTCACAAGATATAATTGTGATCATCACTTTAGTCATTTTATTAATTCTCTTTAGTTTTCAGCGTTTCGGAACGGATACAGTCGGCAAACTATTTGGACCAATTATGTTTCTCTGGTTTACTTTCCTTTTGGTTTCAGGGTTTGCTAACTTACTACAAGACTTGTCAGTACTGAGAGCCTTAAATCCAGTTTATGGTATTAAGCTATTATTTAGTCCTGACAATCACTTGGGCTTATTCATTCTAGGTAATGTTTTTCTTGCCACAACAGGAGCGGAAGCTCTGTATAGTGATTTAGGTCATGTGGGAAAATCCAATATTCATTTGAGTTGGCCTTATGTTAAAATCAGTCTGATTATCAATTACTTTGGTCAAGTTGCTTATCTCTTATCAACTGATATTCATCAATTCAAAGAGATGAATCCATTTTTCCAAATGATTGCGGATCCTTTGATGCCTTTGGCAGTGCTCTTTGCGACGTTGGCTGCGATTATCGCATCTCAGGCCTTAATCACGGGTTCTTTCACACTTGTCAGCGAAGCCATGCGCTTGAAAATTCTGCCACGCTTGCATGTCCTTTATCCCGGCAAGAGTCGCAATCAACAATATATTCCAGTTGTGAACTTCTTATTGTGGGTGACGACGTCTATCGTTGTTATTGTTTTCCAATCGTCTACTAAAATGGAGGCAGCATATGGCCTGTCGATTACGGTGACGATGCTCATGACCACTTTCTTACTACATTTTTATCTGAAGACACGTGCCAAGGCATTCTTTGCTATTGCCGTACCGCTTTTCTTTGCAGGTATTGAAATTGTCTTCTTGCTATCAAGCTTGGATAAGTTTGTGCATGGTGGATATGTTGCGGTTCTGATTGCGCTTGCGATCATTATGATTATGTATATTTGGTATAAGGGGAGCCAGATTACTGACGGCTTGGTTGAACATTTACCTGTTAAAAATTATCTATCTCAACTTGACCATTTGAGAAATGACCGTTCACTGCCTATCTTACAAACAAATGTTGTTTATTTGACGAAATATATGGAGGCAGATGAAATTGATGCACCTATTCTATATTCTATTTTAGACAAGAATCCGAAACGTGCGCATGTATATTGGTTTGTCAACGTCTCAGTTACGGACGAACCATTTACGAAACAATATGAAATCGACACACTTGGAACAGATTATGTTGTGCTTGTTAAGTTGCACCTAGGCTTTAGAGTTAGTCAAGAAGTCAACGTTTATCTCCGACAAATTGTAGCAGAATTAATGGCAACGGGTGAAATTAAAAAGCAAGTACAAACTTACTCAATCTCTGAAAACCGTGAAGTCGGTGACTTCAGATTTGTTTTACTCAATGAAGAACTCTCTCACGCAGGTGAATTATCAAATTGGTCACGATTTATCATGCAAACAAAATTTGCTATTCGTCAGATAACCGTCACGCCAGCCAAATGGTTCGGCCTCGAGTTCAGTGAAGTGCTAGTCGAGCGGACACCACTCGTCATTGGTGAATATCGCAAACCTAATTTAGAGAGAATTGATTGATTCGGCAATCATGAGTAGTTGTTGTTTAATATAAAATCAATTAATTATGACAGGAAGTCATTTATGATAAATGAAAAAAGTGCCAAGGGTCGTAAAGAAATTGTAGTAACTCTGAAAAGGTTACACGACCAGTCAAACCTTGGACAACTGATGTGCAACGTTTTTTGACCTATATGACGGTTGAAAAACAAGTATCTTTTGTCCCCAAGCCAATGGGTATCGATGATAATGGAAATGAAATGGTGTCATTTTTAGCTGGAGAAGTCTTCGATTATCCACTTCCTAACCAATTATTATCAGACACATCTATTGATTCTGCTGCGAATCTTTTGAGAAAATTTCATGATGTGAGTGCTGATTACTTATCTCAATTGACAGGTAATGAAAAATGGCTGTTCAAATGCCATATGTCACAAGAAGTAATGTGTCATAATGATTTTGCGCCTTATAATGTGACAACGAGAAATGGTCTAGCTACTGGATTGATTGATTTTGATACCTTATGTCCTGGTACACGACTTTGGGATGTTGTCTATGGTGCTTATCGTTGGGTACCAGTATATTCAGAAGAGTTTCAACTTGATTTCAAAGGGAAGTGCTCGCGATTACAACGCTTTTTACAAGCTTACGGTTTAGAAAAAGAGAGCTATCCAAAAGTTATTTCTTGTATGATTGAGCGATTGCAACTTTTGATTCAATTTATGATATCGTCAGCAGCGAAAGGTGAAGAAAATTTTCAAAATGATATTGAGCAAGGCAATATTGAAAAATACGAAGCAGATATTCGATATTTAAGAGAAAATGAGCTGAGAATTTTATCAGAGATAGGAGTTGCGTGATTACAAAACTAAGTAGTGATGAGATTAGCTTAAGAAAATTAAATGTCGATGACCTCTTGCCCTTATGGCATATCGCTTACGGTCAAAAGGACCCCGAATGGATGAGGTGGAATGGGCCATATTTTAATGATCCTGTCTACACATGGGAGGAATTTCAGCAATTATCTATCAACTATCTTGACAATGATTTTCGTTATGGCGTTTTTGTTCACGAGCAATTGATAGGCATTGTTTCTGCTTATTATGAAGATGGTGAATTACAAAAGTGGCTGGAAATTGGCATCGTTTTATATGATGAAGGTATCTGGGGCAAAAATATTGGAACGCGTGCTATGAAAATTTGGATCAATCATTTATTTGAAATGAATGACCTACCACATATTGGTTTTACAACTTGGTCGGGTAATCTAGGGATGATTCGGCTTGGTCAAAAAATTGGTATGACTGAAGAAGGCAGGGTTCGCAAGGTTCGTTTTTGGCAAAATCAATATTGGGATTCGGTTAAGTATGGTATCTTGAGAGAAGAATGGTCAGATTAGAGTCTTTAAAATAAAAATAGTAATCTGAGATAAAAGGTCTAGATAAATAAAAAGTCGAACTAACAATCAATTTGATTGTTAGTTCGACTTTTTTCAATCAGCAATTTATCAATAATTCTAAACTATTTTCTGTAAACTTGATTTAGCTGTTTTTCAATAGAAATAGCATTTTTCCGATTTCGTGCGAGAATGAAGATTATTCGACGAATTTCGAATTGTTTTCCAGAAAGATTACCGATTTCGCACGAAAATGAGGATTATCCGACGAATTTCGTATTGTTTCTCAGAAAGATTACCGATTTCGCACGAAAATGAAGATTATTCGACGAATTTCGTATTGTTTCTCAGAAAGATTACCGATTTCGCACGAAAATGAGGATTATTCGACCAATCTCGAATTGTTTCTCAAAATTGATTATGATGCTTTACATTCTTTATAAAATGACACAGAAATGGGCTACGAACTATCTCTGATGTTAATCGAAAGTGTTCATAGATTATTTTTTCAATGTCACTGGTAGGACGTAGTTAGCTTGAGGTGTAAACTGTTTATCCTCAATTTTTTGAATTAGAATCTTAACCATAAGTTCTGCTAAATCGTCAATAGGCTGTACAATGGTTGATAAACTTGGCATGAAACTCTGGATAACCTGTGTGCCATCGTAACCGACAACTTTGAGATTATCTAAATGACCAGTGGTTGCAAGATTCTGAACAATGACAGCGGTCAAATCATCTGAACAAAAAATGCCGTCAGGTTGTTGCTCAACTAAAAACTGGTGAATGCTCTGACGTTTTTGATTAAGGTCACTTTCTCTTGGGAGATAATGAATCAGTGGTGTGAGGTGTCGTTCTGCCATCATGGTTTGATAGCCCAATCGTCGATTTTCTGTTGGGCTAATGGTATCAGAGACACCTGCGACCATAGCAATTTTGCGGCAGCCTTGCTCATAAAGATATTCGGTTGCAAGTTTACCACCTGCCAAATTATCAGAAGAAACAATAGGGATGCCATCCGCCAAATAACGGTCGAAAGCAACAATGGCTAGATTATCATTTTCATATTCATGAATTTCTTTGTTATGAGAACTGGTAATGATGCCATCAACCTGATTGGCCATGAGCATGCTCAGGTAGGCGCGTTCTTTTACAGGATCGTTCTCACTGTCGCATAAAATCGCCTTGTAGCCCCGAGCAAAGAGTTTGGACTCAATTGCATGAATGATTTCGCCATAAAAAGGATAAGCAACAGAAGGAAAGATTAACCCAATCAGCTGGGATTTTTTACCTTGTAGTGAGCGTGCCATGGCGTTGGGTTGATAGTTCAATTCCCGCATAGCCGCATGAACACGGTCAATCGTTTTTTGAGATAAAGACCCTCGCATATTAATCACGCGAGAAACAGTTGTGGGAGTGACGCCAGCAATTTTTGCGACATCGTTTAAATTTGCCATAAATTTACTTGATTGAGCATGAAATACTCAATTTATCCTTATTTTTTTAGTTGCCAGATAGTAGCAGGTAAGCTGTTTTTGGCGAACAAATAAGTGTTTTCTGGCACTGTGAAGATACGGCTAGACATGACCTTTTCACCATCGTTAACAAAAATTTCAAGTGACGATGTATCCGCAAAGATATTAAGTTTCGCCTTGCCAGGTGTGAACTGCGTCGAACGCGTCACACCATAATTTTCAGACCAGCTAACAGGAAGATTTGCTCTATTAAGTTCTATTTTACCATTTTTCACATCTATTTTGAGCGAAACATGAGAAGAATTATCATCATTTGCAAAAAGATAGAGTTCATTTTCTTCATCTTGTCTAAGCTCAATTTCAAGTTCATAACTATTACTGTCAATGGTAGTGGCAACTTCTGACAGCGTAATGTTTTGTTTTTCGTGGCGTAATGATATAGTCTCTACAACTGGATATTGGTAAAGTTGACCATTTTTGAGGGTTAACTCTTTAACTAGACTGAGCATACCCTGCCAACCGTCAGCTTGTGATGGCACATCCAGATCAGGTAAGCCTAACCAAGAAGAGGCAAGCACTCGACCATCAGGGGCGTTGAAAGCTTGGGTCGCATAGACTTCAAAGCCATCATCTAGATTATGAAGTTTTCCTGCCTGTGTTAGCGTAGCAGATTCGACATCAAAATCATCCGCAATAACATACATATTTGGAAAGACATTATCGTAGTCAGCGATAGACTTGTCAAGACCTTGTGGGCAAAATAGGAGAACTGGTTTTTTGTCAATAAAGACAAGATTAGGGCATTCAATCATATAGCCCATTTCCTCTTGGGCAAACTGGAGTTGTCCTTTGTAATCCCAAGCGGTTAAACTGTCGTTAGTTGCCTGAGCTAAGACGACTGTTCCTTTTTCTTCGCACGTTTGTGCGCCGATGATCGCAAATTTATGACCATGTGTATCAAAGATCATTGGGTCACGGAAATGATCAGTATAGCCTTCTGGTGTTCTAAGTAGTGGGGCATCAAATTTATGGATGTCGCCTGTTTGTGTGTAAATGGCACCATTTTGATAAGCGTCCCGAGAATTATTTTCGCCGCGCGTGTTGCCAGTGTAGAATAGGAAGAGCTCTTTTTCAGAAAGTGGCAAGGCAGAGCCAGAATAAGCACCGTGTGAATCAAAAATGGTATCAGGGAAGAGTTTAAGCCCTTCATCTGTCCAATGAATCAAGTCGGGTGATGTCATGAGTGCCCAAGATTTAATGCCGTGAACCGGACCATAGGGAAAGACTTGGTAAAATAAATGATATTTACCATTGAAGAAAGAGAAACCATTAGGATCATTAAGGAGTCCTGTTTTGGGTTGGATATGGTAGGTATTTTTATAAGCTGAAGTATCGACAGCAGTTGTGAGCGCTGTTGCGTAATCAGCAGAGTAGTCTGCATAGGGGCGATAACGCTCTGCAGAAGTCCAGGGTTTTGTATAATCTGTTTTAGTCATCATAGTCAAATTATAAAGTAAAAAAATTTCTATGTCAAACGCTTGACAATATTTTTAGAACAAGTTATAATTTAAAATGTAAACGGTGTCAAACGTTTAATAATTTGATGTCGTATTGAAATTATTTTAGGTGACCATTGACTTTTAGTTGATAGCTTTGAACAGCAATCACTCGAAAAGACCATGCGAACAATTTGAAGGGGAATTCCTATGGATCACAAAGAAGTAGCAAAACGAGTTGCGGCAGCACTTGGCGAAGACAACCTCATCGCGGCAGCCCACTGTGCCACACGTTTGCGTTTAGTTGTTAAAGATACAGCTAAGATTGATCAAGCAGCGCTTGATGACGATGCAGACTTGAAAGGCACATTTGAAGCCAATGGTCAGTATCAAATCATTGTCGGACCTGGCGATGTTAATACTGTCTATAAAGAGTTGGTTGCCATTACAGGTGTTGGGGAGGTGTCGAAAGATGAACTGAAAGACGTCGCCGACACTGAAACAAATCCAATTATGAAACTGATTAAAATCCTGTCAGACATTTTCGTACCACTGATCCCTGCCTTGGTAGCAGGTGGTCTCTTAATGGCCTTGAACAATGTCTTGACAGGTCAAGGACTCTTTGGACCTCAATCTATTGTTGAAATGGTACCGGGAATTAAGGGATTTGCTGAGATTGTCAATCTCATGGCATCAGCACCTTTTGCCTTCTTGCCTATTCTTATCGGATTTTCTGCCACTAAACGTTTTGGTGGGAATCCATATCTAGGGGCAGCAGCAGGGATGATGTTAGTCATGCCTAGCCTTGTCAACGGCTACGGCGTAGCAGAAGCGATTGCGACAAACAAAATGCCTTACTGGGATGTCTTTGGTTTCCAAATCGCACAAGCGGGTTATCAAGGTCAAGTATTGCCAGTCATTGGTGTGGCTTGGATTTTGGCAACACTTGAGAAATTCTTCCATAAACATTTAAAAAATGCGATTGACTTCACTTTTACCCCAATGTTAGCCGTTATTATCACTGGTTTTGTAACTTTTGCTGTGGTAGGTCCTGTTTTACGAACAGTCTCAAATGGTATGACTGACGGTCTCGTTTGGTTGGTCAATACCCTTGGTGGGGTTGGTTATGGTATCTTTGGTTTGGGCTACTCAGCGATTGTGCTGACTGGTTTACACCAATCATTTCCAGCGATTGAAACTTCTCTTCTTGCTGATATTGCAAAAACAGGGGGTGACTTCATCTTCCCTATCGCCGCTGCAGCAAACGTTGCTCAGGGTGCTGCAACATTTGCCATCTTCTTCTTGACGAAAAAAGAAAAACAAAAAGGTCTCGCATCTTCATCAGCCTTCTCAGCGATGCTAGGGATTACTGAGCCAGCAATGTTTGGTGTCAACCTCAAACTTAAATTTCCATTCTTTATCGGTCTAGGTGCTGCTGGTATTGCCTCTACTATCATGGGATTTGCAGGCGTGCGTGGGGTATCGCTTGGACCTGCGGGAATCATTGGCTTTATTGCGATCAAGCCAGCTAGCATTCCAATGTTCATGCTCGGGATTGTAGTCAGCTTTGTCCTTGCTTTTCTTGCGACTTACGTCTATGGTCGAGGACGCATGGATGTCCCTGCGAATGTCGCATCAACAGGAACAACAGCTCAGGAGATTAATATCGTTAAAACTTCTGAAGGCGTTTCAGATGAGGCACTTTATGCCCCAGTAACTGGTCAAGCTATTCAACTTTCTGAAACGAAAGACCAAGTATTCTCATCAGAACTAATGGGAAAAGGGATTGCGATTGAACCAACGATAGGTGAAATTTACGCTCCAGCAGACGGAACATTGACAGTCACAAATGACAGTAAACACGCTTATGGTCTTTTGACTAATAATGGCGCAGAAGTTTTACTTCATATTGGGATTGATACGGTACAAATGGCAGGTGAAGGATTCTCAACACAAGTCAAACAAGGTCAAGTCGTGAAAAAAGGTGATTTACTAGGTACTTTTGATATTAGTAAAATTAAAGCCGCTGGCTATGAAGCGACGGTGATGATCATTGTGACAAATACCATGTCATTTGCAGAAGTTCAAGGGATTGATAACCAAACGGTTACAGTTGGTCAGGCTGTTATTCAAACAACTGCACCTGTAACAAAATAAAGTTAAAATAACCGATTATATCGGTTATTTATTTGGAATTATGATAAAATAGTAGAAAACGTTTACAGGAACATGACGTTCAGAAAAGAAAGGACGAGTTGTTAGGCAACTCAATGATGGTCAAAATGAGTAAATTATTTGGTAGTATTGAAGCAGGTGGTACAAAATTTGTCTGCGCAGTCGGGAATGAAGCATTTATGATTCTTGAAAGTACCACTTTTCCAACAGAAGAACCAGTGAAAACCCTGCAGCAAGCAGTCGATTTCTTTAAACAGTTTGGTTCATCGCTTGTATCAATTGCGATTGGTAGTTTTGGACCGATTGATATTGATGAGGCATCAGAAACTTATGGACTTGTGACGACAACGCCTAAACCACACTGGGCTAATTTTGATTTGATTGGATTCTTGAAAGCACAGCTTGATTTACCGATGTACTTTACGACCGATGTTAATTCGTCAGCATATGGTGAGCAGTTACTTGAACCGTCACTTAAAAGCTTGGTTTATTTTACTATCGGTACTGGCATCGGTGCGGGTGCGATTCAAGATGGTGAATTTATCGGTGGTATTTCACATGCTGAAATGGGACATATGTTTGTTAAACGTCATCCAGATGATTTAGATTTTGCTGGTGTCTGTCCTTATCATGGTGACTGTTTAGAAGGTGTTGCAGCAGGTCCGTCACTTGAAGCTCGAACTGGTATTAGAGGTGAAAATATTGAACTCGAGTCAAATGTTTGGGATATTCAAGCTTATTACATTGCGCAAGCTGCTGTTTCTACGACTTTGACACTTCGTCCTGAAAAAATTATTTTTGGTGGTGGCGTCATGGCACAAGAACATATGATGGCGCGTGTCCGTAAACAATTTGCAGAACTTCTAAATGACTATGTCACAGTACCTGAGTTGACGGATTATTTACAAGTGCCAAGTATTGCTAACAATGCCTCAGCAACAGTAGGAAATTTTGCTTTAGCGAAACGCGTATATGAAAAGTAGCATTAAAAAAACAATTAGAATATAGTATTCTGATTGTTTTTTTTTTGTAACGAATTAGTTGACATTAAATTATGAAACTATATAGGGTACCTCTAAAAACTTATGAAAAGAGGTATAATAGATTAAAAATAAGCTAACGAGGTATTGAAGATGAATTTATTTGGAGATAGCGACTATCTTGAAAAATTAAGTTCAAAAGGAGACCCTCTTGAGCGGCTAGAAAAAGTGGTTGATTTCGAGTATTTTCGCCCAACTCTTAACCGGATTTTTAAGTATGATTTAAAAAACAAATCTCATGGTGGTAGACCGCCCTATGACCTTGTTTTGATGTTGAAAATTCTAATTTTACAACGCTTATACAATCTATCT
>NZ_JACBNY010000019.1 GCF_013449735.1 Pseudolactococcus laudensis
CACTTTTTCTAGCCGCTCAAGAGGGTCTCCTTTTAAACTTAATTTTTCAAGATAGTCGCTATCTCCAAATAAATTCATCTTCAATACCTCGTTAGCTTATTTTTAATCTATTATACCTCTTTTCATAAGTTTTTATAGGTGCCCTTTAAGATGTCTTGCTGATTTCTAACAAAATCAACGTTTTTCATGTCAATTATCGTCATAGCTTATCCACTCCTGAGTTTTTATCGGTCTTTTTTTATTATTATACAATAATTATTCTGAAAAAGATGTCGTGAACTGAGTTCAAGAGTGTGTTGTTTTAGGGGCTTTAGTTTGTCAAGTCGGTGCGCTTAAATGAAAGGTATTTTTTTCCTTAAATTGGAGAAAAATATGACGAATCATCAGAGCATAAGGTATGGTATAATAACTAGGAAGAGAAGTCGGAAAAAAACATGAATAAGGCCGTTTAAAAACGGAGAAAAAATAGAGATTAATTGATAGCATTTTTGAGAATGAAGAGATACAATATTATCAAGGAGAATAACTAGATGAAATGGTCGTTACAAGAATTAAACAAAAAACACGCAGTGGAATTTGATGTAGCCTTTGACTTAACGCAAGAATTGACCGCGCGTGAGCCAGAAATTTTAGATGTGTCTACCGTGGCGGTTAGAGGACGTGTCGATGCAGATGGCGGTATATACTGCCTGAATTTTGCTGCTGACTATACCTTAACCATGCCGTCGTGTCGGAGCTTGATACCGGTTGATGTACCGATGACCTTTAACGTGTCGGAAATTTTCACGACACAAGAGTATTTTGATGCGCATAAATCAGATTTAGATGCGGACATGTTCTTTGTTCTTGACAAAGATGTCATTGATTTGGGCGAGTCCGTAGCGGATAATATCCTGCTAGAAATCCCTATGCGCGTCTTGACGGAAGAAGAAAAGCGCTCGGAAGACATGCCGTCAGGCTCGTCTTGGCAAGTCCTGTCAGAAGAAGATTATTTAGCAATGCAAGCTCAAGAAAATGCAGAAGTTGAGAAAAAATCACCTTTTTCTCAACTCGATGGTCTATTCGAATAAGCAACGTTGCTTTTAAAAACAAGAAATAAGCCCGATACTCAGGGCTTTTTTTGCTGTCTAACTAGCATTTTGTAGGCGATAAAATTTTTTGTGATAAAAAGTTAGAATTTCAGACTTTTAGGGTTGAAAATATATTAAAATTATATTATAATTAATTATTATAAAGTATAAAATTTGTAAGATTCGATAGGAGAATGTTCAATGACACAAGCAAACTTTGGTGTGGTCGGCATGGCAGTGATGGGACGCAACCTAGCGCTCAACATTGAGTCACGTGGCTACACAGTCGCAATTTTCAATCGCTCAAAAGAAAAAACAGAAGATGTGATGGCATCACATCCAGACAAAAATTTTGTGCCGAGCTATGATATTGCGTCATTTGTAAACTCGATTGAGAAACCACGTCGCATTATGTTGATGGTTCAAGCTGGACCAGGAACAGATGCAACGATTCAAAATCTCTTGCCACATTTGGACAAGGGTGACATTCTGATTGATGGTGGGAATACCTTCTATAAAGATACAGAACGTCGTAATGCTGAATTAGCAAATTCAGGTATTAACTTTATCGGTACAGGTGTTTCAGGTGGTGAAAAAGGTGCGCTTGAAGGACCTTCAATCATGCCTGGCGGTCAAAAAGAGGCCTACGAACTTGTCAAAGACGTTTTAGAAGAAATTTCAGCTAAAGCGCCAGAAGATGGCAAACCATGTGTCACTTACATTGGCCCTGCGGGTGCAGGTCACTATGTGAAAATGGTCCATAACGGCATTGAATATGGTGATATGCAGTTAATCGCTGAGTCTTATGACCTTATGCAAAGATTGCTAGGTCTCAGTGCAACTGAGATGCAATCAGTTTTTGCTGAATGGAACAAAGGCGAGCTAGACAGCTACCTTATCGAAATCACAACAGATATCTTGACACATCAAGATGACCAAGGTCAAGATGGCCCAATCGTTGACTACATCTTAGATGCTGCTGGTAACAAAGGGACTGGTAAATGGACAAGTCAATCAGCGCTTGATTCAGGTGTGCCACTACCATTGATTACAGAGTCAGTTTTTGCACGTTATATCTCAGCTTATAAAGAAGAGCGTGTTGCAGCAAGTAAAATCTTATCAGCACCAGACTTTAAGTTTGAAGGCGATAAAGCAGAATTGATTGAAAAAATTCGTCAAGCGCTTTACTTCTCAAAAATCATGTCTTATGCCCAAGGGTTTGCACAGTTGCGTGTTGCCTCTAAAGAAAATAACTGGGATTTACCATTTGGTGAAATTGCTGCTATCTGGCGTGCAGGATGTATCATCCGTGCTCGTTTCTTACAAAAAATCACAGATGCTTATGGCCGTGATGAAGATTTAGCTAACCTTTTGTTGGATGAATACTTCATTGACATTACTGCTAAATATCAAGGTGCGGTACGTGATGTTGTGGCACTTGCTGTTCAAGCAGGTGTACCTGTACCAACCTTCTCAAGTGCGATTGCTTATTTTGACAGCTATCGCTCTGAAAACTTGCCTGCCAACCTAATCCAAGCACAACGTGATTACTTTGGTGCGCACACTTATGAACGCAAAGATAAACCTGGTATTTTCCACTATTCATGGTATGACGAAAAATAAGTCAATTATCTAACTAGGCAAAAAGCCTTGCTTTCTAACTAACTTAAATCTGAATTCAAATAGAAAAGAGAAAATTTAAAATGGGAAAAAAAATTCTAATCATTGAAGATGAAAAACAACTTGCGCGTTTCGTATCACTTGAGCTTGAACACGAAGGTTACAGCGTAGAAACACGCCACGATGGCCGTAGCGGTCTTGAGGCTGCTATGACCCAAGAATGGGACATGATTCTTTTGGATTTGATGTTGCCTGAATTAGACGGTTTCGAAGTAGCCCGTCGCTTGCGCAATGAAAAACAAACACCAATTACAATCATGACAGCCCGTGATAGTACAATGGATAAAGTCGCTGGTCTTGATATTGGTGCAGACGACTATATCACGAAACCTTTCGCGATTGAAGAATTGCTAGCGCGTCTTCGTGCTAACTTCCGTCGTCAAGATCGTGAAGTCCAAAAACGTAAGAAAACTGACGGTACAACTTTCCGTGATTTAATCATCAACAAGAAAAACCGTCAAGTACAACGTGGTGAAGAAATCATCGATTTGACAAAACGCGAATACGATTTGTTAACAACATTGATGAAAAACGTTAACGACGTTGTGACACGTGAACAATTGGTTCAAAATGTTTGGGGATATGAAGAAGGAACAGAAACAAACGTTGTGGATGTTTACATTCGTTACCTTCGTAACAAACTTGACCAAAAAGGAAAAGATTCATACATCCAAACTGTTCGTGGCTTGGGTTACATGTTACGTGAAAATAACTAAGCAAGATGTCATAATTTTATAGCTTTTAAGCGGACAAACAAAACACAAGATTTTGGTTTAGGGCTTGAATGCCTATATCATTGATAAGTTGACATTCGTCAGCTTATCAATTTACATAGACATCTCTGAGCTAGTGCAAGGCGTGTCAATTAATTTTGGGTGAGAAATATGCCTCGCTCAAGATAGTTTTTTAAGCTGTTTCAATATCTGAAAGATTAAAGATGTCGAAATTGTTAGGGATATAATATAGTTGGCTCTAATGTTCCGAGAAAATAAGACAATGTGCTAATGGAATATTTCAGCTATGATGAAAAAATGCCATAAAGATTTAGGGGAAGGTAATGGAGACTTTGCCATCTAAAAAAAAGCAACCCAAAAAACGTAGTATAATGCTCAAGTGGTCCTTTGCAAATATGCTTTTTTGTTTCTTGGTTTTTACAACATTTGTGACCATATCGTATCAAACCTCAGTCCTCTACTTTTTGGACGGTGAGAAAGACGGTCTTATCAATGTTGTTGATGACCTTGCAGAAAAACTAGAAAATAGTGACGACGCTTTAACACCAGATAATATCTATCAATATTTAGGGTATCAAGAACCAGGTGTTCTTGCGACCCTCTATGATGAAGATGGTCATGTGATTAAGTCTGCTGAAGAAGTCGGTATTCCAGGTGTTGGCTGGCGCTCATTTCAAGTATATGATGTCACAGGACAAATGATTTTTACCACACAAACTTCGAGTTTACCACTAGCCAATAAAAAATCGACTGCACCAGTTATTGTGACAATAGGTGGTAAGTCTGGCTATATTACAACACGAGAGATCAAGTCTAAAAAAACAGGCAAAGTTGTCGGGTATTTGCAGTCCTTTAATAATCTAGGATTTTACTATAATATCCGTAATAAACTCCTGTTCATCTTGATTGCACTTGAGATTGTCGCCATGTTCCTTGCCAATTTCATCGGTTACTTTGTCTCAAATCACTTCTTAAAACCCCTATCTAAATTACGCGCCGCTATGAAACGTGTGACGCATTCACCTTCAAGTGAATTTAAGAAAGTTGAAATTAACTCTGGAGATGAAATTGAAGAACTTGCAGATGTCTTCAATAAAATGATGTATAAAACACATGATTATATTGAAGGGCAAGAACGATTTGTTTCTGATGTGAGTCATGAGTTGCGGGCCCCACTTGCTGTACTAGATGGTCACGTCAACCTATTATTGCGTTGGGGTAAGGATGACCCGGAACAGTTAAAAGAGTCCCTAGAGGCATCTAGGCAAGAGATTAAAAAAATGTCAAGTATGATTCAGGATATGCTTGATATTACTCGCTTAAAACAATCAGATGAATTTCAAACAGAAGAAACTGAAGTTGTTGGCAGCGTAACTGATTTGATGAATAATATGGAAATGATTCATCAAACCTGCAGTTTTGCTTTTGAGGCAAATTTAGAGCCACATGCCAAAGCTCAAATCTACAAGAATCACTATGTTCAAGCGCTTACTATTTTAATTGATAATGCGATTAAGTATTCTGGAGCGGGGCAAAGTTATGTTAAAGTCACCTTGTCTGAAGATGATAGAAACATCATCACTTCAGTATCAGATAGAGGGATGGGGATTTGTGAAGAGGACCAAGCACATGTGTTTGAGCGCTTTTTCCGAGCTGATAAGGCTAGAAATCGTGAGATTGGCGGAACAGGTTTAGGGCTGTCAATTATTGCGAATATCGCCCAAATGTATCATGGCTCTGTCTCTGTTAAATCGGAGCTTGGTGAAGGTTCGACCTTTACGCTTGTCTTGCCAAAAGCTGAGTCGCTTTATAACTTATAAAATAAGAGAAACGTTGCAGTTGCAGCGTTTTTTTCTTGCTTTAAAATTTTATTTGAATTTTTTGAATATTTCCTATTTACAACTCCTTTATTCTGTGCTAGAATATGTAGCATAGTAGATGTTAGAAAACCTTACATCGGAAACGCTTATTGGGCTAATGCTCATCTTTTGATATGATTATAGGAGATATCTATGAACTCAGGAAGTATTGCATTTATCATTATTTGTGCAGCTCTGGTTTTCCTCATGACACCAGCGCTTGCATTTTTCTACGGTGGTTTAGAGCGGCGTAAGAACGTGATTAACACGATGCTAATGGCCGTAATACCACTAGGAATAGCCTCTATTCTTTGGGTAGTGATTGGTTATAGTTTATCGTTTTCAGGTGATGGTACTTGGATTGGTAACTTATCTCATGTCTTTTTCGACGGTGTGAGTTCTTCTAACAACACTTTGCATGGACTAGAAATTCCCGATGGTCTATTTGGTGGTTTTCAAATGATGTTTTCGATTATCACGGTAGCGATTTTAACAGGCTCGGTGGTCGGACGGATGCGGTTTACACCACTCGTGATTTTCATGGCTTTCTGGTTAGTAATTGTTTACTATCCTTTGGCGCATATGGTTTGGGGTGGCGGATTCTTAGCCAAAATCCATTCGATTGACTTTGCGGGTGGTAATGTCGTTCATATTTCGTCAGGTGTCAGCGCCTTAGTTTTAGCACTTGTCTTGGGCCGACGTCGTGATTATGCGAGATTAGAATATCGGCCGCATAACATTCCCTTTGTCTTGCTAGGTGCTGGGCTACTCTGGTTTGGCTGGTTTGGTTTCAATGCTGGCTCAGCGCTCGCGGCTAACGGTCTTGCTGTTCACGCTTTAATGACAACAAACACCGCAGCAGCGGCAGCTATGCTATCATGGGTATTGGTTGAGAAAATCACGATTGGTAAACCCACTTTGGTTGGCGCATCAACTGGTTTAGTTGTAGGTCTCGTTGCCATTACACCAGGTGCAGGTTTCGTGTCACTCTGGTCGTCTATCTTGATTGGGGCGCTCGTATCGCCAATTTCTTATTACTTCATCTCAGTTATCAAGCATAAATTTGGCTATGATGATGCCTTGGATGCGTTTGGGGCGCATGGTGTTGGCGGTATATTTGGTGGCATCGTAACAGGAATTTTCACCGTACCTTCACTTGCTTTAGAAAAAGGTTATGCAGGGCTCGTTTACGGCTCAGGCAAATTGCTCCTTGCGCAACTTGAAGCCATCTTGTTCACGATTGTATTTAGTGCCATTGCGACCTTTATCATCATTAAGGCCATTTCACTGTTTATGGCGATTCGTGTTAGTGACCGAGAAGAAGCTATCGGGTTAGATGATAGTGAACATGATGAAACTGCCTATCCGACATTTATGGGATTGGATAGCTAAACTCTGAATTTAGGTTATTGTTTAGAAGGTTTATTAATCGGAAGGAAAATAAAATAGAGTTAAACCGCAGATACCAACGTACAAATAATGTAGGAGAATAAAGCAATGAAAAAAGTAGAGGCGATTATTCGCACTGAAAAATTAGAAGACCTAAAAGACGCCTTAGTCAAAAATGATTTGGCAAAGGGCATGACAGTCACGCAGGTCTTGGGATATGGTAACCAAAAAGGATTTGTTGAGTATGTTCGAGGTCAAAAATTGAACACGACTTTATTAGCTAAAATCAAGATTGAGATTGTAACGGTTGAAGAACGTGTCTCTAAATTAATTGAAGTCATTCGTGAAACGACTCAGACAGGTGAAGTTGGGGATGGTAAAATCTTTGTCCTTCCAGTTGAAAATGTCATTCGCATTCGCACGGGAGAGGAGGATGCAGATGCCATTTAAGGCAATTTAGTCTACTATTTATACTTACAAACTTACGCACTTAGTATGAAATGATGGCAAGAGTCATCAAAATTTAAACAAAACTTAATATATAGAAGTAACCACACACAACCACACAAATAAAACACTTAAAAGATGGCTTTTTTAGGTATATCTCGGTATATTTTAAAGGGTTCAAAGTTTAAGCGTTTTTTTATTGGTATCATGAGCGAGCTGACGGACGCATGACTGAGTATTGAAAAATTGTGATAAAAACGGTAGAATTAAAGGATATGAAGACAAGATTCGGATGAGAAAATCGGATTAAATAAGGAAAACAATCATGAAAACAATCACAAATTTTGAAAATAAAAAAGTATTGGTTCTGGGTTTGGCTAAATCTGGAGAGTCTGCGGCGCGTGTGCTCAATCAGCTAGGGGCAATTGTCACGGTAAATGACGGTAAACCTTTCGATGAAAATCCGGCAGCCCAAGATTTATTAGCCGAAGGCATCAAAGTGGTGACGGGCGGTCATCCACTTGATTTGTTGGAAGAAGATTTTTCGGTCATGGTTAAAAATCCTGGTATTCCTTACGATAATGCAATGGTTGAGCGGGCGACTGCTTTGAAAATTCCGATTATTACAGAAGTTGAGCTGGCGTTTTTGATTTCTGAGTCACCGATTGTTGGGATTACAGGGACTAATGGTAAAACGACAACAACAACCTTGATTGCGGATATTTTAAATGCAGATGGTAAGGTTGCTAAACTGTCGGGGAATATTGGTTTTCCTGCCTCTGATGTGGCATCAAAATCTACAGTTGATGAGACTTTGATTATGGAGCTGTCTAGTTTTCAATTGATGGGGATTGAAACTTTTAGACCTAAGATTGCAGTCATTACCAATTTATTTTCAGCACATTTGGATTATCATGGCTCACAAGACAATTATGAGGCGGCTAAATGGCGAATTCAAGAAAATATGACTGCTGATGATTTTTTAGTACTGAACTTTAATCAAGCAAAACTTCGGAATAAAGCTGGAGAAACAGCAGCACAAGTCGTGCCTTTTTCAACAACTGAAATTGTCGAAAAAGGTGCTTATGTTGCAGATGGCAATATCTATTTCAAGGCTGAAAAAATCATGGCCGTGTCGGATTTATCCTTACCAGGTGAACATAATGTTGAAAATGCCTTGGCTGCGATTTGTGTTGCCAAGTTATCTGATGTGTCAAATACTGCGATTACGCGCGTTCTGACGACATTTTCAGGCGTCAAGCACCGCTTGCAGTACCTGGGTCAGAAAAGTCACATCAAGTTTTATAATGATAGCAAGGCGACTAATATTTTAGCGACCCAAAAAGCGCTATCTGGGTTTGACAATCGCACGCTTTGGCTTTTAGCTGGTGGTTTAGACCGTGGCAATGGCTTTGATGAGTTGGCGGCAGATATTGCTGATTTGAAGGGGATGGTTGTCTTTGGAGAAACAGCGCCTAAACTTCGTGCGTTAGCAGAATCTCTTGAGATTCCGGTCTTTGACAGCGAAAATGTAGCGACGGCATCGCGCCTTGCTTATAGCAAGGCTGAGACAGGTGATACGGTTCTCTTAAGTCCTGCCAATGCTAGCTGGGACCAATATAAGACTTTTGAACAACGCGGCGACTTATTTATTGACGCGTTTACTGGATTGGAAGAAAAATAATCATGAAAATTATTGTTAGTGGTGGAGGAACGGGTGGCCATATCTATCCAGCACTTAGTTTTATCAACTATCTCAAAACGGTTGAACCAGATGTATCAGTGCTTTACATTGGCACACAAAAAGGGTTAGAATCTAAAATTGTTCCGGAAAATGGGATTGACTTTAAAACGATAGATATCCAAGGCTTTAAACGCTCTTTGTCACCTGAAAATGTCAGAACGGTCTATAAATTTCTTAAATCCGTGTCGGATGCGAAAAAGATTATCAAGGATTTCAAACCTGATGTGGTAATTGGTACGGGTGGCTATGTGGCAGGTCCTGTGATTTATGCTGCAGCCAAGCTGAAAATTCCAACGATTGTTCATGAGCAGAACTCTATTCCAGGTGTGACAAATAAGTTTTTAAGTCGTTATGCAACGCGTGTTGCGCTTGCTTTTCAAGAGGCAGGGTCATTTTTCCCGTCTAAGAAAACGGTTTTTACGGGTAACCCAAGAGCTCAGGAAGTCGCTGATTTGACAGATTCTAGTAATGTGCTAGGCCAATATGGTTTAAGAACAGACAAGAAGACAATCGTCATTTTCGGTGGTAGTCGTGGGGCTCTCAAAATCAATACTGCAGTCGTTGAGGCTTTGCCCGAGCTCGCGAAAAAAGATTATCAGATTCTTTATGCCTCTGGTGAAATTTACTACAACGACCCAGAATTCTCAGATATATTCACAGCATTTAATCGAAAAGAAAATATCAAAATAGTCCCTTATATTAACAACATGGTTGAGGTTTTAAATGATGCCAATTTGATTTTATCAAGGGCAGGGGCAACGACCTTAGCTGAGATTACGGCACTTGGTTTGCCGTCTATCTTAGTACCAAGTCCTTATGTAACTGCTGACCACCAAACGAAAAATGCCGAGGCGCTTGAAAATGCTGGCGCCGCAATAATGATTAAAAATGCCGAGTTAACTGGTAAGCGTGTTGTTGGTGCGATTGACAGTCTTTTATTGGATGACGTGAGGTATCGTCAAATGGCTGAAAGTGCTGTGCGTGAGGGTGTACCAGACGCAAGTAATCGTTTATATCGAGTGCTCAAGGATGTATTAAATGGCAGATAAAGATAAACAACCAGAACTGACGCCTTGGCAGCAAGAACATGCTGAGTTTCAAAAGAAAAAGCAAGAAGAGGCAGCGAAATTGGCGCGCGAAGAAAAGCGCAAGAAACAGCCTGCTAAGGTCGAGTCGGTCATTGAAAAATATGAGGCAACGCCTAATCAACCAGTAAAAGAAGAAAAAATACCATTCTTTAAGCGGTTTAAAGTTTTAGCCGCGCCAGAAGAAAAGGGAGAGATTTCTCAAGTATTGGGCAAAATTTGGCCCTTTATCTTGGTAACACTTTTAATCTTTTTAAGTAGCATCTATGTTATTTCACCACTCAGCAAAATTGCAAGTTTCACCGCAACTGGTAATGTGCACGAGTCGACTGAGCAAATTGCTGAGGCAACCGGAATTAAAACTAATGACCATGTCTGGCAAGTCATCCAAAAATCGACAGCTATCTCGACTAAAATCGAGCAGAAGTTTCCACGTGTCAAGTCAGCGAAAATCTCGTGGGTATTTCCAAACAACTTTAGCGCTAAAATCGTCGAATACGGTGAGAGCGTCTACCTGAAAACAGGAGATGCGTATCAGTTGGTTTTGTCAAATGGTGTCATCTTGACACAAGAGCCTGTTGATGCACAAAAACGTGCTGCATTACCGGTTTTAGACGGCTTTAATGCGAAAGAAGTCAAGTCATTTGTCGCCGCATACGAGACACTCAAACCAGAACTGAAAGCCCAAATCACAACCGTGACTAAGGTGCCTACGAAAGTAACACCAGACTTCATCGCGCTTGAAATGAAAGACGGTCACCAAGTTCGAGTACCTCTGAGTCAGATGGCTGAAAAGCTCCCTTATTACACTAGTGTCGCCTCAAATCTCACCGAGCCTAGCGTCGTGGATATGGAAGCAGGCGTCTATGCTAAGTCTAAAGATGCCTACCAGAAAGATTTAGACGACGAAAAAGAAAAAGAGCAGAAAGCCAAAGAAACAGCTGCCGCAAACAAGTCAGCCGAACAAGCGTCTGACAATGGTGGTGAAAGTAGCAACGGCACTGAAACTGCAAGCACCGATAGCACACAAGGCACTGAATAGCCTGAAACGGCCTCAAAAACACTTCAAAGTAAGAGGATACAGTAACAAAAAATCAGGTTTAATCGACTGATAGTGTGTTATTTTATAAAATGAAGATGTAGAGCAGTGAAGGCAAGGGTTCTAATAAAAAAAAGAAATGTCTGAATATCTTGACATTTAAGATAAAATTAAGTAAACTAACAAAGTGGTTACTTTTTATTAACTCAATATATCATGGGAGAAAAATATGACAAAAAAGACAAAATTGATGAGCATCGGCTTGATGTCTGTAGCAGCTTTAGGCGTTTTTGCAGCCTGCGGTAACAAATCTGATTCTAGTGAGTCTGACGGTAAAGATTATTCATTCTACTATAAAACTGACCCTGAAACTTTAGACTATACCTTCTCTGGTCAACGTTACACTGCTGAAAATACAGCCAACTTTGTTGATGGTCTCGTGTCTTATGACCAATATCGTCAAATCGTGCCAGCCTTGGCGAAATCTTGGGATGTCTCAGAAGACGGTAAAACATATACTTATCATATCCGTAAAGATGTGCCTTGGGTTGATGCTGATGGCAATGAATATGCGACAGTCAAACCTTCTGACTGGGTCACTGGGTTGAAACACGCTGCAGATACTAACTCTGAAACGCTTTACCTAGTTAGCGATTCAATTACAGGTCTTGCAGATTATGCTAGCGGTAAAAATAAAGACTTCTCAAAAGTTGGCATCAAAGCTGACGATAAAGCTGGAACATTGACTTATACTTTAAATGCGCCAGAATCTTTCTGGAATTCTAAAGCAACTTATGGTATCTTGTACCCAATTAATGCTGAGTTCTTGAAAGAAAAAGGCAAGGACTTTGGTAAAGTTACAACAGATGGTATCCTATACAATGGTGCTTTCATCGCAACGAAATTTGATAATAAATCAGCGATTGAATACAAAGCCAATGACACTTATTGGGATAAGAAAAATGTACACATCAAGAATGTAAAATTATCATTTTATGATGGTAAAAAACCAGAAGATCTTTATAAAGGCTTTACAGATGGCAAGTACAATCAGGCAGAACTTTTCCCAACAATGCCATACTACAAAAATGTTAAAAAATCTGACGTTATCTGGACTGCCCAAGAAGCAACAACTTACTTTGGTATGTTCAACTTAAATCGTCAAACTTATAAGAATACAGCACACGATACAGATGCTAAGAAAACAGCAACAAAACAAGCTGTTTTGAACAAAGACTTCCGTCAAGCAATTGGATTTGCTATTGATAAAGCAAAATACAATGCACAACGTGTTGGCGAAGAAGGTGGTGAAAAACTTGTTCGTAACACTCTCGTCCCTTACGATTTTGTAACAATTGCTGGTAAAGATTACGGGACTGCTGTTCAATCTAATCTTCAAGCGATTGATGGTGATGTTTGGTCTAAACTTTCAGTTGACCAAGGTAAAAACTCAACTTACAATGTTGACTTAGCTAAAGCTTCATTTGCTAAAGCTAAAGAAGCTTTGAAAGCACAAGGGGTTGAAGTTTCAAAAGAAAACCCAATCGTCTTGGATGCACCAGTTTTAGATACAAGCACAATCAACATTGCTGCTGCAGCATCAATGGCAAACTCTCTTGATAAAGCTTTCGATGGTGAAGTTAAATTGAACTCAATCAAACTTGCCATGGATCCATATCTCCAAGCAGTCTTCTCGTTCAAGACAGCTGCTGAAGCGGATTACGACTGGAACATTTCAGGATGGGGACCAGACTACGCTGACCCAGCAACTTACCTCAATATCTTATCACCAAAACAAGGCGATATCACAATTAAGATTGGTCTTGAACCAAGTGTGACACTTGAAGGCGAAGATAAGGGCGCTGCTGCCAAAGCTACGGTAGATATTGAAGCTTATCAAAAACTTTTGGATGAAGCGAATGCTATCACCGATAATACAGATGCTCGTTATGAAGCGTTTGCCAAAGCTGAAGCTTGGTTGATTGACAACGGTATCGTGACACCAATTAATTCACTTGGTGCTGCACCAATGATGCAAAACGAAGTACCATTTACAAAAATTGATTCTAATACGGTTGGTTCAACTGCTTATTCTTACAAATATAGAAAAGTAAGTGATAAAACAGTCACAGCTAAAGAATATGAAAAAGCGTTGAAAGAATGGAAAGCTAAAGTAGAAGAAAAATCAAAAGCAGCTACCAAATAATAGCAACCACGCATAGCACCTATCGTAGTAAATGGTAAATAGGAACTTTTGAAGTCCTTGTCATATTAGATGAGGCGACCAACCAAGCTCTTGATTTAGAACTGATCGGTCGCCTCTTGACGAGAGGGAGCGAAAGTGGTTTGATTTTATGCTTGATTGAATAGAGTGAGTATAGGATGAAGCAAAGGTGAGACTAGATATTTCTGGTCTCAGTTTTGCGTTTAGAGAGACTATCTGAATTGTCCTTCTCAACTAGCTACTGGCTAACCAACAATCAACTTAACGTAAGTATCTTAATTCTTAATATAGAACGGTTTGAAATAGATGAAAAAATATATCTTTTTTAGAGTGTTGCGGGCTCTGTTGTCCATTGTTATTGTGACAACAATTGTTTACGCACTCGTCTTTAGTTTAATTCCACGTCGTCAGATTTTTACATCAGATGAGCAATATGCACGTGTTGCGGGTAAAGCTGATGCACGTCGTGAGTACGAAAATGCAGTCTTTGAGCGTCAGGGTTATATTGACTACTTGAACCAAAAAGCTTTAGTCAATAAAGTCCAAAAAAATGATCCAAATTATGACGGCACAGATAGCAAAGCCAATCTACAAGCGGCTGAAAAATGGGCAAAATCTGCCAAAGGTAATTGGAAAATTGAGCAACTGCCAATTTCTAAAAAGATTTATGCCACGCGTGAAATTCCAATTTGGCAACGTGTCGGGAAGTTTTATGCTAACCTGATTCAGATTGATCATCCTTGGAAAATTCAGGATAAATCCAACCCTAATCTCAAGCATTACATCAAGTTCACTTGGGAAAAAGGTGGTGGTCCAGCCATCATCGGTTCAGGAACTGAGCATAAATACTTATTGTATTTTGATGGCACATTCCCGTTCATCCACCAAAAATTCATTACGATTAATTTGGGGCAATCTTATCCAACCTTTAGCGGTCGCTCAGTTGTTGATGTCTTAACAAGTGGTCAAGGTGAGACAGTAACACGTGAAATCACACTTGAAGATGGTAAGACGATGAATACGTCTATGAACATCCATACAGCAACTTATCAAAGTCCTAAGAACCAAAGTGAACGTATGAAACGGATTTTCAAAGATGACTACACAAATGTGAAGAATTTTTATAAAGATCCGTCTATGATTGGTAACTCAGCTAGAATTTCAATTATAGGGACAATTTTAGCGTATCTTTTCTCAACTTTCCTTGCGGTCTATCTTAGCCGTCATGCGGGTGGTATCATTGACCGTTTTGGTCTGATTTTCATCACTGCCTTAATTGCCTTACCAAGTTTGGCGATTATCTATACAGATAGATTCCTCGGCTCATTGATAGGCTTGCCAGGTTCATTTACAACATTAGGTGCAGGAAATGTGGCAACTTATATTATGCCAACGCTGATTGTAGCCTTGATTTCTACACCACCATTGACCATGTGGACGCGTCGTTACATGGTTGACCAACAGTCAGCTGATTATATCAAGTTTGCACGTGCAAAAGGGTTGTCAGAAAAAGAAATTTCTCGTAAGCATATCTTTAAAAATGCAGCGATTCCAGTTGTCAATGGTATTCCTTCGGCTATTGTCGCTGCTGTAGCTGGTGCGACGATGACTGAAACTATTTTCCTTGTCCCTGGTCTTGGTAAAATGTTACCAGATGCAATTTCTGCCAATAATAGTTCGGTAGTTGTCGGCATTACCTTCATTTTGACGACTTTAGCAGTCTTTGCAGTCTTGGTAGGTGACATCATCATGCAAATCATCGATCCACGGATTCAATTTGCAACGAAATCTAAAACAAAATCTAAAGCAAAATCTAAAACAAAACATGCGAAAGGAGAAAAGTAAGATGTCAGATAAAGAATTATTTTCGTTCGTCCCTGCCAAAGGAGACGAATCTGAAATCATCAGTGCACCACTTTACTCTTATTGGAAGAGTGTGGGGCGCAAGTTCCTTTCTTCAAAACTCGCAATTGCAATGCTTGTTTTATTGATTGCTTTACTCTTGATGAGTTTCATACAACCAATTTTTTCAGGTTATACAGTCGTTAATTCAGGTAAAATTGATGATTTTAGCTTGCGTTATAACTATCCCAATTTAAAAAATTGGTTTGGGACAGATGCGACGGGCCAATCACTTTTTGACGCTGTTTGGGCAGGGGCCAAAACATCCATTTCAATTGCCATGCTTGCAACACTCATCTCAACTTTTATCGGTGTAATTGTAGGGGCAGTTTGGGGCTTGTCAAAATCTATCGACAAGTTCATGATTGAAGTCTATAATGTCGTTAACAACGTGCCGCAAGTTTTGGTTTTACTCGTTTTATCTTATGCATTTGGATCAGGCTTTTGGAACTTGTTGTTTGCCATGTGTGTGACATCTTGGGTCAGTATCGCCTACCAAATTCGTGTCCAAGTTATTATGTATCGTGACCGTGAGTACAATATTGCCTCTCGCACACTCGGTACAAAACCTGCGACGATGATTGGTAAAAATATTTTGCCATACCTCATCTCAGTTATTGTAACGATTATCAGTAACCAAATGCCAGTCTTCATTTCTTTGGAAGTTTTCCTCGGATTCTTAGGCGTTGGTTTGCCTTCTGATACACCATCACTTGGTCGTATCATCGCAGATTATACAGACAACATAACCAACCATGCTTATCTTTTCTGGATTCCAGTATTGATTCTCGGTCTGGTGACTGTCTCACTTTATATCGTTGGTCAAACACTTGCTGATGCAAGTGACCCTCGTACGCACCAGTAGAAAGGAACCGTTTATTATGTCAAATAAAAAAGTTATCCTTTCTGCAAAGGATATTAGTGTTGAATTCCAAGTCCGCAATCGTACTTTGCGTGCAATTCGCAATATTTCAGTTGACTTGCATGAAGGTGAAACCTTAGCGCTCGTAGGTGAATCAGGCTCTGGTAAATCAGTTTTCACTAAAGTTTTCACGGGAATGTTAGAGACAAATGGTTCTGTTTCGACTGGAACAGTGACTTATGGTGACATGAATTTAACAGATTTGAAAACAAATGCCGAGTGGGAAAAAATCCGTGGGGGACAAATTTCGACAGTCTTCCAAGACCCTATGACATCACTCAATCCGATTAAAACAATCGGTAGCCAAATCTCTGAAACAATCATTAAGCACCAAGGTAAATCATCCGAAGAAGCTAAGACAATCGCCATTGATTTGATGAATCGTGTCGGCATTCCAGAAGCAGAAAAACGCTATGATGAGTATCCCTTCCAGTATTCTGGTGGTATGCGTCAACGTATCGTTATTGCAATTGCTTTATCATCACGACCAAAAGTCTTGATTTGTGATGAGCCAACAACTGCTCTTGATGTGACAATTCAAGCACAAATCATCGCTTTGTTGAAGGAATTAAAAGAAGAATACGGCTTTGCCATGATTTTCATCACACATGACTTAGGTGTGGTGGCGTCAATTGCTGATAAAGTGGCAGTGATGTATTCTGGTGAAATCGTTGAGTATGGCACGGTTGAAGATATCTTCTACGACAGCCGTCATCCATATACATGGGCTTTGCTCTCTAGCTTGCCACAGCTTGCAACGACTGAAAAACTTTACTCGATTGCTGGTACTCCACCTTCTCTTTACTCTGAGATTAAAGGGGATGCCTTTGCACCGCGTAATCCAAAACCAATGGCGATTGATTTTGTTGAAATACCACCAAAATTCCCAGTTAGTGACACACATTGGGCAAAAACATGGTTGTTAGATGAACGTGCACCAGAGTTAACAAAACCAGAAGGTATCCAAGATTTACACGCTAAAATGGTTAAAATTTATGCAAAAGAAGGAGGGGCTTAAAGATGGCTGAAAAATTATTAGAAATTAAAGACCTCTCGATTTCTTTTGGTGAAGGTAAAAACAAAAATATCGCAGTTAAAAATGCCAACTTTGATATCTATAAAGGTGAAACTTTTGCGCTTGTAGGAGAATCTGGCTCTGGTAAAACAACCATTGGCCGTGCGATAATGGGCTTAAACAATATTGAAAACGGCGATATCATTTTCGACGGTAAAAAAATCAATACTAAATTGTCTGGCTCAGAAAAAGAAGAATTAACTAAAGATATTCAGATGATTTTCCAAGACCCAGCTGCCTCACTTAATGAGCGGGCAACAGTGGACTATGTTATCTCAGAAGGCTTGTATAACTACCATATGTACAAGGATGAAGCAGATAGAAAAGCAAAAGTAGAAGCCATGCTAAAAGAAGTTGGTTTACTGCCTGAGCATTTATCACGCTATCCACATGAGTTTTCAGGTGGTCAACGTCAACGTATTGGGATTGCGCGTGCACTTGTTATGGAGCCGCGTTTGGTCATCGCTGATGAACCAATCTCAGCTTTAGATGTCTCAATTCGTGCCCAAGTCCTCAACCTCTTGCAACGTTTGCAAGAAGAAAAAGGCTTGACTTACCTCTTTGTTGCGCATGATTTGTCAGTTGTTCATTTCATCAGTGATAGAATTGCCGTGATTTATCATGGAGACATTGTAGAAATGGCTGAGACAGAGGAATTGTTTAACAATCCAATCCATCCGTACACGAAATCACTTTTATCTGCTGTCCCAATTCCTGACCCAGCACTTGAACGTCAAAAACAATTGATTGTATATGATGACGCAATTCATGATTATGAGACAGACAAACCTAGTTTCCAAGAAATTAAACCAGGACACTTTGTTTGGGCCAATACTGTTGAAGCAGAAAACTATAAAGCACAATATTGAAACAATAAAAAAACGAGCTGAGGCTTGTTTTTTGTTTAATCAGACAGTAAAATCCACAGTTTGTGACCGTAAGATAATATATTCGTAACTAATGATAGAAGACGTGAGCGAAAGCTCGCGTTTTTTGTTATAATAGAAAGTAACTATAGAGAAAAATACAGAAAATCAAGGTGACAAAATGTCAATGTTTTTAGATACAGCACGAATTGAAGTAAAAGCCGGAAAAGGTGGCGATGGCGCCGTATCTTTCCGTCGAGAAAAATATGTACCAGATGGTGGACCCGCAGGTGGCGATGGTGGCCGTGGTGGCGATGTTATTTTCGTCGTAGACGAAGGTTTGCGCACACTTATGGACTTCCGTTATAACCGCCATTTCAAAGCGAAACCAGGCGAAAAAGGCATGAATAAAGGGATGCACGGTCGCGGTTCAGAGGATTTGATTGTCAAAGTCCCACAAGGCACAACAGTCAAAGACTTTGAAACAGATAAGATTTTGGTCGATTTACTAGCACCAGGTCAAACCTTTACCGTGGCTCATGGTGGTCGCGGCGGTCGTGGAAATATTCGCTTTGCGACTGCAAGAAATCCTGCACCTGAAATCGCTGAAAATGGTGAACCAGGTGAAGAACGGACATTGTTATTAGAACTTCGTGTTTTGGCAGATGTCGGTCTCGTTGGCTTTCCATCAGTTGGGAAATCAACTTTATTGAGTGTGATTTCAAACGCACGTCCCAAAATTGGTGCCTATCATTTTACAACCCTAGTCCCTAATATTGGGATGGTACGTGTTGGGGACGGCGAAAGTTTTGTCGTTGCAGATATGCCAGGTTTAATTGAAGGGGCTAGCCAAGGGATTGGCTTAGGAACACAGTTTTTGCGCCATATTGAGCGGACGCGCGTTTTACTACACGTCATTGACATGAGTGGTATGGAAGGACGCGATCCATATGATGATTACGTAGCCATTAATGATGAGCTAGAAGGTTACAACCTTCGACTTATGGAACGGCCACAAATTATCGTTGCCAATAAAATGGATATGCCTGATGCAGAAGAAAATCTGGCTGAATTTAAAGAAAAACTTTTCGCAAACTATGAAGAGTTTGAAGATAAACCACAAGTTTTTCCAGTTTCTGGTATTTCACGCCAAGGTTTACAGAACTTGCTTGAAGCAACAGCAGAGCTATTAAGTGAAACACCTGAATTTCCATTGTACGAAGATGCAGACTTTGCAGATGATAACAAAGAAGCCTACTATGGCTTTGATGAAGGTACGCGTGATTATGAGATTACGCGTGATGATGATGCGTCATGGATTCTATCTGGTGAGAAACTTGAAAAACTCTTTACCATGACTAACTTTGATCACGATGAGTCTGTCTTTAAATTTGCCCGTCAATTACGTGGTATGGGTATTGATGAAGACCTCCGTGGTCGTGGTGCTAAAGATGGTGATATTGTGAGAATTGGTAATTTCGAATTTGAGTTTGTGGATTAATGAGACACATTTTAGTATAAAAATGAAACAGTTTTTAATGCTTGAAGGTGTTTAAAACACAGATAAGTATAATTTGGAGGTAGCAAGATGGGATTTAAAATTATCGGAAATCGAGATGCAGAAGGCAATTTCATCGCCTCTGCGGATGCTTGGCCACCAGAAAAAATAGCTGAGCTATTTGATAAATACAATCCCAATCGCAAATTGCGGTTGGCGCGTGAAGCAGCAGAAAAAGAAGATAAGAAAGAAGACAAAGCCATTTGAACTCTCTTGAAATCAAACTTAATCACCCTGACGATGGGGCAAATCTTTTCGGAGCTCAGGAAAAACACTTGAAATATCTGGAAGAGGCGATTGGTGTCACCATACATTTTCGTAGTGAAGTGGTTCAGGTGGTATCAGACTCAGACGAGAAAAATGAGCTAACTCGTCTAGTTTTACAAGCCTTACTAGTCCTAGTTAGCCGTGGTCAGACCGTGAGTACACCTGATGTAGTTACAGCTCTAACCATGGCGCGAAATGGCGAAATCAATAAATTTATCGCCCTCTATGAAGAGGAAATTACCAAGGATAGCAATGGTAAACCAATTCGTGTTAAAACATTAGGTCAAAAAATCTATGTTGAAGATATCTTGCACCATGATATTACATTTGGCATTGGACCAGCTGGTACGGGAAAAACATATCTGGCTGTTGTTTTAGCGACCACTGCCCTTCGTCGCGGTCAGGTCAAACGTATTATCGTAACACGCCCAGCAGTAGAAGCCGGAGAAAATCTTGGTTTCTTACCAGGTGATTTACAAGAAAAAGTCGATCCCTACTTGCGCCCAATTTATGATGCTTTGTATAATGTTTTAGGTAAAGTTACAGTTGAGCGCATGCTAGAACGTGGCACAATAGAAATTGCTCCGTTAGCTTATATGCGTGGTCGGACTTTGGATGATGCCTTTGTCATTTTAGATGAGGCGCAAAATACCACAACCATGCAAATGAAAATGTTTCTAACGCGATTAGGCTTTAATTCTAAAATGGTCATCAATGGTGATATCAGTCAAATCGATTTACCGAGACATGCTAAGTCAGGTTTGATTGATGCCAAAGACAAACTCGC
The DNA here is from genome assembly GCF_013449735.1 of Pseudolactococcus laudensis. GTDB lineage: Bacteria > Bacillota > Bacilli > Lactobacillales > Streptococcaceae > Pseudolactococcus > Pseudolactococcus laudensis. The sequence continues at coordinate 20,649 of NZ_JACBNY010000019.1, forward strand.
TAACATTAAGCAGGTTTCCTTTGTCTATTTCTCTGCAAAAGATGTCGTCAGACACCCTGTTGTAGCTGAAATTATTCGAGCATATGAAGATGATGAACAAGGACAATCGGAAGGAAAACATCATGAGTGACTGGCGAGAGAATAGAATTCAAGCAGCCCAGCGTGGTGAAAATCCAATGGTGATGGTAGAGTTGCGATCTGGTTTTGCTTGCATTGGGGATACGCAATTCTTAGAGGGTTATTGTGTGCTTTTACCCAAGCGGGAAGTATTCAGTTTAAATGATTTTACCTTAGCAGAACGCAGTCAATTTTTGACGGATATGTCTTTGATTGGAGATGCTTTGCTTTCTGTAACAGATAGTTTGCGGATTAATTACGATATTTTAGGGAATACAGATAATTATCTTCACGCCCACATTTTTCCGCGTTATCTCTCAGAAGCACCTGATCGCTTGAAAAAGCCAATTTGGCTTTATGAAGCGTATCATTGGTCTGATGAGAACTACGCCTACGACGAGCGCAAACATGGTAATCTACGTTCGAAGATAACAGCTTATTTGAAAGACTATCAGTAACCATAAGTTTGCGAGAGCATCCAATTGTATGGCGTAAAAACGCAGAAAGGAGAGACGTTTAGCATGTATATTGAAATGCAAGATAAGACGGGTAAAGTACCTGAAACATTGCAACAAGATACGATTAAGTTACTAAATTTTGCAGCTGATTTTATCCATTTACCTGAAAATAAAGAAATGGCCATTACGTATGTCTTGAATGATGAGATTCAGGTCATTAACCGTGAGTATAGAGGTAAAGATGTCCCCACAGATGTGGTCAGTTTAGAATATGAACCAGAAGACATTGCTTTTGGTGAAGATTTTGAGATGCCAGAAGAACTTCAGGCAGAGTTAGAAGACTTTGATAGTTTTATTGGTGAGCTTTATATCTCTATTGAAAAAGCGCAAGAACAGGCTGATAATTACGGCCATAGTTATGCGCGTGAGATGGGCTTTTTAGCGGTACATGGCTTTCTCCATATCAACGGCTACGACCACATGGTACCAGAGGACGAGAAAGTGATGTTTGCCTTACAGGAAGAGATTTTGACTGCTTATGGCCTTACAAGATAAAAATACAGAGAAAAAGTGGAAAAACCGGACGGTTTATGCCTCGCTCGAATTTGCCTTAACCGGTATTATCACTGCTTTTCGTGAGGAGCGTAACTTACGTAAGCATGCCGTGAGTGCTAGTTTAGCTATCATTTTTGGTTTTGTCTTTATGATTTCAAGAATTGAGTGGCTATTTTTACTCCTGGCTATTTTTCTGGTTATTTTTGGAGAAATCATCAATTCAGCGATTGAAAATGTCGTCGATTTAGCAAGTGATTATCACTTTTCTATGTTAGCAAAAAATGCCAAAGATATGGCAGCAGGAGCGGTCCTGTTTATCTCGCTCTATGCTGTTATCGTTGGCATGATGATTTTTTTACCTAAAATTTGGTCGCTGATTTTTTAAACTCAGCGAAATAACGAAAAAGTTGAAACGTGGGTGCAGCCTGCGTTTTTTAATGTACTTGCAGCGTTTCGAAGAGTAGCCCCTGTGGTGTAAATGTCATCAATAATTAACAATTTATCAGGAAGAGTCCCTTTTTCTTTCAGGATAAATGGATTGTCAGATGTAAGTCGCTCCGTTCGTGTTTTAAGGGATTGATGACTGGTTTCGTTTTTGGTCAAAAGTTCAAGGTAGGGAAGTTTAGCGCTACTTAAAAAACCAGTAACCTGATTGAATCCACGGGATTGTAGACGCTTAGGTGATACGGGTACCGGTACGATGAGTTGTTTTTTTAAACTGTTTCTAAGTACGCTATTAAAAGCGGAACGCAACCTAAAATCACCTTGAAATTTATAGGTTTGAAAATAAGTCTTTGCAAAATCATTATAGTGGAAAATTGCACGGTGTCGGATAGGCTCAGTGACTTGTTGACAATCGTAACAAGTACCGTCAATATCGGGTTGATAACAAATTTGACAGTGTCTATCTGAAATCACTTCAAATTTCCCCCAACAATCGGTGCAAACAGTCTCTCTTGGTTTTCGAGATAAAAAAATATCAGAGAATTGAAAATAAGGCGTCAGCTTATTGTGACATAACAAGCAATTGGTCATGTGAAACCTCCCAATCGATTCATCTGGCGAATTTCTGATATTGCTCGCGTCATCTCTCTAGTTAAGCCTGCATGGAAAAAGTAGACCAGACCAGTCGGTCGCTCAGGACTTCGTCCAACACGCCCAGCAATCTGAATCAGACTAGATTTTGTAAACAGGCGATGGTGACTCTGGATAACAAAAACATCGACTTTGGGGAAGGTCACACCACGCTCCAAAATCGTGGTTGACATTAAAATGGTGAGTTGACCTTGTCGAAAGCGTTCAATTTCATCAGCACGATCTTTACTAGTAGAGGCAACAAAGCCTATACTCTCATCTGGGAAAAGACTGCGCAAGCGCTCAGAGAATAATCTCCCAAAGGCAATGACGGGCGCAAAAATGAGGAGTGGAAAACCTATCTCACGCTGTTTTTTGATGTGATGGTAGATGAGTTTTTCGCTGCTACTGAAGATGACTTTAGGGACAACGAGGGGGTTGCCATGAAATCGGCGTGACAAAGAGACCTTTTCTAATTGACCGCGTTTGACTAGCTTGTCCAATTTATCCGTAGAAGTTGCAGTAAGATAAATCAAAGTTGAAGTCATTTTGCGAGACTGCTCAGCCGCAAAGTAAAGGGCGTCATTATCAGCGAAGGGAAAGGCATCCACTTCGTCGATAATCAGCAAAACAAAGGCATGACGAAAACGCAGCAGTTGGTGGGTTGTAGAAATAACTAGTGGTGTCGGAAAGTAAGGTTCTGATTCAGCGTGCAAAAGAGAGATTGGTATGGAAAAATCACGAGATAGTCTGGTATGAAGTTCGCGAGCGACATCGGTTCTGGGTGTTGCAATACCAACGGTACCACCACTTGAGATGATCCTAGACACCGCTGCATAAATCATCTCAGTTTTACCAGCCCCAGTGACGGCATGGACTAAAATCTGGGATTTTTGGTCAATTGCAGTGATGAGCGCTCTGGAAACCTCTGCCTGATAGGGTGTGAGTTGGCCATTCCAGAGGAGGGTATCTTGAGGTGAAAAAATTTGCTGCGGTAGATGATAAAGCAGTTCATCAGACCGAACGCGTCCGAGCTGCAAACACTCAGGACAAAAATAAGCAGCAATCTCTAACTTGACAGTTTGGAGAAGAGAACTCGTGCCACACCGATTACAAATAGCACACTTGTTAGTGAGCGTCATACCTGGAAAAGTTACGGTATTTGCAGGTAGATGTTCGAAGTCATCGCCAAGTTCTTGTCGCGTCAGCAAGCGACCGAATAAGTTATCCATACTTTCTTATACGTAATCCAACAGAAAATGTTACAATATTTTTATGACTATTACGATAAAAAATGATTTTATATTTGAAGAAGAGATTAAAAAATCACGCTTTATTTGTCACCTCAAGCGCGTGACGAGTGAAGAAGAGGCGCGTGATTTTATCACTTCAATCAAAAAACAGCACCATAAAGCCAATCATAATGTTTCGACATCCACAATCGGTGAACATCAAGAAATTCAGCGCTCATCCGATGATGGCGAGCCTTCTGGGACAGCAGGTGTACCGATGTTAGAAATCCTAAAAAAACGTGAACTGACCAACCTTGTCGCAGTCGTGACACGTTATTTTGGCGGTATTAAACTCGGCGCGGGAGGTCTGATTCGTGCTTATGCAGGTAGTGTCAACCACGCCATTGACGCCGTTGGGCTTGTCAAAATCGTCGAGCAGACGCAGCTAGACCTACACATGGATTACGGGCTTTTTGACAATGTTTCTAGGTATCTAGCAACTGCTGGTCTGGCTATCGCCGACTCAGTTTTCACGGATAAAGTCGTTATCTCTGTCTTTGCGGATACAGCAGATATTGAGGATCTAAAGCTAGACTTAATTGAGCAGTTTCATGGTAAGTTAGAGCTAACAGTAGGCGATAAAAAACTTGTAGAAGTCGCTATTTAGTGCTATAATAGATTTCCAAGAGGTCGCTTGCTAGACTTCTTGGAAGAAATAAGACAAAATGTGCTTGTCACATTGGTCTAGAATTTGGGGTCGTTCTGGATTCGACAGATGTTGTCGCGTATGAGCTGCGATTAGTGAGGCGCCACTATAAACCGCCGCAGATAAATATAACTGCTAAAAATACACAAACTTACGCAGTAGCTGCCTAAACCACAGCCTGTGTGCCTGACTTTCGCTCGCCTATGGCGATTTGATGGCCTAATTTAGTAGGATACGATTTGACGGTGTCTTGACGTTAGAGAAGAGATTAAGAGACTCGCAAGCTAACTTTGTTCGAGGATTGTCTCGTTAGCTTGTTAAATTTAGACAGTCCCTATGATTGTAGACGCTGATATAGCAAGGCATTTGGACAGGGGTTCGACTCCCCTCGGCTCCATTATTACTATTCAAAAATATTCATAACTATCTAAAAGCCTTTAAAATAAGGGTTTTTATTTTTGTTTAATTCATATGTAATCACAACTTTTCATAAAAAGGACACAACAAAGGACACAACTTTCATCGTGTCCTAGAAATCCACGTATTTAGAAAATTTCTCGCCAATATCATCAATAGCCTTTTGCGTAATGTGAGTATAGATGTTCATAGTTGTCTGTAAATCAGAATGACCAAGTCTGTGTTGCGCTTGCTTCAACGTCATGCCTGATTCAAATATCAAACTGGCATGCGTGTGTCTAAATCCGTGTATTGTTATTTGTCTCAAATTTGAACCCTTTATTATTTGTAGCAGCCACTTTCTAGGTTTTGAAGGAGAAAGTACACCACCATTTTCAGATTCAAATATTAGTTTTCTATCTGGATATTTTTCACGTAAATTATCCAGTATTTCAATAGTCTTTCTATCCAAGCTGATAAGGCGTTCAGATGCCCTGTTTTTAGTCGTGCTGACTTCTAAACCAGATTGTGACCTAGATATAGCCTTGTTAATTTCAAGTGTGCTGTCGTGCAAATCTGACCATTCTAACGCAAGTAACTCACCTTTTCGTATGCCAGTGAACGCAAGCACTCGGAATAGAGCTATTTTTTGAATGTCGCCAGTCTTTTCAGCCAAAGACATGAATTTTTTTAACTCATCGTGATCATAAAAGTTTTTATCTTCTTTTCGTTCCCTTTTTATTTTTGGGGCTACAACGCTTATAGCTGGGTTGGTATCAATATATCCAAGTCTTATGCCGTAGTTGAACACGCTTCGAACAAATCCTAATAGTTTTCTTCCAAATTTAAGTTTGTTGCTCCATTCATTTTGAAATTCCTGTATCATTCTTGGAGTGATATCTTTTATTTTTTTATTCCCTAAATCTGGCAAAATATGATTTTTGAATTGCCTATCTGTTTTGTAATAAGTAGAATCAATTACACTTTTTTCGTACTCAGAAAGCCATTTCTTGTAAAGGCTTTCAAATGTTATATCTGTTTTTTCTTCGGGTTTTTCTAGCTCGCTTTGTAGCTTAAATATCGCTTTTCTGGCATCTGATTTAGTTTTAAACCCACGCTTTCTAGTAAACTTGCTTCTTCCATCTCTTTTCCAACATATATTTCAAAGGAATATGCGGTCGTACCGTCTTTTTTCTTGTATGATTTTATTTCCATATGTCTAATCTCCTTATTTTATGGTAAAATAAAAAGGTAGTCATCCTTTTTACTACGTTTCTATATCGTTACTCACAATCTTTTCCGAGGGAGTGAGTGGCGTTTTTTATTTTTACTTATTTTTTTCGTCCTCTAAATGCTTAATGTAGTAACCATATTGCTCTGTTTGCTTAAACATTTCAAATTGGATACCCTTAGATATAGAAACGTTAGAGAAATGTTTAACTACCATTTCAATTGCCATAAAAATAAGTAAACTGTACCCTATTCCTACTAATAATACCAGTATAATTACAACGGATTTTTGAGAATCATTTTTATTATTAGAATCACCTTCATCGTCATAGTCGCTAGACTCAAAAAGAGCGGGGATATCTTCTGTTTCATTAGGCTCAACCGGACTTGAAGCCTGACTACCTACAATGAAACAAAAAGCTATTACTGTAATTGCGTTTGCAATCAATAAAACAATCTTAAAAGCTTTAAAGAACTTTATAATACGTCCTGATTGCTTATCAATAAAAAAAATTATCTTCCATAATTATCTCCCTACTAGCTTTTAACGTGTATCCAGCCTGCACGATAAATTTATTATACACCAAAACCCACCATTTTGAGGTAGGTTTTTAAATTATTCCGAATATCTTCCAACTACTCGCCCAAGTACTCTAAAGTCGCTATCAGCATCTACAGGATATGTATCAGGATTTTTATCTTCAGCCTCTTTAGCAGCTTTTTCTTCTTGAGCTTTTTGAGTAGCCCTAGCTTCGGCTTCATTTTTGGAGTCTTGCGCCTCTTTAGAAGCTTTAGCCTCAGCCCCTTGTTTCGCCAATAGTTCTTGTTTTGATGCTTCGGCTTTTTGATTGCTTTCTTCAATTTGTTTTTGCTTAGATACCTCTATTTTACTCTCTTCGCTAGTTTGCAAATCAGTACAAGCGGCAAGTGAAAACAAAGATAAAGCAGTAATTCCTAAAATAAGTGATTTTTCATAACATTTCCCCCACTTAGCTTTTAACGTGGATCAAGTTTGCACGATTAGTAGTATCCTAAAATTGCTTTAAAAATAAAATTGTATATAGTTATTATAACCTTATATATACTTTTAATCAATATATTTTTAAAATTGGTATACTTTTTTAATGTGGGAAGTGGTATTTGAAATCAAACATTTCTAATGGCAATTAAAGTGGCTAAATTTGAGGCAAAAAAAAACGAGAATAATTTCGCATTTTCTTATTTTTGAACAATTTAAATTAGCTAACTTTAGCGGCAAGTGTTTCAGCGAATGCTTCAAGTTTAACGATGTCGTCTTCTTCAGCGGCCAAATCAACTTTGACACTGTCAGCGCCTTTTTCAGCTGATGTTTTAGCAAAAGCAGCTTCGAAATCATCAACTGATTTACAAAATTCATCGTAGAAAGTATCACCAGAACCAATGACACCGAAGATTTTACCTGAAAGGTCCAAATCTTGTAAGTCATCGTAGAAATCAACGATTTCGTCAGGTAATTCGCCATCGCCGTAGGTGTAAGAAGCGACAATTGCGATGTCAGCATCTGCAAAATCAGATGCATCGACAGTCGTACATTCGTCAATATCAACGTCGAGACCAAGTGCCTCAAGTTTTTCCGCAACGATGTCAGCAATTTCTTCGGTATTACCCGTCATGCTAGCATATACAATCTTAGCCAAAGCCATAATAATCTCCAATTACATTTTATATTAAGGAAATTATACCAAATTGCGCTAAAAAATCAAGTTTTGTGTCTTTTTTAAGAATGTTAATTTTTTAGAAAAACACATTTGTTCAGCGCTTTGGCCTTCAAATGACTTCATATTTATTAGTATTTAAGCGATAGAAATGTATTTACTAGCTAAATAGTTCCCTAAAGGTGCTAGAAATTTGATAAAATAGAAGTAGACTAAAAAAACAAGAAGGATAATTTATCAAATGATTACACTCAAATCACCACGCGAAATTGCTATGATGCAGGACGCCTCAGACGTTTTAGCGAGCATCCATGTTGGCCTTCGCGACATTATCAAACCAGGTATTGATATGTGGGAAATCGAAAGCTACGTGCGCCGTATCTGTAAAGAAAAAAATGCCATTCCATTGCAAATTGGTGTTGACGAAGGCAATGTTGACCCTTACCCTTATGCTACTTGCTGCTGCCTCAACGACGAAGTAGCGCACAGTTTCCCGCGTAAAGGTCACATCTTGAAATCAGGTGATTTGATTAAAGTTGACATGGTCATTGGTACAGGTGGCGGTATTGACATGAGCAAAGCTAATTTTGATGATGGCATGGCGATGAAGGCTCTGGCAGATAACTTTACCGGTGGCGTTGCAGATTCGTGCTGGGCATATGCAGTTGGTGAAGTCTCTGACGAGGTTAAACAGCTTATGGCTGTCACTAAAGAAAGTCTCTACCGTGGGATTGAAGCTGCACAAGTAGGTAATCGGATTGGTGATATTGGATATGCTATCCAATCATATGCTGAGAGCTTTGGTTATGGTGTTGTTCGTGACTTGGTTGGTCACGGTGTTGGTCCAACTATGCATGAAGACCCACTTGTCCCACATTATGGTACGCCAGGTAAAGGTCTTCGTTTGCGTGAAGGCATGGTCTTGACCATTGAGCCGATGATTAACACAGGTGATTGGGAAATTGACCATCCAAGTAATGAACGTGGTTATACAACGCTTGATGGTAGTCTTTCTTGCCAATACGAGCACCAATTTGTGATTACTAAAGAAGGTCCAGTAATTTTGACGAGTCAAGGTGAAGAAGGTACGTATTAAGTAGGATAGGAAATGAGTAGCATGAAAAATTTAATTGCAAAAGTTCGAGAATCCAGGCGTCTCAATGATTTTATGTTCTTCTATAAATCAGCTGAGATGAATTTGTCGAGCATTGCAGTCGCTTATTATCTGCTCTTGTCTCTGTTTCCGGTTTTGATGATTGTCGGGAATATCTTGCCCTTTCTTCATCTGGATACTGCAATGATTCTAGACTTTTTGCAGGACAATCTACCACATCAACTTTATGCCACGGTGGCTAATATTGTCGAGAGTATTTTGTCCAATCCGAGTAAGGGTTTGCTTTCAGTATCAGTTTTGACTGGATTTTGGACCTTTTCTAAAGCCATGACAAGTTTGCAAATGGCTATGAACAAAGCTTATGAAGTGAGTCATCATCGTGATTTTCTTGTCAGTCAATTCTTTTCAATTCTTGCGAGTTTTGCGATTATTGTTTTCTTGTTCGCTGCGGTGCTCCTGTCAACATTTGGTCAGATTGTGCTAGATAAAATTTACAAGTACATCAAGTTTGACCCACAACTCTATGCCACCTTGCATAATATGACGATACCAGCAGTCGCTATTACCGTCTTTTGTGCCCTAGCCTTACTTTATTTTATTATGCCGAATGTTAAAATTCGCAAAATCAAGTATGTCTTACCTGGTGCTATTTTCTCAACCTTCGTCTTAGTTTTCTTGACCAATGTCTTAGGGAAATATATCGGAAGAACAACAGATGCAATGGCAGACTTGAAAATTGTCGGAAGTTTGGTGGTATTCGCCTTGATGCTTTGGTTTATATTTATCGCTAAAGTACTCATCTTCGGTGCCATTTTAAATGCGGTTTATTTGAAACGCCATGGTGACATTGAAACTAGGCGAGGTGAAATCGTCGCCATCATCAAAAATGTGAATAGTAAAAAATCAGAAGAAAAAGCCAAATCAAATTGATTTGGCTCGGTAGATATGAGATAAGGTGATGAAACCTTATCTTTTTTCTTTTTGAAAAGGCATTGTCTAGTGTCATGAAATGAGATGACTAAACTATTTCAACAGCTAAATCACTGCTTTGAACGATTGCGCCAAGTTTTTTTAATTCTGTAATACTTCTGTCGTGTAATTTTTTCGTGCGCGCGGTTGTGGCATCTTCAATCACAATCACCTGATATCCAGCAGATAGAAGGTCTTTAGCAGTCTTTAAAACGCCATTATTGGTCACAATGCCAGTGATAATAATTGTATCAATTGGGTGGTGTTCAAGAAAGTGGCGCAGCTCAGGAATGCTATAAGCGCTTGGTTGATATTTGGTATAAGTCTCTATAAGACTGGGTGCCATCACGTCTTTTGAGAGGGCAAGTTGGCTTGATTTTTGACGATACTTTTTAGGTAAGAATTTTTGGGTAACGCTCACTAAGGCGCTAGGGATACCTTTGCTTGTCATCATCGTAATCAATTTTTCGTTTGTTTCAAGTATTTGGGCTGGCGGATAAGGCTCAGCTTTTTTGAGTAATTTTAAGAGAAACTTTTGAAGGTCAATGACAAGTAGTAAGGTATGTTGTTTGTTTGGTTTCATCATGATTTTTTAGTAAAGATTAGGAATTTAGAAAAGATGTAGTTTAAAACAATAGTTAAAACCTGTAGGAAGAGGGTGAGTAAGAAGACACTTTGGTCAAGTGTGAGATGGAAAGTATTCATGATGATATCAGGGTGCGTATCAATGAGATACCAGTTAGCCACAACGGATAAGAGCATTACAAAGATACGGCTGGTAACAAACTTAATAAATTCTTGTAGCAGTGGATTTGTTGTTCGCTCAAAGACCCAAAATTTGTTACTCACAAAAGCAAAAATGATAGAAATAATTTGAGCGATAATTTCTGATACCACGCCATTTTGAAAGATAGAGAAGGTCAGCATTTTAAAGATAAAAAAAACGAGAGTTGTCGCGACACCAGCAACTAGATACTTAAAAATCTGATTGCTGATGATTTTTTTTATTGTTGTTTTCATACTAAAAGTATATCATTTTTAATGTAAATCTGCTATACTTGTACTTGCTTGAAACAAGCCTTATGCGCTTAATTAATTCAAGCCCTCTGTACTTTCTCACTTTGACAGAGCGTATCACACTCGCAAATGCGATAAAGGAGACTTTTATGAAAAACTTTAAAGTGATTGACATGGTGCAAATCGCCATTGTCATCGCTCTCTACGTCATTATTACGGTTGTTTTAGGACCGTTAGGTTCTGGCGCCGTACAATTTAGGCTATCGGAGTTATTTAACTTTCTTGCCTTCTACAATAAAAAATACATCTGGGCTGTCACTATTGGCTGTATGATTTCAAATTATATGGTCTTTGGGATTGTCGATGTCATCGTCGGTGGGTTATCCACCCTCGTTTTCGTCAGCTTAGGCGTCTATCTTTTCAAAAAATATATGACCAAAGCTGTACTCAAAGGTCTTACCAACAAAGCATTTATCTACTTTGCCATCTTCTTTTCTCTCTCAATGGTCACGATTGCTGCCGAGCTTGCCATCATGTTCCAGGTGCCCTTTTTCTTTACGTGGTTGACCAGTAGCTTAGGAGAGTTGCTCTCACTTTTGATTGGTGCGGTAATTATTTCTCAAGTCTCGAAACGCATCGATTTGACGAAATAAGCGTATAATAAACCTATGACAATTTATAATTTTAAAGTAACCAACAATAAAGGAGAGCTAGTCTCTCTATCTGACTATGAGGGTCAAGCCCTTTTAATCGTCAATACGGCGACAGGCTGCGGTTTTACCCCACAATACAAAGGTCTTCAAGACCTCTACGACACCTACAAGGCGCAAGGATTCACGATTTTGGATTTTCCTTCTAATCAATTTGGCGGACAAGCGCCTGGTAGCTCAGAAGAAATCGCTGAATTTTGTGAGTTGCGCTACCACACGACATTTCCACAATTTGCGAAAATTGATGTCAATGGTGAAAACGCGGATCCACTTTATACTTACTTAAAAGGTGAGCAAGGCGGTGCCGTGTCATCTGACATCAAGTGGAATTTTACGAAATTCCTAGTTGATAAAAATGGTAAAGTCGTGAAACGCTATGGTTCAGCTAAAAAACCTGAAAATATCGCAAAAGACATCGAGGCAATACTTTAAACGCTCATTTGGGTGTTTTTATGTTATAATAAATATATAAAAAACGCTTACAAATACAATTGTCAAAAGAATGGAGCAAGAGTATGAACAAAGAACAAATGGTCTACAAACTCAAGCAACTCGGACATAATCAAGCAAAAATTGCTGAAATTTTTATTGGAAATCAAGAATTTCATCGTGCTGAAATTGCCCAAACCAAACACATTATGTATGAAAACTTTGCGGAATTATTGGAACACTGGTTGGAGGACGAAAAAGAGCACATGGGTGCATAATAAAAGGAGGCTGAGACAAAAGGCCTCTACAAAATAGGCTATGAACGATTTTCAATGTCAATTGGACTCGGTCATAGCCTATTTTTGTGTCATTTTTCGAAAAATTGTAAAGAAGAGCTAATTATCGTTAGAAAAATACCAATTTCGCATTGTTTTGGCAAAAGATTTCGAAATTGGTTAAAAAATCGTTGATTTCTTACGAAATTGGTATTGTTTTGCCAAATGAATACGAAATCGGTAAAAACTGCTCTTTTCGTTTGAAACAAATGCCAAATCGAGTAGACAGGATATTGGTTATACTTGGTAACGGTTAATCCTAGAACAAAGATGGTGATTATTAAACGTTAAAAGAAAAAGCAAACGATACACACGCATCAAATAGCGTGGATCAGTTTACTTTTTTATATCACTTTATTGAGGTCTTTCTAAATCAAACAAATCACCTAATTCAGCATAGGTATTGCCGGCTAGTCTTGCAATGGGTTGAAAGGCATCAGGTTTGACATAGAATTTTTCAGCGTCAAATACAGCATCAGAGAAAGCAAAATTGGTAATTTCAAGCAGCATGAGATTGCTGACAACATAGCCATTAGATTCAATTGGTATATGTTTGAATAATTTCGCTTCAAATCGGATTGGCGCATTGATAATAGAAGGTACGATAACTGTTCGAGACGGCTCAGTTGGAATGTCGAAAGTCCTAACCTCACTCATTTGACTCGGCAAGCTGGCTGCGGTTTGGTTCATCGCTTCAACGTTATCCGGTGAGATGAAGTGAATCACAGCCTCTTTCGTTGCCAACAAATTATTTACGGAATCTTTTTGTCCTAACATCGAGATGCTGACCAATGGTGGTTGGCTACTTACAACGTTGAAGAAACTGAAAGGTGCAGCATTAACGACGCCATCGACTGATTGCGTGGTCACCCAAGCAATAGGTCGTGGGATGACACTACCTGAAAGTAGTTTATAGGCTAGATAAGGATTGTGACGGTTAAGTTCATCAGTCGTGAAATTTTTCATGAAATTGTCCTTTGCTAATGAAAACGACGACATGAGTCGTCATTTTCAAAATCTACTTGATTTATTTATCGTTTGGAATGGCCTGTGGTTTGTGAGCCAAAATGCGGGAAATTGTCCAGATGTCATTTTCATCACGTTTGTCATGGGCATCTGATGTATCCAGTGGGCGGAGGCGAGCGGCAGTTGCTGCTTTAACCGCTTCATCACCAGGGAAAAGATGTGGTGGTAAGCTGAGGTCAAGACCAGCTTCTTCTTTAGTTTCATCAATCCAGAAACCGCTTGTCATCAAGGCTTCTTCGTAAGAATCAACTTTACCTGCACCAGATTTAGCCATATCAAGGGCACCAATTCCCGGTGTGTCTGTCGCTAATTCAAATAATACTTGAGGAGCGACGCGGAAATATTCACTTGAGAAGTAGAAACGGTCAACCAATCCAGAATCAGGGAAACGGAAAGATTTAATACGCTCAATCCAATAGCTAAGACTTTCAGGGTCTTTCACGCGAAGTGCTAAATGATGAATATTTCCAAAACCTTGCCAAGCAACACCTTCATTTGGGGCATCTTCAATAATTAATGTTGCACCATTGCCACCTTCAGCGAGTTCATATTGATGAAAGGCGCCTTCATCACCTGTTTTACGGAAACCTAATACTTTATCTAACACTAAATCCATATGTTCATAGTTGGCAACTTTAACAAAGACTGGACCAAGGCCTGCAATGGCGTGTTCATCAGGTACATTTGATAATTGCCAAGGTTGTCCTGCAGGTACACCGACATTTGTTTCGTCTGAAATGAGTTGATATTGTTGGCCATCAAAGTCTTCAAATTCGACAAATTTCTTGCCAAAACGTGTTTTAATTTCACCATGAATGACTTCTGCCTGCTCAAAACGTGTCAACCAGTATGTTAAGGAGTTGTCAGAAGGGACACGGAAAGAGGCACGGTCGATATTGTTAGTCCCTTTAGTCCCTTTAGGGATACCAGGGAAATCGAAGAATGTCATATCCGTACCAGCGTTACCGCCTTCATCGGTAAAATAAAGGTGATATGTTTCATAGTCGTCTTGATTGACGGTTAATTTAGCAAGACGTAATCCTAAGATGTTAGTAAAGAAATCATAAATATGTTGGGCACTAGAACTAATGGCAGTGACATGGTGAATACCACCAAGTGGGTAACGTTCGTCAATTTTAATTGTTGAATCTTTCATGGTAACAAGCTCCTTTTTCTTAAAAATCTCAAATTAAAAATCAGTTAAAAGATGTATTGTTTACGTTTGTAAACTCTAATGATAAGTTCATGATAAACTATTTTAGAAAATAGTGCAAGCATTTCGACTCAGACTAAAAAATCAACTATTTGTCACTCTTTTATCAGGCGTTGTTATACCGTTCAGCTTGATTTTAATTTTTTGTAAGATACTTCAGAATTGAAATTTTACAGGATTTTGTTAGAATATACCTATATGATAAAAGAACAATTTTACGTGTTTATATTTGGAACAATTATCTATGCTTGGTTTTTTGCGGATGCTTTATTGACAGGCCGTCTCTTCTTGTTGGGCTTTTGGAGTTTTTTGTTATTCCGCAAATTAAGATTCGCTTATCGTGCGGACCGATGGATTCGTTTAAATAGTAAATAGGATAAGCAGTGACAGTTTTGTGATGCCTTAAAAAAAGGGCTCTTTGTCAAATCGTGTGGGAAAATAGTTTTCCACTATAAAGCAAGTAACTGTTGAGTTGCTTGTTTTTTTAATTAGTTAAGGTTTTGTTCATGAGGAGAATGCGTTTCTTGAAGTTCCTAAAG
>NZ_JACBNY010000002.1 GCF_013449735.1 Pseudolactococcus laudensis
CTGTCTAAAATAAGAATAAACAGTCAAGTGGCGTCTGTAACATAAAGAAAAACACAGTAGACTATGCTTAGTTTTCTGTGTTTTTTTCTAATTTCATTTAGAGGTGAATTAATTGGTAGTTATTAGAGGTGCCCTAAAGAGCAGTTACTTATTTTTCCGACTCGTTTAATGTTACTGGTGTGCTCCCAATGTCTATAAAAATTAGCGATTGCTGCACCGTGAGAAACTATTAGTATGTTGTCACCTGAACTATTTTTTGCAATCTCAGATATGGCACTAACAATTCTTTTTGTTAAGTCTTGTTGAGATTCCCCGCCAAATTGAACAAAGAAATCGTTGTAAGGTAGGGGAGGATTCAGGTGTTCCCCTTCTCCTTCATAAGAGCCAAAATGCCATTCTCGTAACTCTTTTAGACGTTTATAAGGAATATCCGTCAATATTTCAAGTGTATCGCTAGCTCTTTCAGAAGTTGAGGCATAAGCATCGTCAAATTGAATCTCTAGTTCTTTTAAGTGGTCACGTGCCGCTATGGCTTGTTGAATGCCAGTAGTGGTAAGTGGAGAATCGCAAAAACCTTGTATTTTATGCTGTACGTTAAATAGCGTTTGTCCGTGTCTAGCTAAATAGATATTTTGCATCTATCTTCCTCCGATATAAGATGAGTAGCATTATAGGTTATTTTCAGCATTGATCATATGTGTGTCGTAATTATCAATTTTCCATTCCAAGTAATCTCTA
This sequence comes from Pseudolactococcus laudensis, assembly GCF_013449735.1. Taxonomy (GTDB): domain Bacteria; phylum Bacillota; class Bacilli; order Lactobacillales; family Streptococcaceae; genus Pseudolactococcus; species Pseudolactococcus laudensis. The sequence goes on from NZ_JACBNY010000002.1 coordinate 739, forward strand.
GCCTTAATCGTTTCATCAATTTTATCATTTAATTTTTCGATTGCCTCGGCAAGAATAGCTTTTCTCGCTAGCACTGTGGATGAATCATTTTCAAATACGAGAGACACATAATCTTTTAACAGTTCAATACCTAATCCTGCCTGTCTCATTGTTTTGGCAAAAATAATCTGATTGATATTTCGTTCGTTAAATTTCCGAATACCATTCAAACGTTTAATTGGCATAATAAGACCGATTTTTTCGTAATATCGAATGGTATCAATTGATACACCAGTCATTTCAGATGCTTTCTTAATATTCAAGTCTATCCCCTCTTCATATCAGGCTTGTCTTTAATAATTCTGCCCATAAACCATTCTACCATTTTGGGGTCTTTATGATCGAAAAATGCGGATGCTTTTTGATCAAGTGAGTGGATAGTCTGCATATCTTCATCACTTAATTCAAAGTCAAAAATATTGAAATTTTCTAACATACGATTTGGATTGGTTGATTTGGCAAGAACGACAACATCGCGTTGGATTAACCAGCGTAAAACAACTTGCCCGACAGATTTACCATATTTAGCACCAATGTTAGATAGGATTGGGTCTGTAAATAAATTGTTTCGGCCTTCTGCAAATGGCGCCCATGCCTCTGGCTGAATATTGTATTTATGGTGCCAGTCTAAATCTTCTACGCGTTGATGCCACGGATTGATTTCAATTTGGTTGATTTGTGGTAGACCGACATCGTTCATTTGGGCAAATTCAATCAGCTTGCCTGAATCAAAATTTGAAACGCCTATAGACTTAATTTTGCCATTATGTTGTGCTTTTCCTAAGGCACGATAAGCACCATAAATATCCCCATATGGTTGATGGAGTAAAAACAAATCAATATAGTCAAGTCCAAGTCTATCAAGAGAGCCTTCAATTGCTTGTGCAGCAGTCTGCTCGTTGAACACATTATTTACGAATAATTTAGTTGTAATAAGCAATTCTTTTCGCGTTACAATACCGTCATCAATAGCGCGCTTAATACCTTGTCCGGTTTCAGTTTCATTATGATATGAAATAGCTGTATCAATCAAACGATAGCCCACTTTTATAGCCTCATATACAGATTTAGCAGTTTCTTCATTTGGAATTTGGTAAACACCAAATCCGAGTTGAGGCATTTTTTCTCCATTGTTTAGCGTTATTTCTTTCATTTTTAGATCCTTCCTTTCTGACTATTTTTAGTTTAACACCTTGAGTGCACTCTAGGTCAAGCAAAAATGTTTCAAAATTATAAGACAAGATGATAAGATGTCTCTAAAGAGTTTGGCATCTCAATTTATGTTATAATTATGTCATAGCATTTTATAAAGTTGCAAGCAATTCAGTGTGTTAGATGGCATTTTTCATACGTTCAAAATTGTTTGGCTTAACAATAAAAGATAAGAAGTTCAATTAAAGGAGAAATATGTCAAAGTATGGTTTTTTAGATGTGTTAGACAAGGCTTTAGCAAAAGATTTTACATACGATTACGAAATTAACTGGGATAAGAAAAACCATGTGGTGGAGATTTTTTATCTATTAGATGTTGAGAATCCAGGCGTTGCTGTTACGGATACAGAAGATGATACACAGGCCTCAAGTGAGAATATTTCATTTGAAGATGCGGTTGTCTTTTATAATCCAGAAAAATCTAAAATTGCAGTTGAAGAGTATCTGGCTAGTTTTCCTTATGAGCCTAAAAAAGGCTTGTCACAAGAATTTGTGACATATTTTGTAGCGTTTTTGCAAGAAACAGCAGACAATGAATTAGATGCATTGACCGACTTTTTAAGTTCTGATGCTGCAGAATTTGCAGGAACATTTGATTTAGAAAGCTTTGAAAAAGGCCGCGCATCTTTAGTAGAGAAAACATTCTTTGCGTATCCGAGATATTAATATTAGGAGAAGATGATTGATGAAAAAAATAACAGGTTTATTGGCTATTTTGTTAGTAGTCATTATCACGATAACAGCTTGTGGTGGTAAAAAGTCGGAATCTAAAAAAACATCAAGTTCTTCAAAAACTAAGGTGAGTAAGACTGTCTCAAAAACGAGCCAATCTTCGGAAACGACTGGCAGTGAGATTACATCATCTGCATCAGAGTCAACATCAACTCCAGAACATTTACATGGAGAAGCTGAAGAAAGTCAGTGGTCTCAGCAGTCTAGTGAGGCTGCCAAAGTGATGACTGTTGCAGAGGCAAGACAAACTTTGCGTGAGCTGAATATCAACGATGGTAATTTTTCAAATGCCGATATCAACAAGTATATCTTGGAAGCGAAAGCAGCAGGTCAAGAATTTGGGCCTTATATGGTCGCACAAGGCTTTGATGCCTTAAACTAAAGAGCGAGTTATCGCTTTTTTGTGTCAATCAATACTGACTAATCAATTAATAAAAAATATCACTTAAACGACTTGAAGAAATGAGTAAAAACAATGAATAACTGGAATGAATTATCAGTCAAGGTTTCACGTGAAACCGAAGATGCTGTCAGCAATATTTTAATCGATGCTGGCGCACAAGGCGTTGCCATTGAAGACACGCAGGATTATCTAGATAATCTGGACAAATTTGGGGAAATTTTACCTGAAATTGAGCAGCTAGAAACGGTTATCATCAAAGCCTACTATCCAGAAAACCTTTCAATTATTGAGATTGCGGAAAGTGTCAAAGCACAGATTTCAGGTCTTCTTGCCTTTGATCTCAATCCTGGGGACTTTACTGTCACCACACAAAGTCTAGCTGAAAATGACTGGTCAGATAGTTGGAAACAGTACTTCTTACCGACTAGGATTTCCCACGGCCTAACCATTGTTCCGTCTTGGACAGATTACGCACCAGCATCTGCCGATGAAAAAATCATCCGCTTGGATCCGGGCATGGCTTTTGGGACAGGGACGCACCCAACGACCAAACTCTCTTTGTTTGCCTTGGAGCAGACCTTGCGGGGTGGTGAGACTTTGCTAGATGTTGGCACTGGTTCAGGCGTTTTGTCTATCGCTGCGCATCTCCTAGGGGCTCAAAACATCCATGCTTTCGATCTGGATGATGTGGCGGTGAAAGTTGCCGAAGAAAATATCCAGCTCAATCCTGATATGACGAACATCATCGTCAAACCAGGAGACTTACTCCAAAACGTGACGATTAAAGCGCATGTCATCGTTGCTAATATCCTAGCTGACATTCTCATGAACGTCATTGACGATGCTTACAACCTCCTATATGACGGTGGATTTCTGATTATGAGCGGTATTATTGATAGTAAATCCCAGATGATTCTGGATAAATGTCATGCGGCTGGTTTCGCCCTTGTGACGCGGATGCAGCAGGGCGAGTGGCACTGTGTTATTTTACAGAAAGCAGACGACGACGCTAGTGTTATCGGAGGATAAGCGCAGATGCAACAGTATTTTTTGAACCAAAACTGCCCAGAGATCGGCGCTACTTTTAGTCTTGAGAAAGCAGATAGCCACCACCTCTTCACCGTCATGCGTGCGCAGGCGGAAGAAAAAGTTCAGGTCGTCTTTTCCGATCAAACCCTCACTTTGGCTGAGGTTAATGGTGATCAGGCGACTTTGACCCTGCTCGAAACTTTAGCAAGAACAGTAGAGCTACCCTTAGGCGTGACGATTGCTGTGGGACTTCCTAAAAGCGATAAATTAGAGTTTATCACGCAGAAAACGACTGAACTCGGGGCGCAAGCCATTCTAGCCTACCCAGCGCAATGGTCAGTGACCAAACTTGATGCTAAGAAGGCCGCAAAAAAACAAGAGCGACTACAAAAAATAGCCAAGAGTGCAGCGGAACAGTCCAAGCGTCTGATGATTCCTAAGACAGAGATTTTGGGCAATCTCAAAGCCTTGACTGACCTGTTTGATCAATATGATCAAGTTCTGATTGCTTATGAAGAATCAGCTAAAGCAGGTGAAACAGCAGCCTTTGTTGACAGATTATCACAGTTGCAGTCAGGTCAAAACCTGCTTGTTATTTTTGGTCCCGAAGGTGGCTTATCACCAGAGGAGATAGAAACTTTCACACAACTCGGAGCTGTTAAAATCGGTCTGGGGCCGCGGATTATGCGTGCGGAGACAGCACCCTTGTATGTCTTATCTGCTATTTCTTTTTATACGGAATTAATGAAATAAACACATTTAGGATAGTATCTGCTATTCTAAATGTGTTTTTAATTTCACAAATATTTGAAAACGCATACATATAATGATATGATTTAAGTTAAGAAAATTAGTTTATTGTTTGGGGGACTGATTAATAGGGAGTTGTAATTATGAATTTTAGGGAACTAGGGACGCTTTATAAGAAAGTACGTCAGTCACGAGGATATAGTATTAACGATGTTACAAGTGATTATTTGAATAAAAGTCAAATATCGAAGTTTGAAAACGGTAATTCGATGCTTTTGTTAGATGGTTTTATGCATGCTGTTGACGGGCTTAATATGACGATGAGCGAATTTTTCTTGTCTGTTGGGAATTTTGAGGCGGGTAGTTCACATATAAGTGGGGAAAAGTTACGAGATTTAATAAATAGTCAAGATGTAGACGGACTAAAAAAGTTGATAGTCCAAAAACCACGAACAAATGATAAAAACATTTTTAATATCAAAGTCAAATGCGCCATTCGAGAATTATCAGGGGAAAATTTTCTGACAGATGAAGATTGCCAGTTTGTTGATAAATATCTGACTGACTGTGAAGAATGGACGATGTTTGAAACCAATGTTTTTAGCATGTGTTTAGAAGCCTTAGATACGGATTTGGCTTATCAATTAGGATTACAATTAATCGAAAAAAATAATTTTTATAAAATATTGCCTTATAATGCTCAAATCGTCAAAAGGACGCTTGTGAATGTCTATGTTTACATGATACTTCGTGGACGTTTCGTGTATGCAGGTAAACTTGAAAAGAAAATTGATCGTCTCATAAACTCAAGTGATACAGATGAAAAAATTGTTATTCAGATTTTTAAGAAGTTTTCAAAATATCGGCAAGAAGAAAATTTAGAACTTTTATCGGAGATTGTTAGAGATATTCAGAATTTAAAGGACTTAGGAGCGCAAGGACTAGCGGAAAGGTTCGAAATTTTCTTGTTTAATGATAAATAAAAAATTGCAACAAAGTCGAAAATAAAACCTTGTTGCAATCTTTTGTTAGCTACCCCAGTTTCCTAAAAGCCCACGAAGAAAATCGAACATAAGTGTACCTCCTAATTTGATAGGTTTATTTTACCAAATTTTAAAGGGGCGAAACAGAGAGTTTCTAACTAGCAACACTCTATTGATAGAAAGTGTTGCTAGTTAGAAACTTTGCGCAGAGGTGTATTTAGTTTGATACAATTGCTTTGTAAGTTTAGTTCGAACGATTTACGAGAAATTGAACAAGAATGACATTTAAATTTTTGTTGGAAAGGAGGGAAGTAATGATTAAAAAAATGAAGAAGAATGGCTTATTGCTTGCGATTGTTATAACTTTGTTTGGTTTAGGTGCAAAAAGTGTTGTATCAGCCTATCAAATAGCCACAGTTGCGAATACTCGGCACGAAGTCTGGTATGTTTACGGTGGTTCAAAAACGACTTATACATATCGGCAATTAACTTTCAGAAGTAATTTTAGTTTCTATGTCTCAGCACCTGTACGTCGTGACGAAGGCATAAATCCAGGTTACCTTTATACGTATCGCTATACAGTTAATTAAAAAACTAACGTAGGGGCTATGCTTGTAGTCTCTATGTTTCATTTGATAGGATAAAACATGACATTATTTTACTTTGAACTCAAACGATTCATAAAAAATCCCAAAAATAAAATTTGTTTAGCACTGCTCGCCCTTATTTTTTTTGGATTGTTTGTCATGGAGCAAACAACTTTTAAGCAAAAGTTTTCAGAAGTAAATTTAGTTATGACTAGAGAAAACTTGCAACAAACAAAACATTGGGTAGAGAATTTGCAAAACCAAGCCAAATTAAATCCAGATGATAAAGAGACAGCTCAAGCTTTATTGGTTGCTCAAGAAAATGTCAAAATTTTCTCAAGTCAACTTTCAGCTCTAGAGAAGAAAGATTTTGATAAGTTTGCTGAGTTAAATAATCAACAGAATAGCGCGCAGCTAAAGCTAATACCTCAAAAAGATTCAGATGAATATAGAAGTCTAGTATCGAATATCAAGTATTACGAAGCCGTGAAAGCAGTCAATGGTAAAATGAGTGCTACTACAAACGATACGAGTGAATCGGCATTTAAAGTTGGTTATTCAGCGGTCGCTTGGTTATCATCAACAGCTATCTTTGTTTTAATCACAGTCTTAATCGCAGATACTGTCAGCAGTGAGATTGAAAGTTCACAAATCAGATTTTACCAATTAATAGGCGGTCGTAAATTTAAACATCTACTGTTAAAATTAGGGGTTCCGATACTCAGTGTCCTCTCAGTAACTTTTATCAGCTTTTTTTGTCAGTACTTGATAAAAGGTGCGATGAATAGTTTTGGCACATGGCGGTACCCCTACTTGATGGCAGATGGGACAATTCAACCAATCTGGCAAGTTAGTCTCAAAGCAGTGTTAGTATTCGTCGTTGCACTCATTTTTATCGGTAGTTTGGGACAACTCCTAGCGCTCATTTTCAAGAAAAGTTTGGTTGTGATTGGTTTGATAGTTGTTTGCTTGACTGGATTTCTGACTTTGGCGCAAGAAGAATGGTTTCAGTTGATTAAAAAATTTCTGCCTTTTGAGTATTTGGGCTATGGTCAGATTATTAACGATGCTAAAATTTTGCCCAACAATGCTTTGATAATCGGTCTCATTTATTTAGTGAGTTTGAGCCTTCTTTTTATCGTTACTTCAGGCTATCTTTATCAACATTACCATTATCGGAAAGTAGGGAGATCATGACAAGACTACGCGTTGAAAAATTGACAACAGACATTTTTGAGAATTTAAGTTTTGACATTTCCGGTCCGGGTTTGTACGGTTTAATTGGACGTAATGGCATTGGGAAGAGTACGTTATTTAGCCTTTTAAATGGTGAAGTTAAGCTATCTAAAGGTAATTTTTCAGTTGGTAAAGTGTGTTATGTGCCTAGCCTAGATATATTTGATAAATATTTAGCTGCTAACGATTATCTAAAGCTATTGTCCCCAAAGGAGCAAACTGAGTTTCATAAAAATTTAGAAATTATGGGTGGCGCAGATTTTTTGACTCAAAAAATAGGGAAATACTCTCTAGGAATGAAAGAGTTGTTTACTTTTGTATATGTTTTGTCTATTCGGAGTGATGTTTTGATTTTAGATGAATTACTTGATGGTCTTGATGAACAAAGACGTTTTACAGCCTATGCTTTGTTAAGGCAATGTCGTAAGGAAAAATTAATTTTGTTGACCTCACATAACCTATCTGAAGTTTTTGACGCGACTGACCGTGTTTATATTTTAGAAAAGACAAGTTTGAAGGTGATTGGTGATTTGGCAACAGCCCAGGCGCAGATTTCACTTTAATTATAGTGGAGGTTTCAAAAGAATAAGCGATTAAAGTCATAAGCCTTTTCTTATCTTCAAAAAGTGTTGCTAGTTAGCAACTTTTCGATGTCATTTTTGAATAATTTGTTAAAAGTAGGGATCGCTAGATGAGACTAGAATTTCAAAAAATAATATTGGGAACAAAAAAGTTAGGATAGCATCGTGTCAAAGAAATTTAAATTTTTTATGCTTTATAAGCTATTTTCATCACTTATATTTACAAGGGGGATATTTTTATTATTTTTGTTGCAAGAAAAAAATATGACATTTTTAGAAGTTGCAACATATCAAGCCATATTTTTTGTTTCAACAACGTTATTTGAAATACCAACTGGTGTAATTGGTGATAAATTTGGTAAGGTTAATAGTTTATTAATTGGCAGTATCTTATTAACTTTGCTAGTTTTGATGATGAATATTTTAATTCCACCAGGAATTGTCTTTTCAGATGAGATAAATGGATCAGATGTACCTGCAGCAAGTTCTGAACTTCCCAAAGATCAAGCAAATGCTTCAGACACAACATCTGATGCTTCAACAAGTTCTGAACTTCCCAAAGATCAATCGAATGCTTCAGACACAACATCTGATGCTTCAACAAATCCTGATCTTTCTAAGAATCAGACTAATGTTTCTGATGCCCCGAGTACTTCTGAAGACGCATCAGATAAGAAAGGTGATGCTATTCAAAATAATACAGATGCTTCAGCAAGTAATGGAGAAGAGACAATCATTTCTAGGGTAACCTATAATGCCAATGCTGGGAGAAATTCTGGGGTTGTAAAAAATGATCAGATTGCACTAAATGGTTCATACACTATTGGAACGATCGGAACTGGTACTGGTGAACTACACTTTACTGCACCTGATCCATCTAAACAAATTTTTAACGGTTGGAATACAGACCCTAATGGTAGTGGAGATAGTTATTCAGCTGGGCAAGTAGTCTCTTCATGGCCATATAGTACTGATACGATTTTATATGCGCAGTGGGCTGATGCAACAAATGTATCCTACAATTTGAATGGCGCAACTGGTCAATCAGCGCCTACTAGTCAATTTGGAGAAGTCGGTTCTCAAGTTACGATTCCTAAGATTCCGGAAAATCTTGTTTTTAAGGGGAATACGACTTCAGCCGGTGTATGGAATAGTAAAGCAGATGGTACAGGAACTGATTATGTTCCTAACACTTCTTATACTTTAACATCTAGCAATATAACACTGTACTTAAAAATAGTTGCCAGTCCTGCGGATGCTAATGCGACACTTACTTTTGATCTTAATGGTGGTGATACTTCTGATACAGATTTAAAAAATGGTGTAAAGACTGATGTGGCTAACGATTATAAGGTAAATTTACCATCTCAAGTGCCGATTAAAAGTGGTTATACTTTTAAAGGATGGACTATTAACAGTAAAACGTACCAGCCTTCAGGAGAGTTTACATTAATTTACTCAACCATAGCTAAAGCTATTTGGATGCCTATCCAAACAATTTCTTTTGAAAACGGTTTGCTGGAAGGCTCTACAGATTTGGTAACAGGTATGCCAGATGGTACGTTTGTAGAGGCTAATGGTAATCTCTATAATATTCCTGATAATGTACCTGAAAGAAAAGTTACTGATGGTAGTAGTGTTCAATATAAGTTCCTGTATTGGCGTTTAAATGATAAAGTAAACGTTTTTCCTGGAGGTCAGTGGAGAACAAATACAGTTGTTTCAACATCACACTTTGTAGCAGTATGGTCGTCGTTTGATCTTAACTCACAATGGACTTTATCTTTCAATACAGATGGTGCAACAGGAGGAAGTGCCCCTTATGAATATACTTATGTCGATAAAGGAAAGCCGTTTATAATTCCTGGACGCGGCTCACTAACTAAATCTGGTGCCTCTTTTGTTGGGTGGTCAGATGGTGAAACGACTTATTCTGAAGGGGATGCCTTTACACCAACAAAAAACACAACATTATCTGCTGTATGGTCTCAAGATGAGACACAAGGGACTGTTAAATTCGTGACACAATCTAAAGCAGGTAGTAACCCAACTTCTCAGACTGGGGAAACTGGTACAGTCATTACCTTACCAGATGCGCCTCAAAATAATACAGCTCCAGAAGATGGCTATATCTTCTGGGGATGGGCAAAAAATAAAAATGCAACAATACCAGATTATTACGCCAATAAATCGTATACCTTATCTAAAGGAGTGACAACACTTTATGGTGTCTGGACGGGTTCTCTTACGAATTATTGGACACAAATTAAAGTCAATGTAAATGGGGCAGATGGAAGTCTTCCTTCATGAATAACTTCAAATAATTTTTATAGTTTAGATAGTGAAACTGCTATTCATGTATTCGAAGTTCCAGAAATAACTAAGACAGGTTATAACTTAATAGGGTGGGATTACTCTAAAGATGATCAAACTTATCAAGTTACTGACAAGTTTGAACTTGGAAATATGGCTACAACGAGAAACCCTGGGACACTAACTGCAAAGTGGGAACCTATTACGTATAAAGTTTCCTACGATAAAGGAGATGCAACTAGTGGTGCCATACCTACTCAAGATACAGCTATCGTTGGGTATAAAAAAGCTTATACGCTCTTAGGAAATTTAGGCTACTTATCTAAAGTTGGTTTTACCTTTGTTGGATGGACTGATGGAACGGAAACGTACACACCAGGACAAAATATGGCACCTACGACGGATATCGTATTAAAACCTGTATGGAAAATAATTCCTACAACTTCTGGTGGTGGAAATACCAATAATGTCAACATCATGTATGTAGCTTTGGAAAGTGGTGTTACAGGAGAAGTACCAGATTCCGTCAGTATTCCTGGAGATTACACGACTAGTTATAGAGTTGCCTATCCCAAATCTGATTTTTCTTATCCAGGATATGAGTTTTTAGGTTGGTATTTATTAGATGCAAAAGGAAATGAAGTGGACTATTCTCCGGGCTCAACCTTTATAGTAGGCAATAACGATTTAATTTTCTACGCAAAATGGAGAAGTAAACAAGATGTTCCTAAAGATTCTTATGCCATTTCATTTAATGGTAATGGTAATACCTCAGGTCTAGTTCCAAATACCCAGTATGTGAAAAGTGGCGGAAGTGCAACCTTACCTGGTAATAATACATTAGAAAATAAACAATTTAAAGATAACAATGCGTCTACTGGCGCAATTAACACAAATGATTATATTTTTGTAGGTTGGAGTAAAAATAAAAATGCGACAGCCGATGATGCAGATGTCCTTCAAAAGGGAGCATCTATATCTCCAACTTCTAATGAAGTCTACTATGCAATTTGGGACTTAGAGAAAAAAGATATAACATTAACTTTTAATGGCAATGGAAATACTGGTGGCACTGTTCCAGCTAAAGTCACTAGGATGCGTTATACAGAAGAGAAAATTGATAGTCTAAACTTAGGTGCGACTCTCACAAAAACTGTCGTTATTTCTGGAGAACTGGTCACATACCATTTTGGTGGTTGGAATACTCAAGAAGACGGCAAAGGGATTGACTATCGTTCTGGCTCTACTTTTAACTTTCCTAAAAATACAACCCTTTATGCCAAATGGATACCAACAAAGTCAAATTCTTTAGCTAGAATTCTTTATCTTGGTAATGGCAATACCTCAGGAGATTCCATTCGTTTTGATGATACAAATAGTGTTGAGTATACGATAAAAGATGCGGGCAATATGCTTAAAGATGGCTATATGTTTACTGGATGGAATACGCGTTCGGATGGAACAGGGACTAGTTATAATATTGGCAGCTCTATTGTGACAGCGGATCATCCGAGCCTAACTTTATATGCCCAATGGGTAAAAGTTGAGAGTGGTATAAATGTTATTTACAATGGAAATGGGAATACCTCAGGTACTTTACCCGATGCTTTTAATGGTCCAAAAGGCTCAAACGTTACACTAGCAAGCACATCAGATGTTTCATCGCGAGGACTTAAAAAGACAGGTTATATGTTTGCTGGATGGTCTAAAACGGTTTCTGGACAAGGCGTACAGTATGTTGCTGGCCAATCCTATACATTTAATGAAAACACTATTCTATATGCAATATGGGCAGAAGATGCCGCTTATGTAGCTACACCATCTAACATTACTTATCACCCTAATTATACGAATGCAGATGGCATCTATAATGTTAAGGGATTTGTAGATAAATCAATGCCTGTTGATGGTACTACTGTTCTTCATGGACATAAAGTTGTTAAAAATGAAGAAAATGGTGGCGCTTATCTAGGTAAAAGTTATGCATTAGTTTCCTATTCTGTTACAGATCTTCCTAGTAGAAAAAATTATGCTTTTTCTGGATGGTCAACTAATCCTCAAGCGACGACACCAATGTATACAGCTCAACAAGTTATTAGTTTAAATACGACCAACTTAGATTTATATGCGGTATGGACGCCAGGAAATTATCAAATTGAATTTGATAAAAATGCTTCTGATGTGACGGGAACAATGGTTAAGCAAACAGTCAACTATGATGAGACCCAAAAATTAAATATAAATAAATATAAACGTGCTGGCTATAGTTTCATGGGTTGGAATACTAAGTCAGACGGGTCGGGAATTTCCTATGCTGATGAGCAGAGTATCTCAAACTTAGCAGATGCGTATGAAACTGAAACATTATATGCGCAATGGGCAAAAACTGAATATTATAGCATATTGTTTGATTTGAATGCAGGGTCTGACCGTACTGCTAAGACTAAACAAAAGACAATCCCTAATTTAGAAATTGGTACTAAGTATAGTCTTTCTAGCGGTATTAAAACGGCTTCTCGTGCTGGTTATAAATTTAACGGTTGGTATACTACAGCTGATGGTACGATTGAAATGCCAGAATCACTAGTCATCCCCAAAAGTAATACGACATATTACGCCAATTGGACAGCTAACAACTATACAGTATCCTATGATAAAAACACTGGATCTGGAACAATGGCTGATCAAAATTTCACTTACGATGTCGCTAAAAACTTATCTCAAAATAATTTTGGAAAAGATGGATACGTCTTCACAGGATGGAACACTTCTGCAGACGGTAGCGGAATAGCTTATAGCAACAGTCAATCTGTATCAAACTTGACAACCGCATCAGGAGGGAAAGTCACTCTGTATGCGCAATGGCAAGCAAAATCAGAGTTTGGAGATTCTAATTCGAAAACAACAGATCCAACTGACATGTTACCAACAACAGGGGAACTTGTTTCTAATTACATCACAATTTTGGGTGTGATAATCTTAGTTTCAATTGCTTATGTAGGATTTAAACGAAATAAAAAGTATAAATAATGATGATTTTAAATTTATCAATTAAAATCTGAAATCAAAAAAATTTCGTTGCATCGTATTTATAAAAAATCATTTGAGCTTTTGCTTAGATGATTTTTTGTATTGTGGCAACAATTTTAAAGCAATACCATGACAAGCCTTTTTCTTATCCTCAAAAAGTGTTAAAATAGTACTAATTATCATCGTTTTAGGAAAGGATTGAGTTTCGGCGGAGGGTTACACTCAATAGTTAAATGAGTATATCTCTAGGTTGACTCAAAAATAAACAATATGGCAAGTGAACCAAATCTCACCGGCGCTGAAGTTGTCGCCCTAACAGAGCGTTATATGGGTGAGCGCGATATTATTCTAGTAAAAAAAGCATTAGTTTATGCGACCAATGCGCATAAAGAACAATATCGTCAATCGGGCGAACCTTATATCATTCATCCGATTCAAGTGGCTGGGATTTTAGCCAAATTGAAACTTGATGCCGTCACCGTCGCTTGTGGCTTTTTACATGATGTCGTTGAAGACACCGAAAGCACACTAGATGATTTAGAGGCGGAATTCGGCCCTGAAGTCCGGATTATCACAGATGGCGTGACCAAACTCGGTAAAGTTGAGTATAAGTCTCATGAGGAACAACTAGCAGAAAACCACCGCAAGATGCTCATGGCCATGTCTAAAGATATGCGCGTGATTTTGGTTAAATTGGCTGACCGGTTGCATAATATGCGGACGCTCAAACATCTTCGCCCTGACAAACAAAAACGCATTTCTAGAGAAACGATGGCAATTTATGCACCATTAGCTCATAGACTTGGGATTTCTAGAATCAAGTGGGAACTGGAAGATTTATCTTTCCGCTACCTTGATGAAATTGAGTTTTACCGCATTAGAGGTTTAATGAAGGAAAAACGTGCGGATAGAGAACGTTTGGTTGAAGAAGTCACATCAAAACTTAAAGACTACACTGAAAAAGCAGGCGTCATCGGCGAAATCTACGGTCGTCCTAAACACATTTACAGCATCTACCGTAAAATGCACGACAAGAAAAAACGTTTTGACGAGCTTTACGACCTGATTGCTGTTCGCTGCATCCTAGAGACCACAAGTGACGTCTACACGACGCTTGGCTACATCCACGACCTCTGGAAACCAATGCCTGGACGCTTTAAAGATTACATCGCAAACCCCAAAGCTAATGGCTACCAATCTGTTCACACAACAGTTTATGGTCCTAAAGGCCCTATGGAGTTCCAAATTCGGACGCGGGAAATGCATGAGATCGCCGAGTATGGTGTGGCCGCCCACTGGGCTTACAAAGCAGGGCGTAAGGACAAAGTCTCTGCTAATGAAATCACGCAAAATCTTAACTGGATTCATGAACTTGTCGAATTACAAGACGAGTCAAATGATGCCCAAGATTTTGTCAAAGCTGTTCAAGAAGATATTTTGTCTGAAAAAATTTATGTCTTCACACCAGCTGGCGCCGTTCAAGAACTACCAGCAGGGTCAGGACCGATTGATTTTGCCTATGCCATTCATACCCAAGTCGGTGATAAAGCAGTTGGTGCCAAAGTCAATGGCCGGATGACACCACTCACACATGTGCTAAAAACAGGTGATGTGGTCGAAATTGTGACTAATAAAACGTCGTTTGGTCCAAGCCGTGACTGGATTAAGCTCGTTAAAACCAACAAAGCACGTAATAAAATCAAGCAATTCTTCAAGAATCAAGATAAAGAATTGTCGATTAACAAAGGTCGTGATATGTTGCAGGAGTATCTGCAAGAACATGGCTTTGTGGCTAACCAATATCTGGATAAAAAACACCTTGAGCCGTTATGTGACCGCCTCAATTTCAGAGACCCAGAGTCACTCTATGCCTCTATCGGATTCGGTGAAACGGGTGTTGTGACCGTTTTTAATAAATTAACTGAAAATGAACGTCGTGAAATCGAGCGCGAAAAAGCCCGTAAAGAGGCAGAAGAGCTGATGAGCGGCGAGGTTAAGACCAAGGCCGATGTCATGAAGATTCGCCATGATGGTGGGGTCAATGTTGCTGGCATCGATAGCCTGCTGATTCGTATGAGCAAGTGCTGTAATCCAGTCCCTGGCGACGATATTGTGGGTTATATTACCAAAGGTCGTGGCGTTTCTATTCACCGTAGCGACTGTCAAAACGTGAAGAGCCAAGAAGATTATGAGAATCGTTTGATTGCAGTTGAGTGGGAAGAGCAAACTGGCAATAAAGACTATGTGGCGAATATTGATATTTTTGGCTTTAACCGCACAGGTATCGCCAATGATGTGATGCAAGTCTTGTCTAATACCACTAAAAAGTTGATTTCAATCAATGCGCAGCCAACTAAAGATTTGAAAATGGCGAATATCCATGTGCAGCTTGGTATTAAAAACTTGTCAGAACTGACGACCGTTGTCGATAAGATAAAAATGGTACCAGATGTTTATAGTGTCAAACGCACAAATGGTTAAGGTAGGCATAACTCTAAAAAAATCAAAAAAAAGTTAATTTATTATTAGCATTTACTTATAAAATAAGATATAATTAACAGTGTGGTAATGAGCTCATTACGAATGGTGAGGATTCTTTCCCCCTTTGAACCTCACCAAATTCCCTTTTTTACCATAAAACACCTTGATGGACGCATCGAGGTGTTTTTATTTTTTCTGATAAGTATTAGGCATCCTGGTTATTTCTTGCTCGACTATCCAATTAGTCGTATTGGCATATCCGATTTTGCCTTAAACATGATAGAATAGAAGGTATGAAAATCGTGATTCAGCGTGTCAAACGCGCAAGCTGCAGTATCAATCAAAACATTGTTTCAGAAATTCAACAAGGGTTGTTACTTCTGGTTGGGATAGAGGATGCGGATACAGAACAAGATGTCGTCTATGCGGTCAGAAAAATTGCCAATATGCGAATTTTCTCGGATGAGCAAGGCAAGATGAACCTGTCTGTTAAAGATATTCCTGATGGTGCTATTTTGTCAATCTCACAGTTTACTTTATTTGCAGAAACAAAAAAAGGCAATCGGCCAAGTTTTATTAAAGCTGGAAAGCCTGAATATGCCAAAGCTTTATATGAAAAATTTAATCAAGCTATGGCTGCTGAGATTCAAACAGCAGTAGGTATTTTTGGTGCGGATATGCAAATTTCTCTTGAAAATGACGGACCTGTTACACTTATATTAGAGACTAAAGATGGGCGCGGTATATAAGATAAGTTATATTTTGCTTTGCTTTTTTCAAGGCTACAAATGACTTTGATTAGCATAATATCGCTTTTTTTGTGATTTAAAAATGAATACAGAAAAATTGTTGACAATTATCAGATAATTTTGTATACTTATGACGTACTGAATTTTCAGAATATTATGATGCTTTATGAATCAGGAATATATAACAAGGAGAAAACAATATGATACTTAAATCTTTAGGAATAATCGCAGCAGCTGGTTTAGCTGCTTTAACACTTACAGCCTGTGGTGCAGCACCTGGAGCTGGCTCAGCAGCATCAAAAGGCACAGAAATTGGCAAGACCTTTAAATTAGGTTATGACCTTGAATTGTCTGGTGGCGTAGCTGCTTACGGTAATGCTGGTAAAAATGGTGCAAATCTAGCAGTTGATGAAATCAACAAAGCAGGTGGTATTGACGGAAAACAAATCACAGTTGTTTCAAAAGATAACAAGTCTGATAATGCTGAAGCTGCAACTGTTGTCTCTAACCTTATTAATAATGATAAAGTCAATGCTGTTATCGGCTCGATGACATCAGGTGCCGTTAAATCAATGACACCTAACATTACTAAGGGTGCAGTACCATTGGTGACACCTGCAGGAACTGACGATACACTGACAGTTACTAATGGTGAGGTCAATGAGTATATCTTCCGTTCAACTTTCCAAGATAGCTACCAAGGTAAAGTGCTTGCTAACTATACAACGAATGAACTCAAGGCTAAAAAAGTGGTACTCTACTATGATAACTCATCTGACTATGCCAAAGGTATTGCTAAATCATTTGAGAAAACCTATGATGGTAAAATCGTCGATAAAGTCTCTTTCCAATCTGGGGATAAAGATTTCCAAGCAACTCTATCTAAGATTAAAGGTGAAGATTTTGATGCGATTGTCATGCCAGGCTATTACAATGAAACTGGTTTGATTACCAAACAAGCGCGTGAACTTGGTATTGAGCAACCAATTCTTGGTGGTGATGGCTTTGCTGACCCAACCTTCATTACACTAGCTGGTGATGCGGCAGCGACTAATGTTTATTACGTGTCAGGTTACTCAGCTAAAGCGCTGGCTACTGATACAACGACGAAATTTATCGCAGCCTACCAAGCTAAATATAAATCTGAGCCTTCAATGTTTGACGCACTTTCTTACGATGCGGTTTACATGGTGAAACAAGCAGCCGAAGATATAAAAGCTAAAACATCAGTGGATGTTAAGGATGGCCTTGCGAAGCTCAAAAACTTTAAAGGTGCGACTGGTGAAATTACAGTCGATAAAGACCACAACCCAGTCAAAGAAGCAGTTGTAATCAAACTTGAAAATGGTAAAGAAGCGTCTGCAACACTTGTTAAACCAGACTAATCACTAAATGTGGCAAAGTCACAAAGTCTTACGGCTTTGTGATTTGTGCGTTACAATGGGAGAAAAAATGAAAAAAATTGCAATATTAGGACTTGCTGCTGCATCGCTCTTGGCGTTAGCGGCTTGTGGAAGTGCCCCTGGTGCCTCAAAAAATGGTTCAGAAAAAGGAAATGCCATTGGAAAAACTTTTAAAATTGGTTTAAATATGGAATTGTCAGGTGCTTATGCAGCGCCAGGGAATGCTGAAAAAAATGCCATTCAATTAGCAGCAGATGAAATCAATGCCGATGGTGGTATCAATGGCAAAAAGGTTCAATTGGTCGTGAAAGATAATAAGACTGATAATGGTGAGGTTGCAACTGTTGCCTCTAATCTGACCAATAATGACAAGGTTGCTGCAATCATTGGGCCTATGTCTTCTGGTGGGACGCTAGCTGCGACACCAAATGTGACCAAAGCACAAGTGCCCTTGATTACACCGACAGGTACCAATGATAGTTTAACGGTTAAAAATGATAAGGTACAGCCTTATATTTTCCGGACGATTTTCCCAGATGCTTTCCAAGGTAAAGTTATCGCAAATTATACTGAAAAAACATTAAAAGCGGAGAAAGTTCTTGTTTATTATGACAATTCGTCAGACTATGCGCGTGGTATTTTAGGGACTTTTAAAGATAACTATAAAGGTGAAATTGTTGATACTTTAAGTTTTCAAGGTGGTGACAAGGATTTCCAAGCTGCTTTAACGAAGGTGAAAAATAAGTCCTTTGATGCGATTGTATTGATTGGCTACTATGCTGAAGGTGGTTTAATTACAAAACAAGCTCGTGAAATGGGCTTGAATCAACCGATTGTTGGTGGAGACGGTATCTCTGACCCAACCTATACAGAGTTAGCAGGCAGTGCTGCAACTGATGTGTATTATGTTGCTGGCTTTTCTACAAAAGCACCCTTTAATGATAAAACAACAGCATTTATCAAGGCCTACAAAGCGGCTTACAATGAGGAACCTTCTGCCTTTGCGGCTTGCGCCTATGATGCGGTTTACATGATTAAGCAAGCGGCAGAAGAGGGGAAAGTTAAGAATTCTGCAGAATTGGCTGAGGCTCTAGCCAAAGTTAAGGGATTAGTTGGTGTGACGGGTACGATTGATATTGATAAAAATCATAATCCTGTTAAGTCAGCTGTCATGGTTAAATTAGAGGATGGCAAAGAAGCGTCAGCTGAGATTGTCAAGTAATATCGACTGAAATCTTATCTTTCATGAGAGATTAGAGGGTTAAACCTTCTAAAACACGAACATTTAAAGCTAAATTTAAACGTTTTTTTGATAAGAACAGAAATTTGCTTGACAACTTTCTGAAAATTGATAAAATGATATATAAAATTAACGCTGAAGGTTTAAAGCTAGGCCAACCCTTTAGTTTATTAGGAGAAGAACATGAAAAAAATGTCAAAAGTTTTCGTCAGTTTAACAGCTGTGGTAGCAGTTTTCATACTGGCGTCTTGTAGTGCAGCACCGGGTGCGGCAACTAATACGACAGGTAACCGAATTGGGAAGACTTTTAAATTGGGGTATGACATTGAAATGACTGGTGCCGTGGCAGCTTATGGGAAGGCTGGCGAGCGTGGCGCAGATATGGCTGTCTCTGAAATTAATGCAACTGGTGGTATTAACGGCAAAAAAGTAGAAGTCATCAAGAAAGACAACAAGTCTGATAATGCAGAGTCTGCGACTGTTGCTGCCAACCTGATGTCCAATGACCTAGTTAATGCCGTTATTGGTACCAATGCTTCATCGCAAACCAAGGCTATGATTCCAAATGCTAACAAATTTGCAGTGCCTATTGTTGCGCCAACTTCAACCAATGATGAGTTGACGCATCAAGGTAACAAAGTCGAAAAATACGTTTTCCGTGCCATTTTTCCAGATTCATTCCAAGGTAAAGTTATTTCCGATTTTGTTACGGATTCATTGAAATCAGATAGTGTTGCAGTATATTATGATAACTCGTCAGACTATGCAAAAGGTCTCTACCAAAACTTCAAAGATAATTACAAGGGTCAGATAGTAGATGTTGCGACTTATCAAGCTGGGGACAAAGATTTTCAAGCGCAGTTATCTAAATTATCGAAGGAAAAATTTGGGACCTTGCTTGTCCTAGGTTACTATCAAGAAGCAGGGATTTTAGTTAAACAGGCGCGTGAGTTGGATATTAACGTACCAGTCATTGGTGGCGATGTCCTTGCAGACCCAACCTTCTCGAAACTCGCAGGACCTGATGCAGCCAACGACATCTATTTTGTTTCTGGTTTCTCAAGCTTGAAACCTGCTAACGACAAGACAGAAGCTTTTATCAAACATTACAAAGCTAAGTATGGTGAAGAACCGTCTGCTTATGCTGCTTGCGCCTATGATGCTGTGATGATGGTAAAGGCCGCAGCGACTGCTGAAAACGCTAAAACATCAGTAGATGTTGTCGATGGCCTTGCTAAACTCAAAAACTTCGAGGGTGTAACAGGCAATATTACGGTCAATAAAAACCATGACCCAGTTAAATCAGCCTACTTGGTTAAACTTGAAAAAGGAAAAGAAGTCTCAGCTGAGATTGTCAATCCTTAAAAAAGCGAATTGCATAATCTAGATAAAATAAGGTTCCAATCTGAAACATCAGATTGGAACCTTATTTTTTATACACAGTATATGATGAGCCTATTTGTAATTTCTTAGCTCAGTCTCTAAGCGTTTGAGAAAGAGATCTAGCTCACCTTTATGCCATTCTGTATAAAACAAAGAGGTCGAAAAAAAGGGAACATCTCGAAATTTTTCTTCAGGTATCCAGTTAGAAATGATACCATCAGGTATTCTTCCGTTCAGTTGTTCAGAAGTATAGATAACAATAGGAAATGACGTGCTATTGATAATTTGAGTAATAAGTGCCTGTCGATGAAGTGAGGAGATGCTACTTTGTACGAGGAGTTTCATTGGTGGATGATGTTTGGCTGCAATAACTCGTAATAATATTGTATAGTAATCATGTAAACTAGGAAATTTTTGAATAAGTTTTTTGATTTCACCATTGTCATTGCAGAGGTCGTTAATAAATTTCTGTATAAGCTTTGAAATATTACCGCCGTTTGTATTATATCTATCAATCATCTCTTCTAAGTTAAAAGTTTTAGCGCGCCCTGTAAAAATGGCAGCTTCCTTATTAAAAAGGGATAAATTGTAGTTTAAGTAAGTGATTTCGTATTGTTCTAATGATAAACGAGATTTTTCTTGAAATTTTGTCACAAAATATTGAACAGTAGGAGAATTACAAGGTGTAACTTGATGTTCATATTTCTTACACTCTTCAAATGTTAGTATGTTTGCACGACAAAATAGAAAATATAAGTAACGACTTTCTTTTCTTTTTGTTTTGTTTGCAGGTCAGGACAGTCGCTTAAAAAATCAAGTGCATCTATTCTTTGGAAAAAATCATCATATGTAATGAAAGGCGAATCCTGTAAAATAAATTGCTTTTCTGAGGTAATAAAGTAACCAGATTTGCAAGCAACTTGGAAAATATAGAACCCTAATTTTATTTTTGATAGCGTAACGTATGTTATATCGGGTATAATTTCCAGTAATAGCGTTGTAATTTGGTCAAGTTTAGGACAGGGTCCGGTAATTTTATCCAGATTTAATCCCCAAAGTAGGTTGTAATACAAAAAACGTATTTGATGCTCTTCACCTTGAAGAGGTCTATTTTGAAGAAAACTAATTTTGCATTGATACGGTTTTAGAAAGTGATTGATTTGTTTGATATGAAGTGAGGCATTAGATTTGCTAAGTGCTAAATCAAGATATAAATCTGTAAAAGTGATTTGTGGATTCTCAAAAATACTCATGATAATCTGATATTTAATTGAGGTTTGCGTAAAGTGATGATATAAGTCGAAAATATTAAAGTTCGTGTCCATTATCATTTTGAGCTTACCTTTATGAAGTGTAAATGTCTCTAAATTTTTCTGGTCACAGTAGTCTAATAAGATATCTAGATAAGTTTTGATTGTTTTTTTAGTGATACTAAGTTTATCTTCAAATTCGCTAAAAGAGATCTCTCTTGTAGGCTGTTTACTAACTTGATTTATAATTTCCAAAATACTCTTGTAATTCTTATCTAATAGAAACGTTTCTAAGTTTTGCATGTAAAATATCCCCTAGTTAATTCGATTAATATTAGTAGTATATAAAAAATATAAGAAATAGAAAATAAAATACAATAGAAACCAAAAAAATTATGTTCGATGCATCTGATAATCCAGTAAGGTAAAGGTTTTTTAACTGTCTTATTTTTTTACCTTATTTTGGAAATAATGAGGACGAATAGTATTGAGAAAGATGATATTCTAATATACATACACAAGAAAGGAGGTAATTTGGGTGAAAAAGACAATTTTGATTGTGCTATCTTTTGTGTTGTTGAGCGGTACTTTGCTTGTTCATGCGGATACAGTCAGTAAAGAATCAACTGAGTCTGGCATAGAGTTTACACAAAAGAAATTAATAGGTACACCACGTGATCCAAGAGACCCGAGTCAACCATTTCAAGGAAAATACGGTATAATACAAACTTTTGAAGATGATAATGAGCAAAATCATTCGCAAGCGACTCAAAAGAATCCTAAACTTCTAAGTTGGAATGAGGAGACAGATTTCGGTTTGGCACATGTACCTGCAGATCTGTCCTTTGGTGTGATTGGTGATGCGCAGGGCGTTTCAGTTTATCGCTCTAAAGGGAATGCCGCGTTTTACGAAGATGACAATTATTTTTTACAAATGATGGATAATCGAGATACACCATCTACTGGTTGGCACATCAGTGTTCAATTGCAAGATAAGATTTCTTCTGTTAGTGGTTCTCACAAAGTAGAAGGTGCAATGCTTTGGTTTCCGAAAGGTGAATCAAGAAATGAGTTGAATCAGGATAGTGCGGCAGTCGATACAACGAATTTTGAGACTTTTTCTGGTTACGTAACAGATATGACGCCGCTAGAAGTTTGGCGTACAAAAGGAAGTGCAGAAAAACGTGGTAAGGCAGTTTCGTCTTATATGTGGGCTGCAAATGAAATGGAATTACATATTCCTGATAATGCAGAACTGTTGAATGAGAGATATTCATTTAGTATGCTTTGGACAGCTGCTGTATCACCGGAAATGTAATGACTAACTTTTAGATAATATGTGAGTTATTTATAGGGATTTAAAAATAGGAAGGTATTTAGAAGATACTTAAACATGAAAAATATTAAATTACTTTCAGCATTATCATTAATGATGCTTATAACATCTGCGACAAGCGGTGTTGTTAGTGCTGACCCGCTTACCGATCGCTCGACGGCAGGTAGTATTGAATTTGACAACGATACGGCGACAATCGTAACACCGACTGATCCAGAAAATCCTGGTTCAGTATTACCAGTGATACCAACTGATCCAAGTTATCCAGGTGAAGTTATCACAGGCCCTAGTGGCGGTCTTTTCTTAGCGATTGTTCCTAAAAACTTTAATTTTGGTAGCCATAAAATCGGAGCTGCTGATATTTTTTCTGGTGGCATTTTGACTTTTGACCAAGAAGCGAGTTTTGACGATAGGGCTTACTCACAAGCAGTAGAAGTTCATGATGGTCGAATTGATAAACACGATTGGACGCTTTCAGCACAGTTATCAGCATTTGATTCCGGTAAATTAGCTGGATCAACGATTACAATAGATAACGCAAAAACAGTTTCTCAATTTCCAAACCAAGACCCTTTATTGATTCAAGGTGCTCAAACTGAAATCACACAAACTAGTTCTGTTGATTTCTTAAAATCAAATCCAAAAGCAAAAGGAGATACTTCCGCGGTGTGGTCAGATGCCTCGGACGTAAAGATCCATGTTCCAGCAGATAAAATTACTAAGGGCGTACATAACGCAACTGTTGACTGGACTTTAATCGCAGGGGCTAACTAATCTTTCACTAGTTAGCTTATCCAAAATAAAACTATTATAGAGAATAAAAAGAGGGATTACAATTTATGAAACACATGAAACTATTTTCAGCATCAGCTTTAGCAGTGACATTATTTTCGGCATCATCAGCCTAAACAGCTGTTTCTGCCAAACAACATGACACATCATCAAGTGTTGTTTTAGCAGCAGATACTGGTGTTGGTGGTACAGTTATCTTACCAACTCTACCCAACAACTTGGGAACTCACTTGCCAGATACCATTTATCCAAGTGGTAAGAAACCAGATGTAACTAATCCAGCACTTGTCCTTAATCAACCAGTTGCGACTAATGCGGACTATCCCAATGAAGTTATTCCAGGTTATGCTGGTGAGTTATATTTTTCTCTAATTCCAAAACAATTTGATTTTGGTACACATAAAGTAAGTGCTGCTGATCAACAATCAGGTGTTGCCTATGTTCAAGAATCAGCTGCACCATTTACTGGTAATCAAGCAGTAGAAGTTCACGATGGTCGCGTCTCTTCCGGTGATGATTGGCACGTAGAAGCGGAGTTAGGTACTTTGCAAAATCTTACAGGTGCAACAATCACTTTTAGTAATACACAGGTAGGCAATCAATACAGTGGTACAATAGCTTTGGGTAATGGTCATACTGGTACAGCTTTCACATTGACTGAAGGTGCAGGGGCTAAAAACTTTTTGAGCGCTGGAACAAAATCTTCTAAAGGCGACACTGCTGCTTACTGGAATAATCTAACAGATTTGAAAATCTCAATCCCAGCGGACTCATTGAAAGTTGGTGCTCATACTGCAGATGTCACATGGACACTAACAAATACACCAGAAGTCTAAGCGATCAAAATTAAAAAAATAAGTTAAACAACAAGACATTAAAAATTGGAGAAAATAAACGTGAAAAATATCAAATTATTGAGTACATTAGCCCTTTCAGCAAGCCTATTATCAGTTGGATCAGTTGCTGTTTCAGCAGCAGTTATTAATGCAACAGGTACAGCGACAGAAACATCTGTTGGATCAGCTAGTTTTGTTACAGATAATACAACTATCGTTACCCCTCAAGTTCCTGGTGGGAAAGGTCCTGATACACTACCGCCTGGTCCAGAAAATCCAGATACAGTAGACCCAAATGTTAAAGCGAGTGATTTAGCCTTATATGCTCATCCAACCGAGTTTAACTTTGGTGTAACAAAAATTTCTGCAGCTGACAAACAAAAAAGTACAGTAGTATTGACGCAAAAAAAATGGGCGACTGTTAACAATAATGCTGATGGAACTGATACAACAGATCCAGCCAAATTGCATCAACGTGATTTTCAAAGTTTACGTCTTCAGGATGGTCGTGTAAATCCAAAAGATTGGACAATTTCTGCAGAGGCGTCAACATTTAAAGATGGTGCAAAAACATTGACTGGCGCTAGTATCAATATTGCCAGTGCAACTGATTATACATCTGATCCCAAAGGTAAAGTATCAGCATTAAAAGATTTTAAAATTGAAGCTGATGGCAAAACTGTAACTTCAGATATTTTAAAAGCTGATCCAGAAGCGCGTTTCACTTCAGACTTGAGTTGGAATACCGACAAAGTAACATTAGAATTTTCGGGTGCTGTCATTGATACAGTTAGTCCTTCTTATTCTGTTACTTCTTGTTCTATTTATATTGTCAAGAAAACGTCGCAAAAAGGAAGAAGAGAAATGATGTATCCTAGTTTTAAAGAAAAATATAAGGAGAATACAGTGAAAAAAACTGTTAAGTATCTGTTGTTGTCACTTCTAACGTTCACTTCTATTGGTTCATTTCATGTTTCTGCTGAAACATATGGCGATTTTAAAGTAGAAAAAGCAGTCTCAGTGCCAGCCCCGACACCCGCTCCCAGTGGTGGAAGCGGTGTTGTTTCGGCAAGCAACCTACCTATGACAGGGGAACAAGTGGCTGCTTGGGGGGTGCTTGTAGGTTTGTTACTGCTTGCAGTTGCCCTTCTCTTATTTGTTATTAAGAAAAGAAGAGAACAAGAAAAGTCACAAACTTGTACCTAATGTTAAGGCATTCAATTTTAAGTCAAACTTAGGCTAGGTCTGTTGATTAGACAATCGAAAATAGTAATGGGGAGGATATGGATATGACGATCTCAAAATATAAAAAAGAAACAGTAGAAAAATGTTATTTGGAACTAGTGATTGTGACATTTTTGTCATTACTACCGATAATTGCAGTTATAGCAAGAGGTTTAATCTTAACTTTTGGATTGAAAAAATAATCAGAATTCTATTGCGGCAAGATAAGTTGCAAAAAGAAATTTTACTATCAGATGCTTTGCTAAGTTGATTGATAACATTTTTACAAATGTTTATGTTTTTTATTTAGTAGCACAGCTTTCAGGTAAAGCAGTTTCATTATACAATGCTTTGTTTTTTTACCATAGTTTGGGGGATAATGAAGGAATTGGCTGTTATAAAAGATGATAGGATATAAACAGACATTATCTTTATATTAGATAAAGGAAAATATTAATGGTGAAAAAATTTAAACATGATACAAAAGAAACAAACTACCGTATATGGAAGTCAGGAAAAATGTGGCTTTATGCCAGTGTTGCTTTAGCTAGTATAGCAGGCGGTGCAGCACTAGAAGCACAAGGAATAACATCTAAAGTCTTATCTTATGTAAAAAAAGATTTAGGAAATGATGTTGTAGAGGCATTGGCAAGTACGCCTAGTCTCTTAAACCGTGGCGATGTCTTGCCGTCAGATTTTTATGCAACGGTAGCAGATTTCTCGGTTCCTTCGACAGTTGGGACAGACTTTGCTAATAATGCGACAAAATCAGTCAGTGGTTCGATTAATCCAAGGTTTGAAGGCTCAACTTATGTGATTCCCTCTGCTGATAATTCAAATGCGATTGCGGGCTTTAACCAGCCACTTGATCCAACAAAAGATTTTTCTATATCAGCTGAAATTACGGTGCCGGATGCACGAGTTGCAGCAGCAGGTATCTATATTTCGGATGTACCCTCAGAAGATATTGTGAAAAAATTAGGGACAGATTCTGGTAATTACCCAGGTTATTCTGGCTCACTTATAGACAAAAAAGAAGCTTACGATGGTCATTATATGCTCTTTTCTGGTTTTCATAATTCAGGTGGGTATGTGGCTATTTTGGCTAGTGGTACTGCCTATACACCAATGACAAAGGGAGATAGTCCATATGGTAATTCAAAATATATAGATGATGACTATGTTCTTCTAGGTGGTGGTACAGAAGGAAAAAATGTCAAGGTTTGGGCAACCATTAATTACAGCGCTACGACAGGGATTGCAACTGTCATCTACCGACACAATTCGACTACTGGCTATACAGCGACGAATAGTGCAAATAATGGTTATACTAAGACTAATAAAACAGCAACCGTACAATTTAAGATTAGTCAGTCTTCGCCAGTTTATCTAGGTATTGTTGGTAACGGAGATAAAAATGATTCAAAGGGTGATTATACAAGTCGCTCGACTGTGACTTCTGTGACAGGGACTTATTTGACAAAAGAGCGTTATGTCGAATTTAAAGATGATGCCAGTAATCCTTTACTTGCGCCATCTAAAGTTTTAATGCCACGAGGTGGACGTCTAGGGATTGGGAATAACGATCTCAAAACACCTTATTACTTCGATAAACCAGATGTGCCACAAGGTTATACTTATCTCGAAACGCTAAACCCAAGTGTTGGTGATGATAAAAATGTTGTTGTTAAATATCAGCGTGATGTTCAAACTGGTTTAGTTGAACGCGTAAACAATTTAACTGGTCAGAAGATGGATCCAAGTAAAAATATTGTGATTAAGGGTGCGACAAATCAAGATTTATCTGTTAATGTGCCCAAGATATCTGGGTATTACTATGTTAATCAGATCTTAGGAGATGCGACAAGCCCGATCTACGCAGCCGATGGGGCAACAGTTGACTTTAAACTGAAGATGGATGATACACCAAACGGGACAGCCACAACTGATAGTCAGGAACAGATAATTGAAACGTATATGATGCCTTCTGTACAGGAGCGTATTTTAACAGTCAATAAGCCTGACGGGACAGTCCTGACTGAGAAACAAATGTCAACAACTGATACAGATTTCAGTCCTATTGGAGGTCAGTATGTTATCCCTGGTTACCGTGCAGTTGTTGATAGTAAGCCTGTTACAGATATAGAGATGTCACAAGGTATCCCTGGAGAAGTAACAGATCATACGGATAACTTAAAAGCTGCGACTGATAAAACACCTCAAACACACACGATTACCTATCAAGCAGAACCACAAAAAGCAACGATTGCCTATCAAGATATGACAACCGGTAAGACGATTAAAACAGATACAATTAACGGTATTTCTGATACAATGATGACTTATGATACAGCTTCTAATATTGCATCGTACGTTAAACAAGGATATGTTGTTAAATATAATAACTTCACCGATGGTGCTGAAAAATTTGATAACGTACCAGGTATTGACCAAAGTTATATCGTCGAACTTGTTCATGATTCAAAAGATCCAGTAGAGACAAAAACACTTAAACATGAAGTTGCCTATACTGTAAAAGATGGCCTTGTCTCAGCCCCTCAAGATTATGCGACAGAGACAAAGATTACTTATACTTATTTTGTCGATAAGGTGACAGGAACTATTATTACTAAAGACTTTACAGGTTATGCAGTCAATGGTGATCTTAATCTTATCCCTAAGGCACCAAAGTATGACTCGGATCATCCGGATGCTAATGTTGCACAGGATGGCCAAGTAACATTTATTTCGCCTATTGTGCCTAACATCCAAGGTTATTCGCCTACTGTTTCAGAAAATACAACTATTAAGTATAGTCAAGCCAAGGATGGTGACGTATTAAAGAGTACAGTTTTGTACGTCAATCAAGGGAGCATCAGACTTTCTACTGTCCCAGATCTTGATTTTGGTAGTCAAATCATTTCACCTAAAAATCGAGGGAAAGTTTATTCAGCAAACTTCTCAGATGATTTAATCGTGGATGATGATCGTAAAGTGATTAAGGATGGTTGGCATTTATCGGTGCAACAAACAACACCTCTTACATCAACGGATGGTAAAACGAAATTAAGACACTTACTTTTCTTTCGTGAAACTGACGGGGGAACATTATCTGACTTAGATGGTGGTAGTGATTTAGTTATTTATGACTACACATCCAAATCTGCCTTAGGCGTTCTTGAAACGGTTAAGCCGACAAGTGATTGGAACAAAAAAATGATGGTGTTGGATTTTATCTGAAAGATAATGGTAATTTTAAAGCAGGAGACTATTCGACTGTTTTAACCTGGACATTAGGAGCAGGCCCAAGCTTTTAAACATTGACAAGAAAATGAATAATGGTTTGTTACGACTACTCGATAGAATAAAAAAATAGCATTTTCAACCGGTAGATTTTGGTTGGAAGTGCTATTTGTTTAGTTTTTAACTCATGTTTTTATGTCAACAAAAAAAGCCTATCTTGGTTAAAATAGGCTTTCCTAATTAATAATTCATATGGATATATGATGCAGCGCTTTTAGGAATAGTACGTGTACTTGTTTTTCCAAGGCCTGCTGCGCCATTCATTTCTTTGACAGTAACACTATCGCCAGATACACCGATGACAACTGCAACGTGACCATAATTAGCATCGGCACCTGCACTACCAGGGGCAAAGACAGCAATCGTCGAATTGGCAACAGGCTGATCATCAACTTGGAGCCCTTCACGGCTAGCATTCGCTGCCCAGTCTTTTGCATTGCCCCACCAATCGCCCATATGAGCTTTGAAAACGTCTTTGACGTACCAAGTACAGTTTTCAGCAGCGTAAGTATTCCCAGTGCTGTAAGGTCCTTGGTTGACATCAATAGGTACTGCAACATTGCCGTCAAAATCAACGTAATCTTTGAGCAAATCATACCATTTTTGAGCATTTGCTTCGATCGTATCTACTTTAGTTTGAGGATCTGCTAGCGCCACACCCTCATAATAGAGTGACCAGTCTAGACTTGCCTGAACTGGATCAGTTGCGTTACCAACAATATCTTTGACGTTAGTAAATGCACCGTTTAATTCTGTAGAAACTAAGTTCATTTGAACATCAAGTGATAGCGTTCTAGATTCAGCATTTGCCCAACGGTTACCATTGACCATATTAGACCAACCAGACCATTGGAAAACTCCAGCAACACCACCAGAATCATTGACTGTTTCTGGATTGAAACCTGATTCACGTTCAGCAACAGCTAAGGCACCAGATGCACCTTCAAGTGTAAAGCCTTCTTGCGCCATTAAATGGTTAGCAATATCGATGGCATTTTGTGCATTATCTACAGATAGATTAGTTTCGCTAGCTAATGTTTCTGCTGAAATACTTAAAATACCACCGTTGATTGTTTTGGCAGGTTTAATAATTAACTCTTGACCTGCAAAAATGTAATCAGTACTAGAAAGTTTTGAATGTTTAACAATATCCTCGACTGAGACATTTTGTGCTTGGGCAATATCCCATAACGTGTCACCAGATTTAACAGTATAAGTAACTGCAGGTATGACAATAGGTTCAGGACGTTTAGCGGCAACAGCAGGTTTAATTACTAGTTCTTGCCCAATATAGATGAAATCTGTATTGTTCAGCTTAGAATATTTAATAATGTCCTCAACTGAGACACCATGTGTTTGGGCGATTCGTGATAAGGTATCACCAGCTTGAACGGTATAAGTTACCGCAGGCTGAGCTTTAGCTGGTGCAGTTGATGTTTTAGCAACAGTTGGTGTCGGTATGATTTGCGCAGGTTGGCTAGTTTCGATGGTTTGACCAGTTGAAATTTGAGCAGGATCTGAAATCCCATTAAGCGCAGTTAGCGCCTCAACACTAGTATTAAATTTTTGGACGATATTCCAAAGGTTATCGCCAGATTCAACGGTATATGTATCTGCTGAGGCTGCATTTGAAAATGCAAAAACGCCTGCGACTGTACTGGCACTAAGTGCTAACTTTACTGCAGTTTTATTATATTGATCGATGATTGGTTGGTCGTGCTTACCCATAACTTCTGTCCCTTCTCTGTGTACAATAATTTACTATGTATCTCACATTATACCATAGATTGTCTAAAACATGAAACGATATATAAAAAAATGATTAAGAATCAATTAAATCAAAGGAATCAACTTGAATTTTCTGAAAATTGTGGTAAAATGAGTAAGATAATTGTCTAGTACAACGATATATAACGATATATGATGAAGTAATCATTGAGTAGTAACGTTGGAAATGTGACATAAATTAAATATAAAATATAAAAATGGAGAAAAGCAATGCAAATTATTGTAAATGGCTTGATTCTCGGAAGTGTCTATGCGTTGATTGCGCTTGGTTACACAATGGTTTACGGGATTATCAAGCTGATTAACTTTGCGCACGGAGATGTTTATATGATGGGCGCTTTTATGGGCTATTATTTTATCAACAGCTTACATTTGAACTTTTTCGTCGCTTTAATTTTATCGATGGCTGGTTGTGCCCTTTTGGGGATGGCAATCGAATTTCTGGCGTACCGTCCTTTACGTAAATCGACCAAAGTAGCGGCTCTGATTACGGCGATAGGTGTATCATTTTTACTTGAAAATGTCATGATTTACTTCGTTGGTTCGGCCTCTCGTCAATTTCCTAATGCCATTAAAGTCACGAAATACGCCTTTGCGGGGGTTACAATCACTAACGTTCAGTTGATGATCTTGGTGACGGCTGTGATTTTGATGGTGCTCTTACAGCTCATCGTCAAGAAAACGAAGATGGGGAAAGCTATGCGTGCAGTCTCTGTTGAGGCTGATGCCGCTCGTTTGATGGGGATTAATGTCGACCGAACAATCAGCTTTACTTTTGCCCTAGGTTCAGCACTTGCTGGTGCGGCAGGTGTCTTGATTGGTCTTTACTATGGCTCTATCGACCCACTCATGGGTATGGCGCCGGGTCTTAAAGCCTTTGTAGCGGCTGTTCTCGGTGGGATTGGGATTATTCCTGGTGCCGCGCTTGGTGGGATTGTTATTGGCCTACTCGAAACAGTAGCACAGTCCTTACCTGGTAAACTCTCGTGGGTCGCGGGTTACAAGGATGCCGTTGTTTACGCTGTCTTAATTATCATTCTTTTAATTCGTCCTGCCGGCATTCTTGGCAAAAACGTGAAAGAGAAGGTGTAAGCTGATGAAAAAAAATCTAAAAACAAATCTCATCTGGCTAGCGATTATTGCCGTTGTCTATGCGATTCTTTTAGCCTTAATCGTCGCGGGCATCATTAACGCCTTTGTCGCACAAATCATCACGCAAATCGGGATCAACCTAATCGTTGCTGTCGGCCTCAACCTCGTCATCGGTTTCACAGGACAATTTTCATTTGGCTCGGCCGGGTTCATGGCGATTGGCGCTTATACATCGGCCATTGTCACAGCGCGTATGGCGCCAACTTGGGGCTCAATTTTCTTGTCAATGCTGATTGGTGCAATTGTTGCCGGTGTTGTTGCGGTCATCGTTGGCTACCCAACTCTGCGTTTGAAGGGTGATTACTTGGCCATTGCGACGCTTGGTGTCTCTGAAATCATTCGGATTCTGATCATGAATGGTGGCGATTTAACCAATGGTGCGGCCGGTTTGTCAGGAATTATCCTCTTTACAGACTGGGGTATGACCTTCATCTTTGCTGTTGTGATTATCATTTTGATTCTGAATTTTATCAATTCACCTTCAGGTCGTGCGACACTTTCAGTACGTGAAGATGAAATCGCCTCTGAATCCATGGGTGTCAATGTCACTCGCGTCAAAGTGATTGCTTTCACCCTTGGTGCTATGGTGACAGCCGTTGCAGGGAGTCTGTACGCTGGCTTTATCGGAACAGTCACACCTAAAGATTTCACATGGATGAAATCAGTTGATGCCTTGATTATCGTTGTACTCGGTGGTTTAGGATCTATCACAGGGACTGTTATCGCAGCCATTATTTTAGGCTTACTTAATATGTTCCTTCAAGATTTCGGCGCTATCCGAATGATTATCTACTCACTTGTCTTGATCTTAGTGATGATTTTCCGTCCAGGTGGCTTACTTGGCACATGGGAATTCAAAATCTCACGGTTTTTCAATAAAAAAGAAAAAAAGGAGGCTAAATAATGGCACTTCTTGAAGTTAAAAATCTAACTAAAAATTTCGGTGGTTTGACGGCCGTCGGTGATGTGAATATCGAACTTGGTGATTCTGAGCTTGTTGGCTTGATTGGCCCAAATGGCGCTGGGAAAACAACGCTGTTTAACCTTTTGACTGGTGTGTATGAGCCTTCTGAAGGAACGGTGAGTTTAGATGGAAAAATTCTAAACGGTATGCCGACTTATAAAATCGCTGCTGCTGGTTTATCACGGACCTTCCAAAACATCCGCTTGTTTAAAGATTTGAGCGTTTTGGATAATGTGTTGATTGCCATGGGCACACGTAAAAAATCTAAATTGATTGAATCATTCTTGCGCTTGCCAGGCTATTATAAGCAAGAAGAAGAAATGAAAAAAGAAGCACTAGAACTGTTGGCCATCTTTGATTTAGATGTCAAATATGATAGCCTAGCGAAAAACTTGCCTTATGGTGAACAACGTCGTTTGGAAATCGTTCGGGCGCTTGCAACACAACCTAAAATTCTATTTTTAGATGAGCCTGCAGCTGGCATGAACCCGCAAGAAACAGCGGAATTGACAGCCTTGATCAAACAAATTCAACAACAGTTTAATATCACGATTCTTTTAATCGAACATGATATGAGCTTGGTTATGAATGTAACAGAGCGGATCTACGTGCTAGAATATGGTCGTCTCATTGCTCATGGGACACCAGATGAAATCAAGCATAACAAGCGTGTAATCGAGGCATACTTAGGAGGAGAAGCATAATGGCTATGTTAGAAGTTAAAAACCTTGACGTCCATTATGGTGTCATCCAAGGTGTTCGAGATGTCTCTTTTGAGGTCAATCAAGGCGAAGTTGTTTCCTTAATCGGTGCCAATGGTGCTGGGAAAACCTCTATTCTTCGAACAATTTCAGGTCTTGTTAGACCCTCAAATGGGACAATTACCTTTGAAGGACAAGAGATTCAAAAAACACCCGCCCAAAAAATCGTGGCAAGTGGTCTATCTCAAGTCCCAGAAGGACGTCATGTTTTCCCAGGTCTCTCTGTCTTAGAAAACTTGGAAATGGGTGCTTTCTTGCGTAAAAATCGTGAAGAAAATGCGCAAAATCTCAAACACGTTTTCCAACGTTTTCCACGTCTGGAAGAACGTAAAACACAGGATGCGGCGACCCTTTCAGGTGGTGAACAACAAATGCTTGCCATGGGTCGTGCCTTGATGAGCCAACCTAAACTTTTGTTGTTAGATGAGCCATCAATGGGATTGGCACCGATTTTCATTCAAGAAATATTTGAGATTATCAAAGATATCCAAAAACAAGGCACAACCGTTTTATTGATTGAGCAAAATGCCAATATGGCACTCTCAATCGCTGATCGTGGCTATGTTTTGGAAACAGGTAAAGTCATCTTGTCTGGTACAGGTAAAGAATTGCTTGCATCAGATGAAGTTCGTAAGGCTTATCTGGGTGGTTAATACAGACAAAAGCCAAGGTTTTAAACTTTGGTCTTTTGTGTGTTTCTAGTGAAGGATTAAAATAAACGGGTTCCCTCACCCCGAAAATCAAAAAGGAGTAACATGTTTAATCAAATTACCTCAAAAGCAGGACTCTACGGTGTCTTTTTTACTGCAACGTTCTTTTTGGCTGCTTGGGCAAATATCAATGTTGGTATTGTCTTTCAGCCAGTGCATATCTTTAATTTTGAACTGACCCTAACGGGTGGTGATATTTTCTTTCCTTTAGTCTATATCATTAACGATTTGGCAGCAGAATTTTTCGGTAAGAAAAAAGCAATCAAATTATCAGTTATTGCATCACTTTTGTTTACGATATTGGCAGTGATTTCTTACATGACGACTTTTGTGCCAAACATTAGTCCTGAGTACGCATCAGCAGCAAGAGTTCTCTTTGCCTTTAGTCCAAGAGCTGCTATTTCAGGTGTCATTGCCTTGTTAGTTGGCACCACCTTAAATGCTTATGTCTTCGAAGCGATGAAAAATCGAGGTGCAGGCTTTAAGCGTCGTGCCTGGGTATCAACGATGATTGGTGAATTGGGCGATTCTGTCTTAGTTACCTTTCTGATGTTTGCTGGCTTGATGCCAATGTCAATCTTGATTTCAATGATTGTAACCCAATATATCTTGAAACTATGTGTTGAGGGGATCCTTGTGGCACATACTGAAAAAATTGCTAAGCAATTACACCAACAAATTGATGACTAGACAAAAAATAATAATTGATTGTGACCCTGGGATTGATGATATGCTCGCCATTCGTTATGCACTACGCTCACCTAAACTTGAGGTCGTAGGCTTTAGCGTGGTTAGTGGTAACGTTGCTGATTATAAGGGTGTTAACAATTTAAAGGAAATTCTATATCAGGAAAATCGCCTAGTTTTGCCAATCCATATTGGCCGAGGCAGACCGTTAAATAAATTTTTTAGAGATGCTGAAGATACACATGGGCAATATGGGCTAGGTTATTTTAGTGACTATCACCAGCTTGATAAGGCGGTTGCACCTGAAAGTGCGAGCGAATTTTTACTGGCACATGCGGATTGCACTATTTTAGCGCTAGGACCATTGACGAATATCGCAGATAGTTATTTACTTAATCCAACACTTGCTCAATCTTTTAAGATTATTAGCATGGGTGGTAATCTCTATGAGCAAGGAAACATGAGTGAGTTTTCCGAGTACAATTATTGGGTAGATCCAGAAAGTGCTAAGCTTGCTTTAAATCATCTCGATGTGACCATGGTAGGCCTTGACGTGACGAGAAAACTTAAATTCTATCCCGAGGATGTTGTTGATGAAACAGATTTAGAGATCTTACGTTTTTATTTTGAATTTCACCAAAAATATGAAAACTTCTATGGCGCAGTTATTAATGATCCATTGGTTGTTGATTATCTTCTATACCCTCAGGATTATACGAGTCAAAAAGTAAAACTTGATGTGCTGACTGAAGAAGGTGAGTATCGTGGTCAGACGATTGTATCACAAGATAATGATTACCGTTTGAATCAGGCTTTAGTAACAGTGTCGGATATTAATAAGATAAAAGCACGGATAAAAAAACAAGTCTTGAATTAATCAGTCAATAGTATGGTTAAAGCATAAAGTACGAAGTTATGATGCGCTTGATATGAATAATCGTGGTAAAATAAAGCTAAAGATAGGTTATATTCAATTAAGCAAATAAGAAAGGGAGTAACAATTATGGCAGTAAAAGATTTTATGACAAAAAAAGTCATCTACGTCTCTCCAACGACTAAGGTAGCAAAAGCTGCTGACATTATGAAAGAACAAGGGATTCACCGCCTTCCTGTTATTGAAAATGATAAATTAGTGGGGTTGGTGACAGCTGGTACGATTGAAAAGGCCAGTCCGTCTGTTGCAACATCTCTGTCAGTCTACGAGATGAATTATTTGCTGAATAAAACGACAGTTGGCGAAGTGATGATTCGTGAAGTCTTGACGATTTCAAAATATGCCTCATTAGAAGATGCCGTCTATCTCATGCGTCAAAATAATGTTGGTGTCTTGCCGGTTGTTGATCATGACCAAATCAGCGGTGTGATTACAGATAAAGACGTCTTTGGTGCCTTCCTGAAAATTGCAGGGTATGGTGAATCAGGCGTTCGTGTTCGTTTGCTTATGCCTGATGTAATGGGGTCATTGGCAAAAGTCGCAGATCTTTTAGCTGAAAAGTCATTGGACGTTAGAAGTATCGTCCAAATCAACAACGACAACAAAAAGACAGTCGTTGAAATCCAATTGACAGGCGGACTCAGCCCAGAAGAAATCGAACAAGCTTTGGTTGCCGCAGGATTTGAAGTCGACGAAATTCACGAAACTGAGAGCAAGCTAGTTAGATAAAGCACTGCGCAATTTCAGATAAATATGATAAAATAGACGAATAAGTCTATTTTTTATAGCCTAAAACCACTTCATAAATACATAAAAGGAAGAATTATGTTTTACATTTACCTTAGAAATTTCGTCGCATTCCTCTTGTGGATGCTCAATGGCAATGCGCATTACCATAATAAAGATAAAATTTTAGACCCTTCTGAAAATTATATCCTCGTCGCCCCACATAGAACCTGGTGGGACCCAGTTTATATGGCATTTGCGACAAAACCCAAAGAATTCATCTTCATGGCAAAAAAAGAACTCTTTAAAAATGCCTTTTTCGGCTATTGGATTGAGAAGTGTGGCGCTTTCCCTATTGACCGGGATCATCCAGGCCCTAGTACAATCAAATACCCCACAAAAGTACTCAAAATCTCTAACCGTTCATTGATTATGTTTCCTTCCGGCTCTCGTCATTCAACAGACGTCAAAGGTGGCGTTGCCGTCATTGCCAAAATGGCGAAAGTACGCATTTTACCAGCTGTTTATCAAGGACCGAGAACATTCAAGGCTCTGGCTAAGCGCGAGCAAGTAGATATGAATTTCGGAAATGCCATTGATATCTCGGATATTAAGAAAATGGATGAGGCGGGTATCGCTGAAGTTGCACGTCGTATTGAATCAGAGTTTGACCGTTTGGATGCTGAATTAGAGGCGACAAAAGGGACGCATCGTCGCATGATTTTTGGCTACATCCCACGCTTGATTTTGCTGATTCCAGCCATTATCATTACACTGCTAACTGTACTTTTTACTATGGTGGCAGCACCTATTCATAAAAAGTTGAAAAAATCATGAGCTATCATGGTTTTTTTTGTTTTACTGAAATATAGGCTTGACAAAACCAACTGTACTATCTATAATAGTACATATAATACAAAAAGAAAGGATTACCATGAATAAATTAGCGATATATGAACAACTGGCCTACCAAATTAAGCATGAGATTGCGGCTGGCATTATTCAACCCGGTGATAAGCTACCAAGTGTGCGAAAGTTTGCGCTGGAAAAGCAAATTAATCCGAATACAGCGGTCAAAGTGTATAAGACTTTGGAAAATGAAGGTGTGATTATCTCGATTCCTAGTAAGGGTAATTTTGTGAGTGATGATGCTGACCAATTACAAAGTCTACGTGTGGCAGAGCTAACAGAGAATTTTCGGGATTTACTACAAGAGATGCGAGATAACCACATCAAAGAATCAGCTATTTTAAAATTAGTAGAAGGAGTTTACCATGACTTTGAGCGTTAACAATGTGAGCAAAACAATTGAAGGCAATCCGATATTAGAAAATGTGACCTTTGACATGGTGGGTGGCAGTATCGTTGGTCTTGTCGGACGTAACGGTGTTGGGAAAACGACTTTAATGCGACTGATTGCAGGTGAAATGCAGCCAGAAAGTGGTCAAATTCAATTTGATGAAACAGGTCGAGCCTCTGTTTTCTATCTGGATACTTTGTCGAATTGGATGACGAGTTACACAGCGATATTGGCAGCAGATGTTTTAGCAGTTTTTTATCCCCAATTTAATCGTGAGCATTTTGAAGAGATACTCTGCTCACAAAAGTTACCTTTGAATAAAACTATCTCAAGTTTTTCAAAAGGACAAAAGGCTTTAGTTTATATCGCAGCAGGCATTGCCAGTCAAGCTAATTATTTGCTATTTGATGAACCCTTAGATGGTTTGGATGTTTTTGTCAAAGATCACTTTAAAGCGTTACTACTTGAAGCGGTGGATGAGGGACGCGGTGTCATCATTGCCACGCATAATCTAGCTGAATTAGATAGTTTGGCGGATAGGACATTACTGATTAATGATCGGTATGTCATTGAGCAAGAAAATGATACGGATATTGTCAAAATTCAATTTGTTTATGAGGGAGATGAACTCGCGTCCAACTTGACAGATGTTGCGACAATCCTTGAAAAAAGAGGCCGTGTCTATATTGCTTTGATTTCAGAGTCGTTGATCCCTGCGATTTTTACAGATACAACGACCTATAAATTTGTCGAGATTTTATCTGTGACGACTGAGGATATTTTCAGAAAGGAACTGGGGTAAGGTTAATGAAAAATGTAATGACAGCATATTATAGATTGCGTAAGGGATGGCTAATTGCTTTTTACAGCCTTATTATTCTAGCTGGTATGGTCGGCATGGTCGTGGATAGTGGCAACTGGCATACTTGGGAAAAACAATTTGACAAGTATTTCTCTGCTAAAGCATACCATGAAATCCGTGATTACTTAGGGACTGAACAGGTGAGTCATGCTGATGTTTATGAAAAATATGAAAATGCCAACGATTATTTGAATCTGATTGGTTTTCGAGGAGATATTGAAGGTCCTGAGAAACCTGGTGAGCCTAGAGCAAGCATTTATTATAAACTGATGCCGGCTAAGTTTGAAACATTTAGAGAGCATCAACTGGCTTATTATGCACCGACGGATAAGCATGCTTATAAATATGACTTTCTCAGTATCAACCAAATCTGGGTGAGTCGACCAGGTGAATCTATTGAAGTTTCCTTAAATGCCGTTGCTTTAATTGGCGCACCACTTTTAGTGATTGTGGCAGTATTTAGTTTGATGTTGATGTTTGACCAATGGAAGAAATTACCAAGTTTCATACGCTCACGAACTGGTCATGCTGGGTTATTACTTGGGGCACAAGCTATTTATTGGGCAATCATACCTTTTGTCTTAGCTGGTGTGATGTCTGTGGTGACACAATTGACCCGCTCACTTTTTATTCCTGAAAAGTTTGTCACTGTTCCTTGGGCAGCTATCCTGAACTATTCCGCAGATTTTCTAGCTCAGATGATTTTATTTGCGATTTTGGCTGGTTTTGTGCATGCTTTGGTTGGTAACCCAATCTATAAGGTCATTACCTTTATATGTGCCCTATGTGCTTTGGGGCTATCCATTAGTGTCTTTCATGATTTGACAGGTATCGGAATTTTGAATAATTTTAACCAGTTTAGTTATTTTGTCTATTTTATGATTGGAGGCGTCTTAATTCTTGCGACAGTATGGTTGCAGTCTAAATATTCGTTAAAGCAAGATAGTAGTTATATCCGGCTACCAAAGCTGAGGCTTGCTTTCTATCTGGTAATTGTTTTCTTCGCGATATTCGATTTTCTGGTACCATTGCTCGCTTTGCGAGGGAATAACTGGAATGCAATGGATTCAGTGATTCATGTGGTTGTTCCGGTCGTGTTTGTCGTTTTATTTGCTAAATTAGTTCTGAATAAAGACATTCGCCATTTGGTTTTAAAATAAAAATTAGCACTCTGAAAAAAGAGTGCTAATTTTTTTGTCAAAATTGGTCAAACATGGTAAAATGGATGTACACTAAAAAATACTAAATAAAATAAAAGAGGTTTTGCCTAAATGAATAACACAGAATACTACGAACGTCTGGGCGTCAGCAAGTCTGCTAGCCAAGACGAAATCAAAAAAGCTTATCGTAAATTGTCGAAACAGTATCACCCGGATATTAATAAAGAAGCCGGCGCTGAGGACAAGTATAAGGAAATTCAAGAAGCCTATGAAACACTAGGTGATGAACAAAAACGTGCAGCCTATGACCAATATGGCGCAGCTGGTGCCAATGGTGGTTTCGGTGGTGGCGGCGGATTTGGTGGATTTGATGGATTCTCAAGTGGCGGTTTCGGCGGCTTTGATGACATCTTTTCATCATTCTTTGGCGGTGGCGGTGCGCAAAGTAATCCGACTGCCCCACGTCAAGGTCAAGATTTACAATATCGCATGAAGTTGAAATTCGAAGAGGCGATTTTTGGCGTTGATAAAGAAATTAGCTACCCACGCGAACAAGCTTGTCATACCTGTCATGGCAATGGTGCTAAACCGGGTACGCAGCCTGTTACTTGTAGCAAGTGTGGTGGTCGAGGCCAAGTACAAGTGGCGCGTGATACACCACTTGGTCGTGTGATGACAACAGCGACTTGTGATGTTTGTCATGGTACTGGTAAAGAAATCAAAGAAAAATGTCCAACTTGTCATGGTTCAGGTCATGAAAAACAAGAACATAAAGTTAAAGTTTCAGTACCAGCAGGTGTAGAAACGGGCCAACAAATGCGCATGCAAGGTGGCGGAGATGCTGGTGTTAACCAGGGCCCTTATGGCGATCTTTATGTTGTCTTTGATGTAGCAGCATCTGACAAATTCGAACGTGATGGTTCTGATATTTTCTATGATATGCCTCTTGAGTTTGTTCAAGCAGCACTCGGTGATGAAGTTGAAGTACCAACAGTTCATGGAAATGTTAAGCTAAAAATTCCAGCAGGTACACAAACCGGTCAAAATTTCCGTTTACGTGGTAAAGGTGCGCCTAAATTACGTGGCACAGGTAATGGCGACCAACACGTCATCGTCAATATTGTGACACCTAAGAAACTTAATGACGCCCAAAAAGAAGCCTTGACAGCCTTTGCCAAAGCAAGCGGTCAAAGCGTCTCAGCACAAAAACCAGAAGGATTCTTTGATAAATTAAAAAAAGAATTTAAGTAAAAACATGATACGAAAAAGCGTTGTGGCATCGCCACAAACTTCTGTAGAAAATTAGGGATTTGCCGTAAGCAAACGAAGTTTGTGCGGATAAATCATCTATTTTCCTAAGAAGTTAGCTTGAAGTTCAAAAAACATGATACGAAAAGCGATGTGGCATCGCCACAAACTTCTGTAGAAAATTGTCTAAAGAGACTGGGGGAAAAAGCCTCAGTCACCAAAAGAGAAAAGTAAGCCTACCAGTTTACTTTTCTCTTTTTTGTATGATTTGCTGAATGAATTCAAGTTTTTCACGAAAAAACTTATTTTTACCGATAACGTATTGTTTTGCCAAAAGAACACCAATTTCGCACAAAAATGGCACTTTTCTTACCGATTTGGTATTGTTTTGCCAAAAGAATGCCAATTTCGTATTATGCTCAATGAATCATAGTGTTGTTTTACATTTTTGGGGAAAATGACATAAAAATAGGTTATGATCGATTTTGGGAGGTGCTTTTGTCGCAATCTCTTTATGTTGCACTGGAAACAAATATGCTATAATGTAATCATGGAAAAATCAGAACAAATTATGTCAGGCATTACAGATTTGAACAATAAGCTGTTGCTGTTACGTAAACCGATAATGGAAAAAGCAATGACAGGTTTTAGCTTATCAGAAATTGCTTATATGGAATATATTGCTTTGCATCCAGATGCTAATGTCACACGACTTGCTACGGCACTTTACATGACGCGAGGGGCGATTAGTAAAATCACTAAAAAATTGGAAAAAAAAGGCATGATTACCAGTTATCAGAAGCCTGATAATAAAAAAGAGCTCTACTTTGCGTTAACAGCAGAAGGTCAAAAGATTGATGCCATTCATCGTCAACTACACCAAGACTTCCTTGCAGCAGACCAAAAGGTATTTTCAGCTTTTTCAGATAGTGAATTAACAACGGTTTTACGTTTTGTTGACGCTTATAATCAGCATTTAAATCAAGAGTTAAATTGAGACCTTTCGGAGGTCTTATTTTTTTATAGATATTTTTGTTGACAAGGAAACTAAAAAGAGGTAAACTAAATATGTTGACAAGGAAACAAAAACAAGACGTAAACTATCTACTACACGAAAGGTTTTTATAAATGTCTTTTATAATACAAAAACAAGTAAAACTACCACGCCAGACAATGGTGACAGCCTGGACGATTATGTTAGCAGCGATAGCCCCGATGTTGGACGCAACCATGATAAATATTGCGGTTAAGCAACTAACGCAGGATTTTTCGACGACAATCGGTATGATTCAGTGGGCTATGACAGGTTATATCTTAGCACTTGCGCTAGCAGTACCAATTTCAGGATGGCTGATGCTGCGTTTTGATGGCAAAAAAGTACTGATTCTTTCAGTTCTAGCTTTTGGTCTGACATCTGTTCTTGTTGGGTTCAGTTGGAAAATCAGTCTATTCATTTTTTTCCGTCTTTTGCAAGGTTTCAGCGCAGGCATCATAACACCCTTGATGTCCACTTTGCTCGTCAAAACGGCTGGTCCAGAAAATATCGGTAAAGTCATTGCTATCGTGACTACCCCAATGATTTTTGGACCTATATTTGGCCCAGTTTTGGTTGGTTTACTCATTGAATTCAGTTCATGGCAGTGGCTTTTTTTCATTAATGTCGGTGTAGTCGCCCTAGCAATCCCTTTACTCATCCGAAATTTGCCAGATTTTCCAGCGGTTGATGCCTCACGTAAATTGGATATTATCGGGATACTGTTGTTATCAGGTATGAGCATCGCCATGATTATGGGCATCTCAAAAGCCGCAGATTCAGCCAGTTTTCTGACACCCTCAACCTTGTTATGGCTAGCGATAGGAGGGGGATTGCTACTCGCCTACATCCTCTATGACAGACACAGTCCATATCCGACCGTTCTGCCGCTGCGCCTCTTTCACCATTGTACCTTCAAAGCGACAAGTATCGGTCTCTTTCTTGCCAACATTGCCATTATGGGGCCAATGTTCCTACTTCCTTTAATCTTTCAAAACATGCTAGAGTTGACGACGATTGGGGCAGCGCTTGCGCTGATACCACAAGGTTTGGGGATGTTAGTTATGCGACCTTATATTGGTCGGATGATTGATAAAGTCGGCGCTAAAAGAGTGGTCTTGGTCAGTGTTGCTCTGTCAATGCTCGGCTCTGTTCCATTAGTTTTCATCACACAACAGACATCTTTCATCTGGTTATCTCTTATCCTTTTCACTCGTGGGATGGGTGTTGGTGGTATTACCATTGCTTTATCAAGTGATGCCTATACGGGGCTTGATGAGCAAGACCTGCCGCCTGCTGGTGTTGGCATTAATGTCATTGAGAATTTGGGTTCTAGTTTTGGTACAGCGCTTTTAGCGACGGTCTTTGCTGCAACGACTTTGACAGCTGGTCAAGTCGCAGGATTTCATGCGGGATTTCTTGTGTCAATCATTGCGCTTATACTTGTCGCTTTACCGGCTTTATTTTTGACCCAAAAATAAAATATGCCGAGTAGATAAGGTTCAGTTAAGCTAGCAAGTATATAATAAAGTCATTCCTAAAATATTTTTCATAAACTTCCCCTTTTCTCAGTAGCTCGCCAAGTTTGGCGAGCTTTTGTGTTTTTGTGTTATAATGAAAACATGAGTATTGAAAATTACAAACCGGATTTTCTGTTATCGGCTGCCTATCAGCTAGATGCAGAAAGTTTGAGACGGCACGGGATTCGTGCGGTATTGGTAGATTTAGATAATACCTTGACTGCTTGGAATAATCCTGACGGGACGCCTGAGATGCGTGCTTGGTTGGCAGAGATGAAAGCAACGCATATCAAAGTCATCGTTGTGTCGAATAACAAACATGACCGGGTCAAGAGAGCTGTTGAGCGATTCGATGTGCCGTTTGTCAGTCGTGCTATGAAGCCTTTCGACATGGGCATTAAAAAAGCGCTTGCGGTCTTGGGTGAAAAACCTGAGGATGCGGTGATGGTCGGAGACCAGCTGATGACGGACATTCGTGCTGCTAAGCGGGCGGGCGTTCGAAGTGTGTTGGTTAAGCCGTTGGTTGAATCAGATGCCTGGAATACGAAATTTAATCGTGCGCGTGAACGACGCGTGTGGCGCAAGTTAATAGAAAAATATGGAGAACCTGAGTGGCAGAACGCGATTTAGTAGTAGAAGAAGTAGAAGCCTTACGTTGTATTGGTTGTGGGGCTGAAATACAGACAGTAGATAAAGATGCAATGGGCTATACGCCAAAATCAGCACTAGAAAAAGGGCTAGA
Organism: Pseudolactococcus laudensis; assembly: GCF_013449735.1. GTDB lineage: Bacteria > Bacillota > Bacilli > Lactobacillales > Streptococcaceae > Pseudolactococcus > Pseudolactococcus laudensis. The sequence goes on from NZ_JACBNY010000002.1 coordinate 45,218, forward strand.
AACAGGCGAGTTATATTGTCAGCGCTGTTTCCGTCTGCGTCACTATAATGAGATTGCGGCTGTTAATATCAGTGATGATGAGTTTTTACGTCTCTTGACAGAAGTAGGTAATACTAATGCCTTGGTCGTCAATGTCGTTGATATCTTTGACTTTAATGGGTCGGTTATTCCTGGTTTGCATCGCTTTGTAGCGGGAAATGACGTGCTTTTAGTTGGGAATAAGCGGGATATCTTACCGAAATCGGTTAAGGAAAGCAAAGTAAGAAATTGGTTGCGCGAACGTGCGCATGAGGAAGGCCTGCGTCCTGTTGATGTCGTTTTGACTAGCGCCTATAATCGCGATGATACGCTAGACCTCGTAGATGAGATTGAAAATTACCGTGAAGGTCGAGATGTCTATGTGGTTGGTGTGACCAATGTGGGCAAGTCAACCTTGATTAATGCGATTATTAAGAATGCGACAGGTGACAGTGATGTCATTACGACCAGTCGTTTCCCAGGGACAACCCTTGATAAAATCGAGATTCCATTGGATGATGGTAGTTTTATCATCGACACACCAGGGATTATCCATCGCCATCAAATGGCGCACTTTATCGGGCCTGAAGACTTGAAATTAGTGAGTCCGAAAAAAGAAATCAAACCAAAAACTTATCAGTTGAATGAAGGTCAGACTTTATTCATGGGTGGTTTGGCGCGTTTTGATTACCTAAAAGGTGACAAGCAAGGCTTTACAGGTTTCTTTGATAATCATCTCATGATTCACAGAACCAAACTTGAAAAGGCAGACGAGTTCTATGTCAAGCATAAAGGTAGCCTTTTAGTGCCACCTCGTGAGGCAGACATGGCTACTTTCCCTAAACTTGTTCGAAAAGAGTTTGCAATCAAAGGTAAATCAGACATTGTCTTTTCTGGTCTAGGATGGATTCGAGTTGCTAAACCAGCGATTATTGCTGCTTGGGTGCCTGAGGGTGTCGATGTTGTGATTAGAAAAAGCTTGATTTAATATCTTAGCCTTGATTGGCTCTTAAAGTTAGACATATTGAAACCATCATCTTTTTATGATATGATGGTTTTTTAATAGAAAAAAAGAGAATATTGAGGGAAAATGATGAATAAGATGAAATTGTTATTTCAGGAAAATCCACTAGCCTATATTGGTCTTGGGGTTGCAGCAGTTGGCGTGGTTGTCATGTTTGTTTTTTTAGTTCAATTAGTTGCGGGCAAAAATAAGAAACATGAGTTAATTAAATTTCTGGTTGCGCTCTTAGTTGTGGTCGCAAGTCTAGGTGCTTTTATGTATGCAGCATTGACCGTCAAGACGCCTAAAACTGACACGATAATAGCTGTCATGGATGAGATCAACGGCAATCAAAATTATCAAAATTATAGTCTTGAAGCCAATCAATTGACGACGTCAATGATTAATGAATGGGGTGCATCAGGTGATTTAACACCTGAAAAAGGCCAAGAAATTATCAATAGCAAAAAAGTAAAAATCGACGCTTTGCTCGCTAATGGTGCAGGCTATTTGAAAGCAATTGATGCGGCAGCACCAAAAGCCAAACTGGACACTTTACCTAAAGCATATGGTGATTATGTCGCAGCGATTAAAGAAAATATCAAGATAAGCTTGAACATGTTAACAGATGTACAGACAATTAAGTTAAACCAGAATGAAACCGTGGATAAGTTTAACAAAGAATATACACAGTCGTTGATGGCAGCACAAACGACAATCAATTCAGCAGCTGATGCCTTGAATAAATTACGTGGCACTGAGAAATAAGTAAATGGGTAAAAAACGGCTAGGCATTTTAGTTATTTGACAAGAAGTCTAAAGAAAAAGCCGTCAACTCTGATAAATAACAAGGAAGGTGCGATTCCTTCCTTTTTGTTTCCTCTAAATTATGGTAAAATTAAACTTAGAGATTTAAAATTTTGAATCGACAGCACACAAGCGGTTAGACTGATTATTTACAGTGTCTAACGCTAAATATAGAAAGATAATTATGGCATTAACAGGAAAACAAAAACGATATCTACGCGCTGAAGCGCACCATTTGACACCGATTGTCCAAATTGGTAAAGGTGGTTTAACTAATGAAATCAAGACGAGTATTCGTAAGGCATTAGATGCCCGTGAATTAATCAAAGTGGCGATTCTACAAAACTCTGATGCTGACATTCAGGATGTAGCAGAAGAAATTGAAGAAATGTCATTTGATGTGGTCCAAACTATTGGTCGCATTTTAGTCGTCTTTAAAGTAGCTGAAAAACGCGAAAATCGCAAGCTCTCCCTCAAAGTCAAAGAGTTGTAAGCCTAACTTTTTAGGTGGCCGTAAGGCTCACATATCAACAACACGTCTCACGCATGTTCCGTCGCAAGCAAAAAAGGAGTTATCGATGGGAATTGAACTTCTCACACCTTATACGAAAGTTGAACTTGAACCGCAAAAAACGGGTAGTCGTCGCCAAATTGGCCTTTTTGTCGGGAAATTTGCCCCGATTCATCTGGCGCATTTGGTGATTGCGGACCAGGTGTGGCGAGAGCTCAATCTCGAGCGCGTTTTATTCATGCCTGAATATGACGATGAAAATGGGACGATTATCAGCCTTTTAGCGCGCGGTTTGCAAGGACATCCGGGCTTTGGTATCGACATGGCGCGGCTTAATCGCACGAGGCAGCCCCTTATTGAAACGCTGAAAACCCTCATCGCTAATAACCCAGATACAGACTTTTACTTGATTGCAGGCAGTGATGAGATTGGTAGATTGTCTCAGTTGGAAAATGCGTCAGAATTGGCGCAACTGGTACAACTTGTGGGTGTGCAGCGCCCGAAATTCAGAACGGGGACGTCGTTACCTATTTTATGGGTGGATGTGCCACAGATGGATATTTCGTCTAAACATCTGCGAGACATGATGCGTCAAGGTATTGAGCCTAAGTTTTTGATGCCAGATGCGGTGCTTGATGTGATTAAGGAGAGAGGATTGTATGGCCTTTGAGTTTTATCCAGAAGTTGGGCTGACACGAGTTGAATTATTTGATAAAATTTCAGCTAACATGTCTGAGAAACGCTTTCGGCATGTGCAAAATGTTGCTAAGTCCGCGCTTAAATTAGCTGAACGCTGGGGATATTCTGAACCTAGAAAAGCAGAATTAGCGGGACTTCTACATGATTATGCGAAAGAAGAAACGGATGCAACCTTTATCCAGCTGATTGAAAAATATCAGCTAGACCCAGACCTTCTCAACTGGAATAATAATGTTTGGCACGGTCTCGTTGGTATTTATAAAATTCAGGAAGACTTGGGATTGACTGACCCTGAGATTATCCGTGCGATTGAGATTCATACAGTTGGTAGTGCGGCTATGACTTTGCTAGATAAGATTTTGTATGTGGCAGATTATGTTGAAGAAGGCCGCGCTTTCGAGGGTGTTGATGCCGCACGTCATCTTGCATACGAGCAGGATCTGGATGCTGCGGTTGCCTATGAAACAGTGCACACGGTCGCATTTCTAACTAGCAAGCACGTCAGAATCTATCCGCAAACGATTTTAACCTATAATGCCTATGTTGACCAACTCAAATAGAACCAAAAAACGTCTACTTGTGGGCTTTACTGCTGGTTTTCTAGCAATCAATGGCGCTCAAGGTATCTATCAAGCGCTTTTGATGGACAGACGCAAGCGACAGTTCCTAGCTTATCTAAAAAATGATGCAAGGGTTACTTTTGGCAATTTTCATCGTGGCTCAGTCTATGGCTACAAGCATATCAGAAGTTCCCAGGACGTTTATTTTGCGGTGAGACAACTCTCTGATGAACGATTTATCGTTCGTAGACATGCCCAGATTTGGGGGATGCCAGAAAGTTATTTAGTCACTGATTTCGACTATAACTTTCTCAGTGATTTTGCTTACTATGTCGATGATCAGATGGCTACGCAAGACCATTTTGAGCCGATTCGTGCTGGGGATTGTTTAGATGACAGATTTCAAGTCGTTCAAACAATTGATGATGAGGCAACGGGTTTGCAAGCCATGGCTGTACAAGTCAGTCAAACGCAACTCGTCATAGCTTATGCTGGCACGAATCCCCTTGATGCTAGGGATTTGAAGATGGATATGACGACGATTGTCGCCAAGCAAAATCTGCCTAGTTCAGAAAATAGCCAGCAACATCAAAAAGCTGAAAAATTTTTATCAGGCAGTCCAAGCTGAATATCCTGATAGAATTATCACGCTGACAGGTCATTCACTTGGTGGATTTCTGGCTTTATACGTCGCTTGTAGACAGAGGCCTGGTGCCACGGTATATAATGCGCCCGATCCATGTCAGCTGTTAGCCGACATGCCCCAAGAACGAGAACTTAAACTGATAAATTACCGCCATGTTTATGATGCTATGGGCAACTTTGCGGGTAATGGCACGGGTGCTGAAGTGTTCAGTAATCGGCGCTTTTTCCTCGCACGCACGCCTTTTGTTTACCATGGTATCGCCTCATGGCGCTTTGATTCAAACGGAAAAATAGAAAGATAAGAAAATATGACAATTCAAAATGTACTACAAACCGCAGTGAAAGCTGCAGATGATAAAAAAGCCCTCAATATTGTTGCTTTAGATATGCGCGAAGTGAGCGGTGTGATGGATACGCTTGTCGTGATGGAAGCGATGAATGCGCGTCAAATTGATGCGATTGTTGACAATATCACAGAAGCTATTAAGAAAAATGGTGGTGAAATTCACGGTGTTGAAGGCGTTGGCGCAGACGGTTGGGTCTTAATTGACTTGATCGACGTGGTTATCAATGTCATGACCCACGATTCACGCCTGACGTATAGCCTTGAAAAACTTTGGCACGACGCTCCAGATATTGACGTAGACGAGTGGTTGACAGCATAATGATACTGAAAGCGGTGCGACGTAGTCGCATCTAATGAAGTGAGAAAATATGGATAATTATCAAGAATTTGCACGCGTTTATGACACGATTATGGACGATACCTTATACGATGCTTGGCATGATTTTTCGCGTCGGCATTTACCGTCAGAAACGACAGATATACTAGAGCTTGCTTGTGGCACAGGCAAGCTTTCTGTGCAGTTTGCGCGAGATGGCTACGCAGTGACTGGACTCGATTTGTCAGAAGAAATGCTGACTATCGCTTACAACCGAGCGCTTGACGAGCTAGACGAATCCACAGGCATCGGCTTTATTGAAGGCGACATGCGCGATCTGAGTGACGTCGGCACCTATGATGCCGTAACTTGTTATAGCGATAGCATCTGCTACATGCCTGATCGTGAGGCCGTGCAAGAAGTCTTTGACGGCGTCTTCAACGCCTTGAATGCGGGTGGCACCTTTATCTTCGATGTGCACTCCGTGCATCAGATCGATCATGTCTTTCCAGGCTATGCCTATCATGAAAACGAAGAGGACTTTGCCTTTATTTGGGACTCATTTCCAGGTGAAAAAGCCCACAGCATCACTCATGAACTAACCTTCTTTGTCAAGGATAGCGAAGGGAAATTTGAGCGCCGTGATGAAGTCCATGACGAGCGGACTTACACGATTGACAATTACCTGACCATGCTAGATAATGCAGGTTTTGTTTCGGTCCAAGTCTTTGCTGATTTTGAAGATACTGCACCACAAGAAAAAGATGACAGTGCGCGTTGGTTCTTTGTTGCCAGAAAAGATTAAGCAAGAGCATGACGCCGATAGACTTCTATATCATGAAGTATCATGCAAAAAAAAGATAACGACGGTCGAAAACAACTAGGCGGCAGTCTAGGGTGCTTGCAATAATTTGCTATGCTACTTGTCATCGTGTTTATGGTCGTTTTGATTAGGCTAATAGCTGGTACACTTTTTTAAATGAAAGGAAATACTATGTTCTATTTAGGTATCGTCGTGGTCGTAGGCTTGGTAGTCTACCTGACAGAAGATAAACGACAAAGAAAAATGCCAACGTGGTTAAAAGTACTTTTGGTCATCGTAGGCTTAGTCGTTCTAGCCGATATTTCTGAAGAATTAATGGGGGTTGTTTTTCTAGCCCTCATCGTCAGTTGGTTTGTCAGACGGCCAAGTCGTCAAAATAGACGTCAGGCAGCAGCAGCCAATGCAATGCGAGAACAAGCTAAATCTTCTTCCGCGCAGCCAATTGATCCGATTAAACACTATGTCTCAACACCCAAGCGCCGTGAAGCTCTAGCAGAGTTAGACAGCACACCCGAAGAATTAGCAGCCTACATTCATCAAGAAATCGATACCTTCTTCCTGAATGAGTGGACTAAGATGTCAGTCATTTATACAGACCAGTCTCATCAGTTTGACGATGATGTTCAAGAGAATGCTGGGTATCAAATGCGAGAAATTTTGGATGCTATTTCTGCCAAATTTGCCAAGAAAAAACGGGCTGAAATGGTTGAAAAACAATCAATTAACGAAGAACTGAAAGCCCAACATAAACAAGAAATTGACATCGCCATGCAAGTTTATGAAAAGTGGCAGGATAAGTCATGAGCTTACCTAAAGTTTCAGGTATCATTGCAGAGTTTAACCCCTTTCATCATGGGCATCAGTACTTGTTGTCACAAGCACCAGGTCTGAAAATCGTTATCATGAGTGGCAATTGGATGCAACGAGGTGAGCCTGCGATTGTGGACAAGTGGACACGTGCCCAAATGGCCTTAAAAAATGGTGCGGACATTATCGTCGAGCTACCATTTTTTGCTAGTGTTCAGGGGGCTGACTATTTCGCCCAATATGCGGTGCAAATGCTAGCTGACTTAGGTGTTAATCAGTTGGTCTTTGGGACAGATTCTGATGATGTCGACTATGACATACTATGTCAGCTTTATCACGAGAAAAGTATAGAGATTCAGAGGTTTTTAGAAACTCTGCCTGAAAACTTGTCTTATCCACAAAAGATGCAGCAGATGTGGCAGACTTTTGCTGGTATTCAATTTGATGGCAATACACCCAATCATATCCTAGGCTTAGCCTATACCAAGGCCGTGGCAACTGTCGCGGCAAACATCCAGTTACACCCAGTCAAGCGGATAGGAGCAGGCTTTCACGATGACACCTTGTCACAATTTGCCTCAGCGACTGCGATTCGTGAGCATGCAGATGAAGATTTAACAAGCTTTATGCCAGACTATGCTAGCTTTCAAGTAGCGCCTAAAGTTCAGTGGTTGAATTATTTTCCCTTGCTTAAATATCAGCTCCTTTCCGCACGTCTTACCGACATTTTCCAGGTTAATGATGAGCTGGCTGTCAGATTGAAAAGTGCCATTAAAACAGCGACAGATTTTGAAGCCTTAGTGGATGCCGTGGTGACGAAGCGCTATACCAAAGCACGAGTTAGGCGTTTGTTGACTTACATCTTGGTCAATGTGCCTAAATCACAAGTCTTTGAGCAGTTCAAACCACATGTGCTAGGCTTTTCAGCAGCGGGTCAGCGCTATCTGAAAAATTTTGATGTCGTGACCAAGGTAGGTAAAACCTATCAAGACAGACTCACACTTCAGGCAGACGCTATCTATCGTCTGGGCAATCAAGCCATTCTTGAGCAAAATTATGGTCGGCCACCGCTTAGGCAGACGCATGGCGCAGCCCAAGGGAAAGAAATAGGTTAATGGGCTAAAAAAGTGTCGAAAATGACACAATAGCTGACAAATGTCGAAATTATGATAAAATAGTATAGAATAATAATAATGCTAAAAGGATACGAAAGAAGGAGTAATAATGGGACGCAAATGGGCGAATATCGTTGCAAAGAAAACTGCTAAAGATGGTGCAAACTCAAAAGTTTATGCGAAATTTGGTGTGGAGATCTACGCTGCAGCGAAACAAGGGGATCCAGATCCTGAGTCAAACTCAAAACTGAAATTTACGATTGAACGTGCGAAACAAGCACAAGTGCCGCGTCATATTATTGATAAGGCGATTGATAAGGCGAAAGGTAGCAGTGATGAAACCTTTACCGAAGGTCGTTATGAAGGATTTGGTCCTAACGGCTCAATGGTTATCGTGGATACTTTGACAACGAACGTTAACCGGACGGCTGCTAATGTCCGTGCGGCTTATAACAAAAATGGTGGGAACTTTGGTGCCTCAGGCTCAGTGTCTTACTTGTTTGATAATACTGGGGTCATCGGGTTTGTCGGTGATAATGCAGACGAGATTTTCGAGTATCTTTTGGAAAAAGAAATCGATGTTCGCGATGTTGAGCAACAAGAAGATCAAGTGATTGTCTACACGGAGCCAGAAGCTTTGCATAAAGCCTTAGAAGCTCTTCGTGAAAATGGTGTAGCTGAATTTACAGTGTCAGAGCTTGAATTGATCCCGCAAAGTGAAGTTGAATTATCTGGCGACGATTTAGAAACCTTTGAAAAATTAATCGATGCACTTGAAGACGACGAAGATGTTCAAAAAGTTTATCATAATGTGGCTGATTTCTAAAGTTATCTCATGTTATTGATCATGATAATATTGTAAACAATCATGTAGGAAAATACTACATGGTTTTTTTATTTAGTTTTTTCTAAAAAAATGACAAATAAAAGGGGAAGTCGTGCTGTCTATCGGTTTTAGTCTATTATTTGTTGTTTGAAAAGTGATTTTTTAGTGGATTTTTGGGAAAAATGTCCTAAAAATACATGGTAATTTAATTAAATAACGGTATAATCTATTATGTTGATTGTTTTTTTATCATATTTTGTTAATTACATAGGATATGTGACTGTTTAAATGAAAATAACATGAGTAGACTTGTTGTCAGGTGCGATGGTAATGATTGTTAACCTAAAGGTACTTTGGGAGTTTGCGTCAATTTAAATAAAAATATCGTGTCTGAAATAAGTTAATCATATGATGAAAAATGAAGGATAACTTACATAGTTAGTAGTACTCAGATTGGGGAGAAAAAATGAAATTAGTTAGTGTCTTAAACGAGCTGCCAATTGTTGGCATTCAAGAAGGTAAGGTGATTGGTATCACATCAAAAGTCTTTGTTTCAACGGAAACAAGACGGGTTAAATATTTGATATTTAATATGATTCAGAACATGAATGTACCAACAGCAATTGATTTTGAAGCAGTTAGAGGCTTAGGTAATGATTATATCGTCGTCTTGACAGCTAATGAAATCAAACCTTTTTCGGATAAGTCAATTCATTTAGAGAGTACGGTTGATATGATTGGAACACCTGTCTTGATGGACCTTGGCAATAAAGTTGGTAAGGTCGTTGATTTCGAAATTAACGAAAAAACTGGTGAGATTTCGAAAATTATTTTAGACTCAGATGATAGTTTTACAGGTCAACAAATTATTTCGCTTTCTGAGCATTTTATCATTGTGACTGATATGCCAGAATGCTACCAAGTGACTGGTGATAAAAAAGATATGATATTCTCATCACCTCAAGAATGCGTTGTTGATCCTAAAGAAGTAGCATCTGATGAAGTTGATAAAACAGACAACACACTCGTGCTTGATCAAAAGATATTAGATCTATTGACAGGTCAGGTGACTGTTAATCAAACAACCTCAGAAGATGGTAAGTTTTCAATTGATTCAGGTGTGACATTGACGCAACAAATGATTGAAGAAGCAAATCAACAAGGTGTTCTTGGTGATTTGGTTATGAATGTTGAGTAGATTAAAATCTCGCAATCAGGATAGTGCTAACGAATTTTATCAAATCTCTTGACTTTTATCTGAAACATGGTAAACTAAAATGGTATGCTTTTGGCATAACTATGAAACGGAAAAGAGGTGAAATCCTATGTCACAAACAATCGTACGTAAAAACGAATCGCTTGACGACGCGCTTCGCCGCTTTAAACGTTCAGTAACAAAAGCTGGAACACTTCAAGAAGCTCGTAAACGCGAGCACTACGAAAAACCTTCTGTGAAACGCAAACGTAAATCAGAAGCAGCTCGTAAACGTAAAAAATTCTAATCATTAAAGTTTAGAGATAAAAAAGCAGCCTTGGGGTTGCTTTTTTTGTCTTCACGCGGATAAAACCAATTTCTTTACGAATTCATCTTTTAAATGTTACAATGAAGGCAAATCAAAGTATTAATAAGGAAAGAGGAACAAGCATGAAAATCGCAGTTATTGGTGCAACAGGTCAAGCAGGCAGCTTGATCACCGAAAAATTAGTTGCTGCGGGTGCAGATGTCACAGCGTTAGTTAGAAATGCCAGTCGACTAAAAGTTGACGTGCCAGTCATCGAAAAGGATATTTTTGCCCTAACACAGGCAGATCTTGCGCCATTTGATATCATCATTGAAGCTTTTCGAGCGCCTGACGGTCAGGAAAGTCAACACTTGCAAGCCATGAGACATCTGATGAGCTTACTAGAAGGTAGCCAAACACGTCTCATTGCGGTGGGCGGGACGAGCTCACTCTATATCGATGCGACGCGCACCAAACGTCAGATTGACCTTGTTGATGTGACAGCGCCTTTCTACCCTGTCGCTAAATATATGAGTGACGGAGCCCTTGAACTCAAAGCAAGTGATCTCAACTATACTTACTTTTCACCTGCAGCCTACTTTGACCCGGCTGGCCCTGAAACGGGGGCTTACAGCTTAGCCACCGACATTTTCACGGCAAATGCGTCTGGGGAAAGCTATATTTCGATGGCAGATTTCGCAAGTGCTGTTCGTGATATCGCGCTTAATGGGACGCACCAAAGGGAACATATCAGCATTTATCAAAATTAGGGGCGGATGAGGTGAGTGAAAAAGTGATTTAATGTGTCACCTGTCTGCTTTTTGTGATATAATGTACTATGTAGATTTATAGAATACAATTTAATGGAGGCAACAACCAAATGGCTAAACTTACTGTAAAAGACGTTGAGTTAACAGGTAAAAAAGTTCTCGTACGTGTGGACTTCAATGTACCTTTGAAAGACGGCGTGATTACAAACGATAACCGTATCACAGCAGCGTTACCAACAATCAATTACATCCTTGAACAAGGTGGACGTGCAATTCTTTTTTCTCACCTTGGTCGTGTAAAAGAAGAAGCTGATAAAGCAGGTAAATCTCTTGCACCAGTTGCAAAAGCTTTGTCTGAAAAATTGGGTAAAGAAGTTGTCTTTACTGGTACAACTCGTGGTGCTGAACTCGAAGCTGCAATTGATGCGCTTAAAGACGGCGAAATCTTGCTTGTTGAAAACACACGTTTTGAAGATATCGACGGTAAAAAAGAATCTAAAAATGATCCTGAGCTTGGTAAATACTGGGCAGGTCTTGGCGATGGTATCTTCGTCAACGACGCTTTCGGTACAGCTCACCGCGCACACGCTTCAAACGTAGGTATCTCAGCTAACGTTGATAAAGCAGTTGCTGGTTTCTTGCTTGAAAACGAAATTGCTTACATTCAAGAAGCAGTTGAAGCACCAGTTCGTCCATTTGTTGCCATTCTTGGTGGTTCAAAAGTATCAGATAAAATCGGTGTCATCGAAAACCTTTTGTCAAAAGCTGACAAAGTAATTATCGGTGGTGGTATGACTTATACTTTCCTTAAAGCTCAAGGCATCGAAATTGGTGATTCACTTGTTGAAGCTGACAAATTGGATATCGCTAAAGAATTGCTTGCTAAAGCTGACGGTAAATTGATCTTGCCAGTTGACTCAAAAGAAGCGAATGCTTTTGCTGGTTACACTGAAATCAAAGATACTGAAGGCGATGCGATCGATCCTGGCTTCCTTGGTCTTGACATCGGTCCTAAATCAATCGCGAAATTTGACGCTGAATTGACAGGCGCTAAAACAGTTGTCTGGAACGGACCAATGGGTGTATTTGAAAACCCTGACTTCCAAGCTGGTACAATCGGCGTTATGGATTCAATCGTTAAACAACCAGGCGTTAAATCAATCATCGGTGGTGGTGACTCAGCAGCAGCAGCTATCAACCTTGGTTACGCTGAGAAATTCTCATGGATTTCAACTGGTGGCGGCGCTTCAATGGAACTCCTTGAAGGTAAAGTCTTGCCAGGTTTGGCTTCATTGACTGATAAATAAGCCAATCATTTGACTGGCGATGATGATAATAAGCTTATCATCACTATAAAAACGGGATTAGTTTAAGCTAATTCCGTTTTTTTAATGTTTTTTGTAGCACTAGTGAGATGATGTTGGTCTTGTTGGTGCTTTTTCTTGTGTTGTGCTCCAGTTCAGTAAAATCTATCAATATATAATATAAATTTTGGTAGCTTATTACCACATTAATTGTAATAAAACCATAAATATGTTATAACTAATATAAGGTATTTTGTAATTTATTATTAATAAAATTAAAGATATAACATAGTGGAATTTAGTGTATTAATTGTAAATATAAACTGATTGAAAGGAGTAAAAGCTTAACATATACGGTATAAAACACTTGATTCATAGGATGCGTGTGCTTTTTGAAAAATATGTAAGTAAGTTTATTTTCTAGAAAATAAGTCCATTTATGTGTTGAAATAAAGTTAATAAATGATATTTCTTTCAAAAAGCTGATAGCCTGATTCTAAGAAAATATGTGTCAGAAAGGTGGGTAGATGTGAGCAAGAAGAATGTTTTAGTCTTACTTTTATTGTTTTTGATGTTACCTAGTGGTTTTGGGCTGGCGGATGAAACAGAGTCGACATCACAAGGAGATCTGGGATTTACTGGTATTTGGGAGGCGCCGTTAGAGACGGACAAGACAAGTGTTCCTCCGAAATCTCAAGATACGAATGCACCTGAATCGGTGGCGTTTCCGAATACGACAGTATCGAAGACGGCTACTTTTTTTCCAAAGACAGGGGAGATAAGGTCTACAGTAGCCATCCCCAGTTTAATTGGTGGGATGATTCTGCTTTTCGTGATTGCTTATGAAAAAATAAGGAGGAACAAGATATATAGAAAAGATTGATAGCAAGCACTGTTATTAGAGTACCATTAAAAAATATTTTTCTAATGACTAGAAGTTTAGGAGGAATCAATCATGAAAAATTCTGCGCTTAAATCTTCAGTACTACTTGCAACACTTCTAATTGCAGGAACAGTTTGGACAGCTACGGTAAGCGCAGCTGTAACTAAGGGTGGAGATTTTACGACGAGTGCTAATTTAGTTTTACAGGCAGGAACAGGACCTGTATCGCCTCTTGACCCGACAGATCCAGATAATCCAGTAACACCCTTAGTGCCAGGTACACCTGGAGCGGGTGGCAATATTACTGTTGATTATGGCTCAACACTCTACTTTGGGACACAAACCATTTCTACTCAAGCTCAAACTTACTATGCACATCCTGATTTGGTAACTGATAAAGACAGCAACGTGAAAGCGGTACCAAACTATGCACAAGTCACGGACCAGTCAGGTGAATTAGCTGGTTGGACCTTGACCTTGACACAAGCATCAGATTTACATTTATCAACAGGTACAGCGTCGGACCCAGGCTATGCGCTCACAGGCGCATCCATTAGTTTTACAGGTGGACAAATTATTGGTGGGAATGGCATGACAGATGGGACACCAACTGATGTTGCGACAACAGGGACATTGACACCAGGTGTTGCGACTAAACTGGTCGTAGCATCATCTGGTAAAGGTGCAGGGACTTGGCTTTACAGCTTCGGTGTCATTGATGCTTATGATACCACATCAGTTGATACGAATAATCCAACAGATCAAACAAAGGTTGCCTCAAAATCAGCTATCAGTTTAGCTATCCCAGCAGGCTTAGTCCAAAAAGCAGCAGCCTATTCAACAAATCTATATTGGAGTTTACAAGCTGTCCCAGGTAATGATTGGACAGGAGAAACGACTGCGACATCTTAACACATATAAGTTATCATCCCACAGTGATGATTAGAAGGAGTGACTCATGAATAATCGACTATTGAAATCTGTTTCAGTTTTGACAGTAGGTTTGGTCCTCGCCCCAGTTTTTGCGATGACTGCTAGTGCTGATGGTGGTGATTATGATTCAAATGGCTATGTGAGCTTTGAGGCTGGTGGGACAGTGATACCAGTTGATCCGCTAAGCCCGACAGATCTTATTACACCCACAAATCCAGATGGTACAACCCCTGCGACAGGGACTGCTGGTCCGCTATCTATTGACTTCGCCTCAAGCCTGAGTTTTGGTAAACAAGCGATTTCATCTCTTGATGCGACTTACTATGCGCATGCCCAATATATCAGTGGGGATAAGGATGGTACGACAGTTGATGAAACGCGTCCCAATTATGTTCAAGTGACAGATAACCGAGGTTCAGGTAGTGGTTGGACTCTGACTGTTGCTGAATCAAACCAATTTGTAACTGGCGATGGTAATGTTCTAACTGGTGCAGAATTGACCTTCTGGAAAGGTAAAACATTAGGTACCACTTCCTTTACACCAAGTTATGTGGCAACCAATAAAGAAGTCATTTCAACAGCAGATACGAAAATTATTGCTGCAGCAGCGGGTGAAGGAATGGGTACATGGGCTTATCGTTTAGGAGATAATTCAGATTATCAAGAAAATGGTGGCGCACATCTCATCCTAGATGCTGTTTCGACAGCTTCACCTATCACGCTCAAAGTCGTCGCAGGTACCAACTTAGCTAAAGTTTATACCACAACATTGAACTGGAAATTGAGTGACACACCAGAAAACTAAATCCTTTATTTAATCTATTTAAGTATGAAAATTGAGTACAAAAGTTTAACGACGTAGTTGTAAACTAGAAGTTCAAAAAGGAGGGTGCTGTGAAAACAAAAAATTTGTTAAACGGGTTGCTCATCCTGATTACATTTGCTGTGGTTGTTCAAGTTAAGGCGGAGGTAAACCAGTCATATGATGCAAAAGGTGTTGTGGGATTTGGTGCAGGAAGTGGTCAGCAATTACCAGTAAATCCGAATTCTCCAGACCCGACTATACCTGTAACACCCAAAAATCCAGATGGTTCAAAGCCTATTTCTGGGGGAGATGGTGCGCTGACAATTGATTTCACCTCAAGTTTTGATTTTGGCACCCACGCCATCTCAAATCAGGACCAAACCTACTTTGCAAAAGCGCAAGTTTATTTTAATTCTACTGAGCGAACACCTAACTATGCACAAGTTACAGACAAACGAGGCACATTTAATGGTTGGCAATTAAATGTTAAAGTTGTGAGCCAGTTCAAACAAATTGTTTCAGGACCTCAGAAATATCCTGAGTTGATAGGCGCGAGCATTAGTTTGAAAAATCCTACTCCGGCATCACTTAATGGAGAGCCTACGCCGACAGCGCAACCTCTCCAAAGTTTGATTCCAGGTGTAGAAACACAAGTTGCTAGTGCAACTTCAGGTGCTGGTGGTGGGACATGGGTTGTACGTTGGGGTGATCAATCTAACCTAACATCAGAGGGTCTCACGCCAGATATCACCTTATTTGTACCTGGTGTGAGCCCTAAAGATGCAACGGCTTATCAGACAACCTTGAAATGGATATTGGCAGAATTACCGACAAATTCGCCGACTTGATGCCGATAACCAAATATGTAACCCTTGGTGGTATCAAGCCCTATCAATTAAGAAAGGAGGGCACCATGTCAAGAGCATCAGTCAAACCATTGTCGTTAGTGGCATTGATAATGTTAGCAGTTGCAATGCTACCTCGAGTTGTTAGTGCGACAACGACGCAAAATAATGAGTCAGATAGTACGATAAGTTTTTTTGTCGGTAGTGACCTGATTGGTCCAGTTGATCCACAAAATCCACTACTCCCAGTCATACCAGTTGGACTGGTGGGCTCAAGTCATGGTGGTGCGACTTTACCAAACACTGGTCTAACTATTGTTTATGCTTCAAGTTTTAACTTTGGTAGTAATGATGTTAGCAACAAAACCGAAATATATCACGCTGCGCCGCAAATGCTAAGCGATGGAACTGCCCGAACGAACTATATTCAAATATCCGATACCCGTGGAACATTCACAGGTTGGAACTTAAAAGTCGTCATGACTGAGTTTAAGACAAGTAATGACGACCTCGTGGCCAATGGTCATGGCACACTAGCGGGTGCAACTGTGACCCTTGATGATGCAGAAATTCAAGGCGATGCAACAGCAAATCCAGCTGATAAATCAGTTGTTACAACTGTCTTAAATCCAAGTGTACAGTCAGCAACTCTAATTGGTGCAACAGCAGGAAAAGGGACAGGTAGTAATTTACTAGTATTTGGAGGTAAGGACGGTGCGACAAAGAATACAGCAGTGACACTCTCGGTACCTGCTGGTGTTGCTGGAGCAGCAGCCTATATAGCTGACTTTACTTGGATTTTAGACGATACACCTGAAAATTAAGCAAACAAAACTATCAGAGCGGTGAGAAACAAGAAAGGGAGATATCATGTCAAGAAAAAACAAATTTAAACTTGTGACTCTTGCAATGTTGTTAGCGTTGCTCCCGTCTATGAACTTAGAGACTGCCTACCACATCTTCCAAGAAGGCTATGTAGCGCAGACATCTCTTAGTAAAGTCTTGTCACCTCAAGCAGTAAACGCAACAACATCAAAGCAGCAGCCACTTCTTAAAACAACTGCTCCGATGAATCGTACCTTTAGTGGTCAAACGGCAACGCAACCTAGCAGACCGGCTCTCCCTCAAAATCCAGTTGTCGATGCGCTGGCACCTAATGCTTTTGTTTGGCAATCAAGTATCAACGGCCTAACCTTACCTACAAGTCAGGTCACGGCTATCCAGAACGGTACGATTTTAGGGAGCTATCCCGCTACGGACGCTGGTGTACAGCAAGCCCTGTATGCCATGTATAGTGCTACAAATGCTGATACCTCAGATTTTGTACTTTATTTTGGGGCCACTATGTCGTTAAGTAATTCAGCGGCCAAAGCACCTGTTGCGACACCAAGTGCTACTAGTATGACCTTTAGTACCCTAGTAGGCCATGCCAAGAGTTTGACCTGGATCTCCAATTCTGCGGATAATCTGGCAAGTTCTAACACGGCACAAGCATCAGGAACTAACTATACCATCACCTTACCAACTAATACTTACTTTGGCGTGCCGACAGTCTTTCGTAATGTCACTGTATCGGCGGCTAGTAAAACAATTTATGCCCAAGGCAACGCCTTTGCGACCACCAACGGGTCATGGATTACGGGTGCGGTCAGCATCTATGGTGGCACTGATAGCACGGCGATTACTGGCGATACCAATGTCTATATCGGGGCAACAGGAAATACAGCGGGTTGGAGTATCTACGGCGGCAACGCTACTGGCGGCATGATTTCAGGGGATACTCATGTCACAATTACTCAAGCATCATCAACGCTTGCAACAGTATCAGGCGGTAGCGCAGCAGGTGCTACGATTTCAGGCAACACTAATCTCGATATAAATGGTGCGATAGCGGCACAAGTTACCAATATCTATGGTGGCGGTGTCGGCACATCGGCTTCCCCAGTTACGGTCAATGGGACAGTAACGACCTATGTGAATTCAACTAGCACTAGCGCACATTATCAACTTTACCTAGGTGGTGCTTGCTATGGCAATATTACAGGCACGATTTACAATACCTTAACAGGTCTTGGTGGCTGGACAGGAAATTCAAGTAATATTAATGGCACTCAGACGACATTTTCAAATTATCTTGGGGGCTCTTTCCGAGGGAATATCGGCACTTCAGGTGGTGGGAATGTCATTTCAAACAGCTATGATACTTCAGCCTTTACGACTGGTCAAGCACTCTTTGTCGGAGCCAATGGTGGGACAAATAGTAACTACAGCAGTGCAACGAGTACGACAGCTTCAGCGCAAGGCCTCATCTATGCTAATATTACCAATTACATCAAATCGGCCTTTACGACAGGAACAGCAGGTGCAGTCTATGGCGTTGTCGGAGGAAATGGGCATGATTCCTTAAAAATTTCAGCAGCCCAGTGGGGCTTGGATAGTAAAACGACAGGTTTAGATGCTAGTGTTGGTGTATCAGATGCGAAAGCCTATGCCCAAATACCAGCGAGTACTGTCATTGCTAATGCCCAAACGATTACCAGTAATGCTATCTATGGCGATATCTACACCTGGGAACAATCGGGTGTGATGTCTACGACTTCAGGTGGTGGCTATAATGACTGGACGGGCTATTCTTATGGTGCTAGCTCAAACGGTTATCTTCAAGGCCAATCTGTACTTGAACTAGGCACCTCTAATGCGGATAACTCTGTTGGAGGCCCAGGGGTCGTCTTTTGCTCAGAATTGGGAGGAACTGCTGAGACGACCCTTGTTGCTAAAGGCAGTATCGCCTATAGTAAGACAAGTAACAGCACAGCCGATAACTCTGGTTGGGATGTTTTTGGCGGAGGTGGCACAGTATGGTCCTATAAACAAGCTTTCTTACAAAATGGCGACTGTTATCTCATCCATAATAACGATGTTGCACGCTGGACCTATGGCGGTCAAGCTAATGGTAGTCAGGTCGGAAATGCCTACAATATTCTCAATGGTGGCATCGTAGATACACTGGAAGGAGGTGGCTATTGTGGCACAACCAGATGGGGCTCAGTAACTGCACAAGTGAACATGGGACAAGTCGACTGGTTCTTATCAGGTGGCTCATGGAGTGACCTCTATGATACAGGAAATGCCACAGTCAATGTTTATAATGGAACGATTAATGCGATAGCCGGTGGCAACTATGGTAGTGCAGGTACAGAAACAATTGCTGGAAATTCAACGGTCAATGTCTATGGTGGCGACTTTTCTGGTAGCCCACGGTCGGGAACCAAGCAGCTCTGTGGTGGCCCATTTTATGACGGCAGTTCTTATGTTCTGGGTAATACGACACTTAACCTTGACTTGACAGGTCCAACAGGTGCAACCTTTAAATTACCTTCAAAGACCAACCTCTCAGGTGGCAGTGGCGTCGGAAATGATAATAATCATATTGGTTCTGGTACTGCTAATAGTATTAATCTAAATATTTATGCCAACTCGTCTTCAGGCGATGCTTTGAACGGTGCCGTTGTTTATGGCGCAGGTCAAGATAAAAGTACTAATATCAATATCGGCACGATTAATATCACGATTAATGCGGATGGCAATACGATCGGTTCAGTCTATGCCACCAACTTTGCAGCTATACCGACGGCAGGTCAATTGTATAATACCAATATTAATATTGGAGATGGTACGACGATTTCAGGTACCGTATCATCAGGTGGCAGTGGGGATGATTTAACAGATACTAAAGCAGCAGCGAATACCAAGCAAGCAATCATGACCTTAGGGGATAACACTTCTCACAATCCGATTACAATCAATGGCTCACTAGTTAATTTCAACAGCGCGGAAATAACTTCGCAATCAACGGTAGTTGTCTCAGGCTCTTTTAAAAATGGCAATAGTGCAACAGCAGCTAATCATGCTGCTACTTACTCTAAGCATGGCACCATTCAGATAGATGAGGGGGCAGTGCTCAGTGTGACAAGTACGTCATCCCTAATTTCAGGTAGCAAGCTTACCGTTGATCAAAATGCAACGATTTCAACTCCTTATATGCAAGCGCCAGGAATCATTAACCTATCAGACTTGGATATGACGTCCAACAATGGTAATCTGTTCTGGCAACCAACCGGAACACCTCCTGTTAGTATCACCAATACCTATAGTGGTGCTTACTGGGGTAACCAAAAAGGTTTCCCGGTGCTGACCTTTAATGGTGGTAATGCTGCAACTAATTCAGGGGCGGTTAACATCACTCCAGCCAACTTTTCTGGAGTTGATGCGACCAATAACTATGCTTTTCTGGGTGACTATACAACGAGTTCGGTTGCTTCACCAACGAGTCCAAGCTGGATTGGCTATGTTGTCCCTGGACAAATTCGTGTCTATAATATGACCGGGGCGATAGATTCCGGCTACTGGCAACATCACTTGTCTGGCGTGACAACTGGATCGCCAGTAGCAGGTATGTCAGCCTGGGCATCTGTTACAGAAGATACTAATGTTAGCAAATTAGAAGTTATGTATGTGATGAATTACACCGATCCGACAACCGATCCTTTTAGCTTTGCAACGACAGCACCAGCCTATGTTAAGTCTAGAACAGCTTCTGGCTTTGATGGGCGTGTGCTAAATAGCTATCCAACAACAAATCCCAACTTTGATACAAGTGCCGGAACAACTGGCGCAACACGGAGCTTTAACACAAGCGACTACTTCGTTGGCAATCAACAGAATGGGACAAATGATCAGGCTTTATTTGGTAGCTATATCATTCAGAATGTCGTGACAGATGATACGACGTCAATCAGTGCAGGAGATTATATCTTAACTTCTACAGATGCTGCAGCACTTACGTTAACGCAGTTGCAAAACATGGCGGATTTGACAGGTGTCGGGGTCATGTCTGACATTACAGTGACAGCTGATATTCTCTCAACCCTCAACACGGCTGGGACAACGGTGCAAAACCCAACGTCAGCAGCGACAAATGTCGCGGGCAAAGCTTATGCTCAGGTTCCAATGACCTGGAGTTTGGGCGCAAATACTGCACAAACAAATCTAGTCGTTGTGCCATCAGCTGCAGTCATTTCAGCGGATCACCAATCTGCGGTCAATGCTTATGACACGGTCTTATCAAGTGATGACGCCAATGAGTTGACAGGTCAAACTGATTTGGATACTAACTGGACCTATGCACTAGGCTTCTTGGCAGATGGGACGGTCGCTGCCCCAACAATTTCAACTCCGACAGGCTTAATCGCCAGTCTACAAGGTATTTCAGCGGCTGATACACTCCCAGTGACTTACACTTATAATGGGGTCTCAAAAGACATTTCGATTAATGTCATTATAGGCTCCATCCGCTTAACGGCGCCAGCCACTTATGATTTTGGAACCTTGACAGTTAAGCCAAGTCCATTGGTCGCTTGGCTACAAGCGCCATCAAGTGATGTGATGGTAACCGATACTCGGACAGGAAGTGATTTGAAACCTTGGTCTGTGACGGTTAGGCAATCTTCAGACCTTCAGGGTGTTTCAAATGGCAATGATTTGAGTGCTTATCTGATTTTTAACGATGGGGTAAGCAGCCAGCCGATTACGGGTGCGGCACTGCAGGTTTATGCGAATACAGCAACTACAACAGGAACGTTTAATTTGAGTCAAAATTGGCATACAGATACTGGACAGGGTGTTCAATTGAACATTCCGGTTCAGCATCAAATTGTCGGCACTTATCAGGGTGCAATCACTTGGACGCTGAACGCCGTTCCTGGCAATTAAACAGGCGAGTAGAAGCGCGTGATTTTGTACCAAATGGTCAACCGTTTGGTACACCGGACTTATTATTTATGATGTGATAAAAAAGAATTAAAATGAAAGTATTGTGTTAGGAGAAGGGAATATGAGAAACTTAAAAAATGTTTACAAGTTATGATGGT
This sequence comes from Pseudolactococcus laudensis, assembly GCF_013449735.1. Lineage (GTDB taxonomy): Bacteria > Bacillota > Bacilli > Lactobacillales > Streptococcaceae > Pseudolactococcus > Pseudolactococcus laudensis. Next base: position 66,666 of record NZ_JACBNY010000002.1, read on the forward strand.
GATGGTAACTGTTATGATGATGGGGGGATTAGGTCAGGTTGTTCGAGCTAATGAGTTTAATTTTTCAGTTACCCCAATTTTACCAGAGAACCAAATTGGGAAAAGTGGTTATTTCAATCTGAAAATGGCACCGGGTCAGTCGCAAGAATTGACGTTGACATTGACCAATTCGACAGAAAGAACAGTTGTCGTTGAGGAAATGATAGCTAGTGCAACGACTAATATTAATGGGGTGATTGAGTACTCGCCCAATGATATCAAGCACGACAAAACCTTAAAATACAATATCACAGATTATGCGAAAATCCCCGCAGAAATAACACTGGCGCCCAATTCAAGCCAACAGGTCAAGGTTGAAGTGACCATGCCTAATGAGTCAGTTAGTGGTGTGATAGCAGGCGGAATTACCTTTAAGGAAAAAGATTCCGATACGGCTAGTAGCAAATCTAAAGGTATTAGTATTCAAAACAAATATGCCTATGTCGTGGGCTTGCTCATGCAGCAAGATACAACGCCAGTTGCACCTGATTTAAAATTGACCAGTGTCCTACCAGGTCAAGTCAACTATCGTAATGTGATCAATGCCAATCTCCAAAATCCTAACTCAGGCTACCTAAATCAGATGTATGTAAAAGCCACAGTTAAAGGCTTAAGCAACACAAAATTGTCTTATACAGTTGATAAAGAAATGATGCAGATGGCACCTAATACAAATTTTGATTACCCCATCAGCATTGGAGAGGGAAATCGGATTGCGGCAGGTAAATACCGTCTTACCATGACTGTGTACGGTCAAAAAAGTGATACGGGACAGTACACCTGTCAAGATGCCCAGGGTAAAACGCAAAAATTTGAGTATCAATGGCAGTTCACACAAGATTTCACTATTTCTGGCGAAACAGCCCGAAAACTTAACGCCAAAGATGTGACTATTAAACCAGAACCATGGTACCAAAACTGGACAATCTGGGTAGGTGCCCTTCTCCTTCTCCTAGCACTATTCTTTATCTTCTTCATTTTATGGAAACGCCGTCGGGATGATGGTGAAAATAATGGGGATAAAAATGTAACAAAAACAGTGAATTAAAGCTATTCTAATAGCGTGAAGAAAGCAAGACAATTACCGGTCTTGCTTTTTTTATGGTTAAAAATAGATGGGAACTATCTATAGTAATGTCGTAAGAGCTATCGTTACCAAGTGACAATTTATGAAAAAGGCTAAGATTTCATTAAAACTAACATATTAAGTCATGATTAGGTCGTAAAAATGTATCATTCGTTCTTTTTTTTTGTTATTTATCACTAGTTTATTATTAAATTTTAAAATGATATTAATGGCTTTGGAATGACTATAAATGCTTTTGTTGAGCGGTTTTTGTGGTTTTTTTTATTTATATTTTGTTGCAAAAAACGTTATTATTTGTCATTTAATTTTGAATGTATTCTTTTTTATTTACATTATCTTGTAAAAAAAAGTATTGTGTTATGATTTATGTGTAGATATGATGTCATAAAGGTTTTATGAATAGTTCATGAGTTAAATGTGGCACAAATAGACATATCATGTGTGAAAAAATCCTTATAGAAAGGAGTGGAAAGCTATAATTGTTTGTTAGATGAGAGCAACTTTGATGCGTGATATGTTGGTTTGAGTGCTATAAAAAATATATTAGTTTTTAAGATTAGGCTAAGTTGTTTAAATCATTGAAGTTTACGTCAAGAAAGAGGGGTGAGTAACTTTGAATAAGAAAAATATTTTAGTGTTATGCCTTTTGTTACTATTGATTCCCGTATCATTTGCTCATGCAGATGAGACAGAATATCAATCACAAGGGGATGTCGGATTTACTGGTACTTGGGAGATACCAAAGTCTGAGGAACTACCGAATACTGAGGAACCTCTTCCTATTACTGGAGATGTGCCAGCTAAAAATATTATTCTTCCCCAAACAGGGGATAGTGCTACTGCATCATTGGTAACGAGTTCATTTGGCATACTAATTTTATTCCTGATGACTTTTTATAAAAAATTCAAAGGAGAGGGGGCGATGAAACAAAATTAATAATCAGTATCATTGAAAATTCCATTTGAAAAAAATATTTCTAAATGGAGGGGAATTAGGAGGGAATAACCATGACAAAAGTAACGCTAAAATCATCCGCCTTACTTGCAACACTATTGATTGCTGGTGCTGCACTAGCTCCAGTCGCAAGCGCAACAGTAATTGGTGGCGACTATACAACGAGTGCCAACCTGACATTGAAAGCAGGAACAGGTCCAGTTGATCCATTGGATCCAGAAGATCCAGATAAACCAGTAATACCAATTGATCCGCCAGTAGATCCAGGTAGTCCGGGTAATATAACAGTTGACTATGGTTCAACACTCTACTTTGGGACGCAATCAATTTCTACTACGCAAGAAACATATTTTGCACATCCTGATAAAGTAACAGACAAAGCTAGCGGTGTTAAAAAATTAGTCCCTAATTATACGCAAGTAACTGACCAGTCAGGTGATTTGGCAGGTTGGACTTTGACATTGACACAAAAATCGGATCTTCATTTAACGACAGGACTTGCTTCTGCTCCAGGCTATGCGCTTACTGGTGCTCAAATTAAATTTACTGGTGGCCATGTTGTCGGTGGGAATAGTATCACAGTTGGTACACCAAGTGATGTTGTTGCCGCTGGTACGCTGACACCAGGTGTTGCGACTAAACTTGTATCTGCTGCAGCTAATGAAGGTGCTGGTACTTGGTTATACAACTTTGCTGATTTGACTGTTTATGATACGACATCTGTAGACCTTGCTAATACAGCAGATAATTCAAAAGTTGCGACAAAATCACCGATTACTCTGACAATACCAGCTGGCTTGATTCAAAAAGCAGCGCCTTATACAACAGAGTTGTATTGGAGTCTTCAAGCCACACCAGGTAATGCTTGGGCAGGTAAGTCAACAAACAGTGATGGCCTCTAAAAACATCAGTTTCAAGATGTGATGTCTCACAAAGGAGATTATTATGAATAAAAGAGTATTGAAATCAGCCTCAGTATTAACAGCTTGTCTCATCGTAGGCCCAATGTTTGCAAGTCATGCCAGTGCTTTAAGTACAGGTGGTGATTACAAATCTAATGGCTATGTCAATTTTGAAGAAGGCGATAATACAACGATTACACCAGTCGATCCATTGGCACCAACGATTCCAGTAGGGCCAACCGATCCGGATGGTACACCGCCAGATCCAGGTACAGGTGGGGCGCTGTCTATTGATTTTGCATCAAGTTTGAGTTTTGGTAAACAAAAAATTTCATCACTTGATACAACATATTATGCCCATGAACATTGGATTAGTAAAGATAAAGACGGGAATACGGTCGATATCACACGTCCTAACTATGTCCAAGTATCAGATACACGTGGGACATGGGATGGTTGGACTTTGACAGTCGCAGAAGCCTATCAATTCAAAAATGCGAGTGGTGAAGCTTTAACAGGGGCAGAACTTGCTTTCGATAAAGGCTTTACAGATGGTACGACAACTGCAACACCGGGCTTTGTCAAGACTGGTAAGTATGTCATTGGCACTGCAGAAGTCAAAATCTTAGGTGCAGGCGCTAACCAAGGTATGGGCACTTGGGTTTATGGTCTTGGTGGCAATGCAGATTACCAAGAAAATGGTGGTGTTCACATTGGTAACGATGCTGTTTCCACAGCATCACCGATTACGCTTAAAGTCGTTGCAGGTACCAATAAAGCCACAGCCTATACAACTGAACTGAACTGGAAATTAACGAATACACCAGGTAATTAAGCCCTTTGCTTAATCGATTTAAGTATGAAAAGGAGGGTGCTGTGAAAATAACAACTTTGTTAAGTGTACCACTCATCCTGATTTCATTGGGTCTAGCTGTTAAAGCAGAAGCGACGACAACACAATCCTATGACTCACAAGGAATTGTGGGCTTTAGCACAGGCGGCGGTACACAACCACCAGTAGATCCAAATATACCAGATCCAACACTTCCCGTGACCCCTCAGAATCCAGATGGTTCAAAACCTAATCCTGGAGGAGATGGTCCGTTAACCATTGATTTTGCGTCAAGCTTTGATTTTGGCACCCACGATATTTCAAATCAAGACCAGACTTATGCTTCAAAAGCGCAACGTTACTTTGATTCGGGTGATTTAACGTCTAATTATGTTCAAGTAACAGATAGACGTGGGACATTCTCGGGTTGGGAATTAAAAGTGAAGGAAGTAGCCCAATTTACGCAAATTGCAACAGGCCCTCAGAAATATCGAGAACTAAAAGGAGCCGCAATTGCTTTTAATAATCCAGTATCAGCCTCTCTTAATGACCAATATGCGCCAAAATCTCAAATGATCCAAAGCCTGATTCCAGGTGTGGAGACACAGATTGCGCTAGCGGAAATAGGTGAGGGAGCAGGTACTTGGGTTATTCGTTGGGGAAGCCAAGAGAATCTCACGCAAGAAGGGTTGAGTCCAGATGTTACATTGTTTGTGCCTGGTACAACACCTAAAGATGCGACAGCTTATCGAACAACATTAAATTGGATATTGTCTGATTTGCCTAAAAATACACCTGCATAATTATTAAAGGCAGTGTGGGGATTAAAATTAGCTGTATCCATTAAGAAAGGTGACTATTATGTCAAAATCATCTGTAAAATACCTATCATTGGCAGCACTTGCGTTATTGGCAGCATCTATCGCGCCAACAAGTGCGAGCGCATTAACAACTCAAAATTATAATTCAAAAGGTACAGTAACCTTTACTGCAGGAACTGATACAACAGGACCAGTGGATCCGCAAGATCCAGAAACACCTGTTGTACCAGTAGAGCCACCAGGAGTAACACCTGGTGGACCAACTATGCCAGATAATGGCTTGACAATCGTTTATGCGTCAAGTTTTGATTTTGGTAGCCATACAGTCAGCAATCAGGCAGAAGTTTATAATGCGGCTGCACAAAAACTGGATGATGGCACAACTCGTACCAACTACATTCAGGTAGCAGATAACCGTGGGACATTCTCAGGTTGGAATGTCAAAGTGACCATGACTAACTTTACGACTACGAATGCGGCGCTTATTGCTAATGGTCATGGCACACTGACGGGTGCAAAAGTAACCCTTGGCGATGCAGAAATTCAAGGCGATGGCACAGCTAATCCAGCAGATCGATTTGCAGCAACAACTACCTTGACGCCAGGCGTACAATCAGCAACGATTCTTGGTGCAACATCAGGACATGGTTCAGGGAATAATTTGTTAGACTTTGGTGGTAAAGCTGGCGCAACGAAAGATACAGCAGTAAAACTATCAGTTCCTGCTGGTGTTGCTGGGGCAGCTAAGTATACAGCAGATTTCACCTGGATTCTTGATGACACACCAGCTAACTAATTTTTAAAATTAATTTATTGGTGAGAAACAAGTAAGGGAGATCTCATGCAAAGAAAAAACAAATTTAAACTTGTGACTTTTGCAATGTTGCTAGCATTGTTACCGTCTATGAATTTTGAGGTCATATCTCAAGCCTTTAATAACGGACATGTTGAGCAAGCATCTCTTGGTAAGGTATTTTCCCCTCAAGAAACGGAAGCCAAAACGCCCAGTAATCAGGGGGTGATTAAGAGTAATGTACCAGCAAGAAGTAATCTCAATAGGCACTGCCTTTTTAGGAAGTGGTTTGCTTTTTGTTGGCTTGCTTTATTATCGAGCTGAAAATCACTTTATATTTTTTCCAAATCGAGTGCCGACCCTTAGCCCACTCAATACTCCTAAAGTGAGTTTATTGAGTAAGGTTCAGGCTAGGGATCTTGTGTTTATATCCGATTTTTTCATTGTACTCCTAGTTTTATTGGGTGTATTTATTCTTAATAAACGTAGAAAAGTTAATTCAGAAATGGTCAAGGTATTAGCAGACTATCAGAGTGTTCTTTCAACGTTACGTCCGACACTAGATCAGGTAGAAAAAGATATAGCAGCTCAAAAATCGTACATTCAAAAGCTAAAAGAGAGCGGTGAACAGCTAAAAGATGAAAATAACGAGCTGTTGCAGAAAAGGTCTGACCTTCAAGATAAATGTCGAAATAGTCAACCAGGACTTCAAAAAGAAATAGCTTATTGTAAAACAGAGAATGCCAATCTTACGACGTCATTGAAACGCTTGGAAACACTCAAAGATCAACTTGAAACGGAACAACTACAAAAAGAACAAGCATTGGAAGCAGCTAAAGCACAACAAGTCAATCTTGCAGAAGAGACAATTGTGACAGCCGAAAAAATGCAGCAATTAGAAGAAATCGATCCGGAACAACAAGAGAAAGTCCGAAAAGCTAAAAAAATTGCGTTGCAAATTTATAAAGAAATGCAGTCTCGATTATAGAAATTTTGGCAATAATTAATCAATTAAATGCATAATCGCGAAGTTTTGAAAAGACAAAGAGACTGGAACAAAAATCTCTAAAAAATAGGCAACGAACAATTTTCGATGTTAATTGGAATTGCTCATTGCCTATTTCTATTCTCTTTTTTTATAAATTGTAAAGCAACACGGCTATGTTTTGAGAAACAGCGCGAAATTGGTAAAAAAATACCGTTTGATGTGCGAAAACGGTAATCTTTCTGGGAAACAATACTAAATTGGAAAAAAAAAGCCGTTTGTTGCGCGAAAACGGTAATCTTTCTGAGAAACAATGCGAAATTGGTAAAAAAAAGCCGTTTATTGTGCGAAAACGGTAATCTTTCTCAGAAACAATACGAAATTAGTAAAAAAATGCCGTTTGTTGTGCGAAAACGGTAATCTTTCTGAGAAACAATACGAATTTCGTATAAAAAAGCCGTTTGTTGTGCGAAAACGGTAATCTTTCTCAGAAACAATACGAAATTAGTAAAAAAATGCCGTTTGTTGAGCGAAAACGGTAATCTTTCTGAGAAACAATACGAATTTCGTATAAAAAAGCCGTTTGTTGTGCGAAAACGGTAATCTTTCTCAGAAACAATACGAAATTAGTAAAAAAATGCCGTTTATTGTGTGAAATTGGTAATCTTTCTGAGAAACAATGCGAAATTAGTAAAAAAATGCCGTTTGTTGAGCGAAAACGGTAATCTTTCTGGGAAACAATACGAAATTGGTAAAAAAATGCCGTTTGTTGCGCGAAAACGGTAATCTTTCTCAGAAACAATACGAATTTCGTATAAAAAAGCCGTTTGTTGTGCGAAATCAGTAATCTTTCTGAGAAACAATGCGAAATTGGTAAAAAAAGCCGTTTATTGTGCGAAAACGGTAATCTTTCTGAGAAACAATACGAAAAAGAAAGAGAAAAGCAAACTAGCTCACAATCAATTTGATTGTCCTAGTTTGCTTTTCTCTTTGTGCGACTGAGGATTTTTGTCCCAGCATCTTTATTTTAATTATTAAAAATATCAAATTTGTAGACTCTATTGATTGCTTTCGCAATAAATAAAGCAATATTGAAATCAATCAGCGAGTGAATAAAGCCACCAATTCCAAGAATGAGCAGAAGGGAACCAAGATTTCGACCGTCTAAATGGCTGAAACCAGTTGTCAGAAGAATATAGACGATTGCAACTTCTGCTAAGGTGTGGATGAGAGCAATGACGACATTAAAAATCTGGAATTTAACACCGTGCGTGTAGTCGCGGTGTTTCCAAAGGAAAAGAGAACCAACGAGCGCGAAAATAACATGCGTTGCAGCGCGAAATGTAATCTCAATTGGTAAACCAGAAATCAAGAAACCAATCGTTGAGCCGACTGCGACAATGACCGCAACAGCAGGCGAAATTAACATACCGATCATAATCGGTACATGACTAGCAAGCGTGAAGCTGGCTGGAGGAATCACGATTTTGGGCATGACTTGCGGAATGAGAATGGCAAGTGCTGTCAAAAGTGCAGCAGTCGTAAGCATCGATAAGCGTTTGCGTGTCTGATTCATGAGGTTAGATTACCTTTCTGATAAATGGATCACTAGAGATACCACGTTCAAGAATGAGTGCTGACCACTCCTTAGCAGTCCAAAGTGAATGGTCACGGTGATTACCGCAAGACTCAATCGTTGTGCCAGGAACATCTGACCATTCAATGACATTAACAATGGCCTCTAAAGACGATTTAATGACCTTAGCAATCTCTTCTGACGAATGCTCTCCCCACATAATCATATGGAAACCAGTGCGACAGCCAAATGGTGAGAAGTCAATCATGCCATCAATGCGATCGCGAATAAGACTCGCCATCAGATGTTCAATGGTATGTAAGCCAGCCGTTGGGATCTCTTGCTCATTAGGTTGCACCAAACGAACATCAAAGTTAGTGATAACATCCCCTTTAGGGCCAGTTTCAGCCCCAATTAAGCGGACATAAGGGGCAAGGACCTTTGTATGGTCGAGTTGGAATGATTCGACGTCTGCCATTAAAAATTCTCCTTTTTACGCTGGCGATCTAGCCAAGCGTGGTTGTTTTGATATAGGCTTAATTATACTGTAATGTGAATGTTTTGACAAGAAGAACGGCGTAGAAAATACCATTTCAAATCATTGCAGAAAAATGGTATCTATATTATAACGAAAGCGTGAATTGTTCAGCCTTCATCTGAGTTAATCATCGTATTGCACACGAACTTGAGCTTAGGCTCATATCTATAGGAGGAACGTATGACTTTAACAGATACTTACACACTCAACAACGGCGAAAAAATTCCAGTTGTTGGTTTCGGAACTTGGCAAACACCTGACGGTGATGTCGCTGAAAAATCAGTCATTGAAGCCCTTAAAGCAGGCTACCGTCATATTGACACAGCAGCTGTTTATAAAAATGAAGCCTCAGTAGGTCGTGGCATTGCAAATTCAGGAGTCGCACGTGAAGACATCTATGTGACAACAAAAGTTTGGAATGACAAAACGACTTATGAAGAAACCTTGGCAGCCATTGATGAAAGCCTTGCTAAGCTTGGTTTAGACTATGTTGATTTGTTCCTAATCCATTGGCCAAATCCTGCACCAATCCGAGAAACAATCGGCTATGAAAAAAGAAACGCAGAAGTTTGGCGTGCCTTGGAAGCCGGCGTTGCAGCAGGCAAAATCAAGTCTATCGGTGTCTCAAACTTCCGACCACACCATATTGATGCACTTCTGAAAACAGCAAAAATCGCACCAGTCGTCAACCAACTTTACGTGAACCCAAGTGACCAGCAAGAAGAAGTTGTCGCTTACAACAAAGCGCACAACATCTTGACACAGGCCTACTCACCACTCGGAACAGGCGAAGTATTGACAGTACCAGCCTTGGTCGAAATCGCTGAAAAACATGGTAAATCACCAGCGCAAGTCGCGCTGAAATGGTCACTACAAAAAGGTTACCTACCCTTACCAAAATCAGTGACACCAACCCGTATCATTGAAAATGGTGAATTGTTTGACTTTGAATTATCGGTTGAAGATATCGCAACGATTGATACCCTCCACGGTGCCACACGTATGACGAGTGACCCAGATCAAACAAACTTCTAAAATGAGATTGTTTTAAGACTCTTAATCGTGTAAGTGCGGTTAAGAGTCTTTTATTATCAAACAACAAAAAGTTTAAAACTTGAAAATCTATCAGAATTTGTTATAATAAAATAGAACTCAAGGGAGTAGCAAGCAGTTTTCTGCGCAACTATCGTCATTACGGTCGTGTTTCGGCTCGGTAGTTGCTTAATATGCGAGACTTGTAGCTGTAGCTACAGGTCTCTTTTTTATCTGCTGTGATAGCTTTGCTTACCAGCTAGTCATCTTGAGACCGGAGTTATTGTTAATAATCAGTTAAGCTGAATGATTGATTAAATTTAGTAAGGAGACTACATTGTCAGAAAAAAAATTCTACACGCAATCCCCAGATGAGGTGTTGACAGAGTTGGCGACGACCAAAAAAGGGTTGACATCAACTGAAGCTCAAGAACGTCTTGCCAAATATGGTAAGAATGAATTAGATGCTGGCGAGAAAAAAACATTACTCGCTAAGTTTTTAGAGCAATTTAAAGATTTGATGATTATCATCTTGATTATCGCAGCGATTTTATCTGTGGTGACAAGTGGTGGCGAAGACATCAGTGACGCTATTATTATCATGGCTGTAGTTATCATCAACGCTGTTTTCGGTGTCTACCAAGAAGGTAAAGCGGAAGCTGCAATTGATGCTTTAAAATCAATGTCAACACCATCGGCGCGTGTCCGTCGTGATGGTCACGTTGAGGAAATTTCATCAGACTTGCTTGTACCAGGTGATGTCGTATCACTTGAAGCGGGTGACGTTGTGCCAGCAGATATGCGTTTGCTTGAAGTGAATTCCCTTAAAATTGAAGAAGCAGCCTTAACAGGTGAATCTGTACCAGTCGAAAAAGATTTGGCTGTTGCCGTTGCTGCGGATGCTGGTATCGGTGACCGTGTTAACATGGCCTACCAAAACTCAAACGTGACTTACGGTCGTGGTTTGGGCGTTATCGTCGCAACAGGGATGACAACAGAAGTTGGTAAAATCGCCTCAATGCTGCAAAATGCTGAGGAAACAGATACACCACTCAAACAAAACCTTAACAACTTGTCGAAAATTTTGACTTATGCGATTCTCTTGATTGCAGCAGTGACATTTGTGATTGGTGTCTTTGTTCAAGGACATCCACCACTTGAAGAGTTGATGATATCAGTAGCCCTTGCGGTTGCAGCGATTCCAGAAGGTTTGCCAGCAATTGTGACGATCGTCCTTGCGCTTGGTACACAAGTCTTGTCTAAGAAAAATGCCATCGTCCGCAAACTACCAGCGGTTGAGACGCTTGGTTCGACTGAAATTATCGCCTCTGACAAAACTGGTACATTAACCATGAATCAGATGACAGTCGAAAAAGTTTACACTAACGGTCAATTACAAGATGCGACAGATGAGATTTCTTTCGATGATATGACACTTCGCATCATGAACTTTGCTAACGATACTAAGATTTCCCAAGACGGCAAACTCATCGGTGACCCGACAGAGACAGCACTCGTCCAATATGGGATCGACCATAACTATGATTTGCGCAATGTGCTCAAAGCTGAGCCGCGTGTGGCAGAATTACCGTTTGACTCTGACCGTAAACTCATGAGTACCGTCCACAAAATCACGGATGAAGAGTTTCTCGTTGCTGTCAAAGGAGCACCAGACCAGCTCCTCACACGCATTAGCAAGAAAGTTGTTGATGGGCAAGTCGTTGCCATGACACAGGCTGACCGTGATGAGATTCTGACGCTTAATAAATCACTTGCAAAACAAGCCCTTCGGGTCTTGATGATGGCTTATAAATATGAGTCTGCCGTGCCTGAGCTTGAAAGCGAAACCCTTGAAAATGACTTGATTTTCGCTGGTTTGATCGGCATGATCGACCCAGAGCGTAAAGAAGCTGCCGAAGCTGTGCGCGTTGCCAAAGAAGCGGGCATCCGTCCGATCATGATCACCGGTGACCACCAAGATACAGCCGAAGCTATCGCTAAACGTCTGGGCATCATCGACGAAGGTGATACAGAAGACCACGTCTTCACTGGTGCTGAGTTGAACGAGCTCAGCGATGAAGACTTCCAAAAAGTGGTGACACAGTACAGCGTTTATGCGCGCGTGTCGCCAGAGCATAAGGTTCGTATCGTGAAAGCATGGCAGAACGAAGGTAAAGTCGTTGCCATGACCGGCGACGGTGTTAACGATGCACCCGCTCTTAAAACGGCGGATATCGGAATTGGTATGGGGATTACCGGAACAGAAGTGTCTAAGGGCGCGTCTGATATGGTGCTTGCCGATGACAACTTTGCGACGATTATCGTTGCCGTTGAAGAAGGTCGTAAAGTCTTCTCAAATATCCAAAAAACGATTCAGTACTTGCTTTCTGCCAATACTGCCGAAGTGTTAACTATCTTCCTTGCGACTTTATTCGGTTGGGATGTCTTGCAGCCAGTTCACTTGCTCTGGATCAACCTTGTAACCGATACTTTCCCAGCGATTGCGCTTGGTGTTGAACCGACTGAACCAGGCATTATGACTCACAAACCACGTGGTCGTAAAGCTAGTTTCTTCTCAGGTGGTGTCTTGTTTGCGACAGTTTATCAAGGTCTCTTGCAAGCAGCGCTCGTCCTCGGTGTTTATGGTGCAGCGATTGCATGGCCGGTCCATTCTGGCGATGCTATGCACGCGGATGCCTTGACAATGGCCTTTGCAACACTTGGTCTAATCCAATTGTTCCATGCCTTTAATGCCAAGTCAGTTTACCAATCTATCCTAACTGTTGGTCCTTTCCGCAGCAAGACCTTTAACTGGTCGATTGTTGTGTCATTTATCTTGCTCGGTGTGACGATCGTCGTGCCAGGATTTAATAAAATCTTCCACGTGACACACTTAGATGCCTACCAATGGGCAATGGTTCTCGTCGGCTCATTTGCCATGATTATCATCGTTGAGATTGTTAAAGCTATCCAACGTGCTATGGGCTTGGATAAATAAACTAGATAAACAAAAATCCTTTGTCTCTTTAAAAGTAGACAAGGATTTTTTTGTCAATTTAATCATATTTCTAGTATGATAGAAGAAGAGATAAAAATAAATCATATTTGATGTAACCAAACTAAGTTTAATTCGTTATATAAGTGAAGAAGGACATTGAGCGCTTGGATGCGCGTAAGCGTAGGTCAAATGTCAAGATTTCACGTAGAGAATTGTAGAAAGGAGGTCGCAAGTGAATATTAGTCCCTATGAGTAAATTTTAATGACCTGCGCATCTGAAATTCAGCGCTACTTAATCAAAACCGGAGCGAATCCAGCAGATGCGCAAGACATCGTACAGGACGTCTTCATTAAGCTGATACAGGCTGATATTGTACTTGCCCCCGATAAACTACGCCCTTGGCTCTATCGCGTAGCGCTGAGCCGATTTTATGACCTTTATCGACGCGAAAAGCGTTATCGAGCACTTTTATCCGAACGATTTTATCTGATTTATGGTAATGTCGTTAACTTAGATAACGACAGAAGTTGGCAGCTAGAGCAGGCTTTGCAGACGCTGACAGATTATCAGTTAGGTCTTGTGACCTTGTATTATGAAGATGATAAGTCTGTCAAAGACATCTCAGAGATTTATCAAATTTCTGAGGCCAAGGTCAAGACAGACTTGTATCGCCTGAGACACAAACTCAAACAAGAAATGGAGCAAAATAATGAAGATGAATGAAGACTTTGATAAGATTATCAAAAAAGAAAAAAGAAAAAAATCGTTAAAACATTCGCAATTTCAGTTGTGACAACGCTTGCCTTACTGTTCATAGGCTATACCGTGAGTAATAGAGGCATGGCCTTGCAATACGAAAAAGCAAAGGAAATGGCCAATATCACAGATATGATTGAGTCTCCTAACTTGATTTCGAGGTCCCAATATTTGAGCAAAACTGGCTGGGTGACTTCTCAGCTGAAAAGTGATCGTTTTAAAAACATTGACGGTTACCTAGTTGCAGCGGCACCACTCGAAATCAATTTTAGCCTGTTTGGAGTTGGCTATGCCAGTGATCAAAACTCACCATTAACAGTTCCGATTACAAAAACAAAAGATATCGGTGCCTTTAGCCGAGAAAATGGCGAAAAACTGCCATTGTTTTTCAATCCCAATCACAAGCAAACCGAAACTGAGCAAGAAGTTAAGACGACACACGAGGCAAGAACTTCATCCGGACTGAAAAATCATGTCGCAGAAGTTGCCATTTCATTTAAGGAGCCGATGACTTATGCTGAAATTCAGGCTAAACTTCCTGATAATTTACTGATTAACTGGTACTGGCTAGGCATGGCGAGTGACCAACTATCAGTCACGGATACCATTGGTAAAGTCATTGGGATTAATGCAGATGAAGCTGGTAAATTAGAAGATGAGTCATTGGAGACATCCTCTTCAAGTAGCTGGTCATCTGCCAACTATCCATCTTTTGTGACTGCCGTAAAAACAGCAGCTGAAAAACGCGGCTATAATGTAGCAGGCATTGATATCTATAAAGATGCCCTAAAACAGGTCGAAAAATATCCAACTTTAAAGACGGCTAAGTTTGTAGGTATTATTGTCAGTGGTCGAACTGAAAATCTAGCCACCTTAGATGATGAACCCTACATATTTGCGACCAATGTCGGCCTTCAAGCTGAAATTCTACCCTATATTGAACCAACAAAATGATCACAAAAGGCTAGGACAAAATGTCCTCAGTCAACGAGAGAGAAAAGTAAACTATTGTGCCTCAACAAGTTTGCTTTTCTCTTTTTTCGTTTAGTTTTGCAGAAAGTCTCTAAATTTTATAAAATAGCAGCATTGTTTTACCAAATTCGTATTGTTTTGGCAAAACAATACGAATTTCGCAAGAAAAACGTATTTTTTTTACCAATTCCGTATTGTTTTGGCAGAACAATACGGAATTGGTATTTGGGTATAGCATCAATGTTTTTTACCCGATTTCGTCTTATTTTTGATGCTTAGTTTGCTTATTTACAATTTATCGAGAGGTTTGTTTTGATGCTCAAATTAATCAAAATTTTTTAAACAAAATATTTGACCTTTATTGACCAAATCGTTATAATAGGATTTAGAGATAGAAAATCTCTAGAATTTACTTCTGAAGAAGGAGAACAAAAGACAATGAATATTGAAAAAATGACAACAACTTTACAACAAGCTTTGGCTGAGGCACAAAAAATCGCGCAAGTTCACCAACATCAAAATATAGAAATCGCACATCTTTGGAAATTCATGATTCAGCCTGGGCAGTTTGCGCATGACTTTTATCAAGACTTAGGTTTAGATTTAGCAGGTTTTGAGGCGGAAATTGATCAGGAACTAGATAAAATTTCAGTCGTGACTGGTAGCAATGTCGCTTATGGTCAGAATTTGAGTCAAAATCTATTTAACTTATTTAGTCAGGCTGAAAAGCTGGCTGAATCTCTAAAAGATGAGTTTCTATCCACTGAGACGGTACTGTTATCACTGTTTTCGCAAAGCCATAATCCATTGACCAAGTATTTGAAAGACCATGGTATTACGGAGAAGATGGTTAAGGAAAAAATCGAAAGTATGAGAGGAGGAAGTTCGGTGACAAGTCAAAATCAAGAAGAAAAATATGAAGCGCTGAAGAAATATGGCGAGGATCTGGTTGAGAAGGTTCGCACGGGTAAGATGGACCCTGTGATTGGGCGTGATGAGGAAGTGCGAGATGTTGTGCGGATTTTGTCGCGCAAGACGAAAAATAACCCGGTTTTAATTGGTGAGCCTGGTGTCGGTAAAACGGCGATTGTTGAAGGTTTGGCGCAACGGATCGTGAAGAAGGATGTGCCAACGAATCTGCAAGATAAGACGATTTTTAGCTTGGATATGGGTGCGCTGATTGCGGGTGCTAAGTTCCGAGGTGAGTTTGAAGAACGGCTCAAGACTGTTTTAAATGAGATTAAGAAGTCTGATGGTCGGATTATTCTCTTTATTGATGAGATTCACACGATTGTTGGTGCGGGTAAAACGGAAGGTTCAATGGATGCAGGTAATCTGTTGAAACCGATGTTGGCGCGTGGTGAGTTGCACTTGATTGGTGCGACGACTTTGGATGAATATCGCCAAAACTTCGAGAAAGACAAGGCTTTGGAGCGTCGTTTCCAAAAAGTGTTGGTACAAGAGCCAACGGTTGAGGATACGATTTCTATCCTACGTGGTCTGAAAGATCGTTTTGAAGTGCATCATGGTGTGAAAATTCATGATAATGCCTTGATTGCTGCGGCAATCTTGTCAAATCGCTACATTACAGATCGTTATTTGCCTGATAAAGCAATTGACCTTGTCGATGAAGCGAGTGCAACGATTCGGGTTGAGATGAATTCTTCTCCAACTGAGTTGGATCAAATTGCGCGTAAACTGATGCAGCTTGAAATTGAAGAAGAAGCCTTGAAGAAGGAAACAGACGATGGCTCTAAGAAACGTTTGGCGATTCTACAAGAAGAGCTTGCCAATACGCGTGAAACAGCTAATGCCTTGAAGATGCGTTGGGAAACTGAAAAAGAGGCAGTAGAAGCGATTCATGCTAAACGTGCTGAGTTAGAGCAAGCTCGTTTTGATTTAGAAAATGCTGAAAATGAGTACAATCTAGAGCAGGCTGCTGTTCTGCGTCATGGTACAATTCCAAAACTGGAAAAAGAAGTGGCTGATTTGGAAGATGCCCAAGAGGCAGATGCCGGTACTCATCTGGTTCAAGAATCGGTGACAGATCAAGAAATTGCGGAAGTGATTGGTCGCTTGACTGGGATTCCAGTGACTAAACTGGTTGAAGGCGAAAAAGAAAAACTCTTGCATCTAGCAGATACTTTACACCAACGTGTGGTAGGGCAAGATGAGGCGGTTAACGCAGTTTCTGATGCCATTATCCGTAGTCGTGCCGGTCTGCAAGACCCTAATAAACCGCTTGGTAGCTTTCTATTTCTTGGACCGACTGGTGTCGGTAAAACTGAATTGGCTAAAAGCTTAGCCGAAGACCTCTTCGATTCAGAAAACCACATGGTGCGGATTGACATGAGTGAGTACATGGAAAAACATAGTGTCTCACGTTTGGTTGGTGCACCTCCAGGATATGTTGGTTATGACGAAGGCGGTCAGTTGACTGAGGCTGTACGTCGTAATCCGTACACGATCGTCCTGCTTGATGAGATCGAAAAAGCGCATCCTGATGTCTTTAACATCCTACTCCAAGTGCTTGACGATGGTCGTTTGACAGATTCTAAGGGTGTTGTTGTTGACTTCAAGAACACCGTCTTGATTATGACATCAAACATTGGCTCACGGACGCTGTTGGATGGGATTAAAGATGATGGCACTCTTGACAATACGACGAAAGAAGCAGTCTTGGACGAGCTTAAAGGGCACTTCAAACCTGAGTTCCTTAATCGGATTGATGATACTGTTGTCTTCACGCCGTTGACCTTGCCTGTCGTGAAACAAATTATCGATAAAATCGTGGCGCAGCTTACAGAACGCTTGTCGCATCAAGATATTAATTTAGAGCTAACAACAGATGCCCTTGATTGGATTGCCAAAAATGCGTATGAACCCGAGTACGGGGCACGACCAATTAAACGGTTTATGACGAAACATCTTGAAACACCACTTGCGAAAGCACTTGTATCTGGTAAAGTCTTACCAAACTCAGTGGTTTTAGTTGGTTTGAAAGATGATGCGTTAGTTTTTGATATGAAGTAAATAATTTCGAAATCTCGCTTGATGCGAGATTTTTTGTTGCCTACAATCCACACATAACGTTATAAATTTTTGAAAATATAATTTAAAAACAGTATAATTGAATAGAAAACGCTTACGTCGTTCAAACACCCTGAGGGGAGGGGCTTGACAAATAAAGGGAGGGTTAATGGCAAAAGAAGTTATGACGGATGAAATTTCTGCTATACGGAAAACTTTTAAAGGGTTACGAAAAGCAAGAGGCTACACACAAGCTGATATTAGTGATGAAATTGTATCGAAATCTCTTATCTCTAAATTTGAAAACGGGACAAGTATGTTAGCAGCTGATAAATTATTACATGTTATTGCTAAACTTAACATGACACCAAATGAATTTGTCAATGTTTTGAATGATTATCAGCCAGACCGTATGCAAAAACTATACAATATTTTAAATCAAATCCGCTTTTCTGGTCTACAAGGTGTGAAACGGTCAGAAAAGTTGATTATTGAGGAAACGACTGATAAGTTTGAAATTCTATCTAATATCATGATTAAGAGTGTTTTGCAGGATGTGACAGAAAAGCAATACGTTTCCCTCGTTGAAAGAAATATCGTTGGCGACTATTTGAATGGGTTAGATAATTGGACAGAATTTGAGGTTAAGCTGCTTTATTATGCTTGTCCGATTTTGGATAGGGGAGATTTTAAGTGGTTTGGTGAATTGCTTTTAGAGAGAACTAAGCATTTTTATTCTGGTAGTTTAAAAAACTTGTTTGTAGGAACTTTAATGAACTTGTATGATGGCGTACTTGAATATCAAGAATTAGATGATGCCGTATTTTTTAGAGATAAAATTTCTCAATTTGATTTTGGAGGTGATTTAATTGCGATTGTCAACTTCCAAATGTTAACTGATTTGCATGACTATATAGAAAATCCAACAAAAGAAAACCTTATCAAGGCAGAGAACTACCTAGATAAGGTTGATGCATTAGGGGGAGAACTAAAAGTAATTATCGAGTATTCAAGAACTCGACTTAAAGGTTTAAAATTAGCCAAACATCCAAATACTCAATGTAGTCAAAAGTAAATTTATTATTTTTATGCCTACTCCCTCTTATACGATACTGGATACTTGAATCTTTATGTTGAAGAAAAGTTGAAAATATTCCTTTTATTAGAACTATTTTAAAAAAGTGGAAGATTTTCAACTTTTTAAAGATATCAATTTTCTGTGGTAGAATTTTATTTATAGTTTGTCTAGGATTAAAATGAACTATTTATAGGTATTTCTGAATAAATTTTAGTAGCAGTTGGAAATTTAGACATGAAAACTTGACGCAAAGTATTCAAGTCTGGTTGCTTTTTATATCAGTATTTTATTATTGTGTACACTCTTGATAGGCGTTGACTGTTACAAGACACTTAAATAAAAGTATGTCTGTAATTCGTTCGCAAAAGTCTATTATTTTCATGCCTTTAAAGAATGCAATCAAACATTAAGATTAAGGAGTTCGACTTTGAAAAAAAAGATAATCATAGGTAGTGTTATACTTTTGCCTATTCTATTATTTTTAATATATTTGACATACCAAACGTTTGATTACAGACTTTCAAAATATAATGGTAAAGGAAGTTTGATTCAAACTTATACATCACCAGATAAAAAACATCAGGCAAATATTTATACTTGGTCTGAGGGTGGCGCAACAGTTGGCTATTCAATTCGTGTTGGTATAACATCAAAAGATAAAAAATTTAAAGATGAAACAGTTTTTTGGCAATATAAAAATATAAAAAATGATTTTAACTGGCTTTCTGATACAAAATTTGAATTACAGGGAAAGAAGGTTGATATTTTTGATACTAAAACTTGGTATAATTGGAAACGTGACAATTAAATGAAAAATAGTTCAAGAAGTTGGAGTCTTGGGAGTAAGAAGATAAAAATCGAGTAACGGGTGTAGAACTGAATTGTTGAAAATTTTCGACTAAATAGCTAGGGAGACAAACATGAATAAAACAACTAAAAGTATATTTGCTATCGTATTAATCATATTGGGTATCTTATCAATTATCGCGACCTCACTTAATCTTCAAGTAACTATGGGGGATACAGAGGCATTTTTAGCGGGTCAAGTCGCATTACCAGTGCCACCGATTTTGACATGGGGACTAAACTTAGTGCAGGTAATTGGTTTTCTTTATCTTGTATTTAGTGAAAAATTCAAGAAAACGAATCTATTTTGGATTTTACTACTTCCGGTAGGTTGTATTGTCCTTGGAACGCGTCAACTCTTAAGATTAAACAAAAGTGAATTTGATTGAGGTATAGAAATGAAAAAATTCTACAAGAAACATCCACTGATTGTCATTTTAACAAGTGTGATAGCAGCAATTATCATTGGAACGATTGGTTTGTCTGCCTTGTTACTACCGAAACAAAAAACGAGCAAGCAGGATAGTTATGCGCTTTATACGGTAAAGGTAGAGGCTGACAATATTTTTAAGGGCAATGTGACGGCAAAAACGTCGACTGATTATCGAGAAGATATGTCGCTTGGTGAACTTTCACAAGTCAATGTGACGGATGGGCAGGAAGTGAAGGCTGGCGATGTTTTATTGACATATACTAAGTCATCTGACGACTTATCAAGCCAAGAATTTGCAATCAAAAGTGCTGAGAATGATTTGGCAAATGCCCAGGCAGACGTGGTGGAAGCAGAAAATAAAGATGCTAAGTTGCGCAAGAAATATGATAATGCCAAAGAGATAGAAGAAAAAGAGGGGATCAATACACAAATTGAGAGCAATAACGAGGCTTGGAAAGCAGCGCAGCGCTCGGTGACGGCTGCTACACTTGCGCGCGACCAAGCACAAGCAAGTTTAGCAAGTCAAAAGGATAAGCAAACTGCCACGGTGACCGCTACAACAGATGGTCTTGTGATCATGGGGACGAAGTCTGAGACGTCGCCTTTACTGAGTGTTGTGAGTCGGGAGACACTGGTCAATGGTAAGACGTCGGAATATGATTACGACAAGCTCAAGGTGAACGATGTGGTAAGTGTTGAGACGGTTGACTTGTCGAAAAAAGTGACGGGTAAAATTTCTTATATTTCTCCAGTTCCAGATAAAGCAACGTCTGAAACCTCATCTAGTCAATACAATTTTAAGGTTGTTTTAGATGAGCCGTTACAAAATGGCTATACGGTTCAGATTCACCGTCCAAATGAAACACTTTATATTCCGAAAACATCCGTGAAAAATGGTCAAGTTTACCTGAAAAGTGGTAAAAAATTTAACAGGGTTGCAGTCGAAACTAAGGAGTCGGGTAGTCGATTGCAAGTCATATCTGGTTTAAATTCGGGCGATAAAATTATCGAGGAGGCAGCAGCTTATGTTGATACGCCTTGAAAATATCACAAAAACTTATGAGCTTGCCAAACAAGAAGTTACTGTTTTAAACGATGTCTCTCTCAATATTTTTGAGGGTGATTTTGTTGGTATTATGGGGCGAAGTGGTTCTGGAAAGTCGACTTTGGTTAATCTGATTGGTTTTTTGGATAAGAAATTTAAAGGGACTTACTATTTTGAAGATAAGTTAGTTGAGCAGTATACAGACGATGACTTATCTAAAATCAGAAATGAAAATGTTGGCTTTGTTTTTCAAAATTTTGGCTTGATTGAAAATATGACAGTTGGGCAAAATGTTGAATTGCCTTTATTATACGCTGGTATTTCTAATCAGGAAAAAACACGTCTTGTCGCGGAGAGTTTGGAAAAAGTGGGATTGGCTGACTTTGTAGGCCAGTCTGTTAAACTTTTATCGGGTGGTCAAAGGCAACGGGTGGCTATTGCGCGTGCCATTGTTAATTCTCCTAAATTTATCATTGCAGATGAGCCGACGGGTGCGCTTGATAGCAAAACATCTGTTGATATTATGCAGTTGTTTACAGATTTGAATACGACTAGTGGTGTGACGATTATTTTGGTGACACATGATCCCAATTTGATGGCACATTGTAATCGTGAAATTAGAGTATCTGATGGCGAGGTGGTCCTATGAACTTGCGTGCCGTGATCAAAAATGCTTATCAAGCCCTTCGTCAAAATACCAGACGCAGTATTTTAACGATGCTTGGTATTGTCATTGGTATTGCCAGTGTCATCACGATTTTATCGTTAGGACGTGGGTTTGAAACTTACACTGTAAAAAATCTGACTGCTACAAATGAAAAAAATGTAGCGGTCGATGTTGTTTTTTCGCCGTCGGATTATGAACAGTTTGAATCAAATAAAATGCGCTACTTTTCTGATGAAGACTTGAAATTTATAGGTCAGATTGAGGGCGTAGAGAAGGTTGCCTATGTCAAAGCTGACGACAAGTTTTTACGTATAGATTTACAGGCAGCAGATAAAAAAATCAGTAAGAATTTAGGCTTTGTAGCTGGTGATAAAGACGCTATCGAGGTGGGGCGCACGATTAGTCGTGATGATATTGAAACGCATCAAAAGGTCGCAATTATCAGTCGTGATACGGCAAAAGATGTCAATCCAGATGTGAATAAGGTATTAGGTACAGGGGTTGACATAAAAGGGGAGCTTTATCAAATTGTTGGCATTTATAAAGGAGGGACGGCTAATTTGTTTGATATGACCCCTGATGTCAAAATTCCCAAGACAACCTACCAGTACTATGCGAATAGCGAAGGGAATCCCACACAAATAAAAGTTACAATTGCTAATGATTATAAACCCAGTAAGGTTGCGCAGAAAGTGATTAAAAAACTGGAAAAAGTAGGCATCAGTCGTAATTTTGGTGAGTATTCAACTTTTGATATGAGTTCTCTGACAGACGGTATTGGTAAAGTATTGAAGATGTTGACCTTCTTTATCTCAGGAATAGCTGGCATTTCACTCTTCATTGCAGGTGTTGGCGTTATGAATATGATGTATACATCAGTTTCTGAACGTGTCAAAGAAATTGGCGTTCGCCGAAGTGTTGGCGCTAAAAGACGTGACATTCGAAATCAATTTTTGGTTGAAGGCTTGATGCTAACAATGTCAGCTGGTGTGATTGGTTATATCATCGGTTATTTGGTTGAGCTTGTCATATCAATCTTCTTGCCATTTAAAGTATCTCCAGATTTATTTACAATTTCCCTAACTCTAGTCATAACGATTGCCATTGGTCTGGTCTTTTCAATCACCCCAGCCAACATGGCAGCGCGAAAAGATTTGGTGGAGATTTTAAGGTAGCATTACAAAAAATAGGTCGTTTGACTTATTATTCGAGATTGAGAATATAAAAATAAGACGATGCTTGCAATAAAACTCTTTCAAAATCCTACTAAATAGTGGGATTTTTATAGTCTCTATTGTGTAAATTAGCGACTGAGTTATTCTAATTATTCGAAAATATTTATATAAAGATAAGTTTTTGATAATAATATCTAAAAAAAGTATAATTAAGGAATAAATGCATTTATCACCAAAATCATCTAATCAATTTGTAGAAAGTCTATTTATGAAGATAAATTTTGCTTTTTTACTGTATTACAAGTGGAAAGAAAGGCTAAGCAATAGGCAGCCCTTTTTACAAGCTCTTTCTTTTATTGGGGAATGTTTGAAACAGATTCTGTTAATGCCTTTTCTGTACCTTTTCTTTGCCTATTGGTTATTTAATGATACGTATATTGCTCAACTTAGTTTATACGTTATGAGCTTGAGTTTATGTTTGATGAATTTGACAAAAACGATATTAGATTTAAGGCGAAACCGTATCAATTATACCTATGAAATTTTAGGTCAACGTGTTTCAGTCCTCACTCTAGCAATTGATTTGACCTACAATTTTCCTTATTTTTTAGGTGCGGTGGTTTATTTAGTTATTGGAGAACTTTTGTTTTTTGACGGTTTTCTGAAGTTTGCTTTACTCATCGGTCTCTCTTTTCTATCGCTTTTAGCTCGCTATTTTTATCTCCAGAAGTTTTATCGCAAGCAATATTTACAGTATCGGCTAGGTTTTTTGGAGAAAAACTTTAATTTAACGACTTATTTTTTATTAGCCATGGCGTGGCGTCTGTTAAAGGGTCAGCTGGTTTATTGGCAAATTTTGGTCGTTTTAGTAGCGATTGCGATATTTTGGTTAAGTTTTCATATTTTCGGACGACTTTTCAAACAAATTGAGCGGTTAGATTATTGGCTGATTGAACTTAAAATCTCTTTCCACGAGAGTGGTGGCGTACCGTCAGGCGTTTTTGTAACACTAATTTCAGGTCCTATTCTAGCGCTTGTTGGCTTATGGTTTATAAAGGAGAATATGAGTGCTTTTTCAAATACAGTCAGTGAACAGTTTCAATTAACTAAGTATATGTTGGTCAGTATCAGTTTATTTTTATTGCCGACTGCTCTATTTCAAATTTTTGCTTTTGATATAGAAAAGAAAAAGATGGTGACGTTACAATATCTGGGTAATTTTAGGCAACAAAAATATCAAGTTAAGCTATTGTTGGCAAGTATCTTAGAGGCTGTCATATCTTTAGTTTTTTTCCCTTTAGTATTCCTAGTAGACGCTAGCTTTTGGCAAGAATTTTTAATTATAATGCTAGCTTTGCCAATGGTTTTGATTACACTTATCTTTTGGACGGTTATTTTTAAAGATTTTGAGACCATAAAATGGCCTTATATGCCTAAAAAGATTGTTTGGTTTCTAGTGCCTTTAAGCGAACTATTCTTACTCATCCCTTATACCTTAAAGCAACATCTGCCTAATTTTTGGCTTGTTTTAGTCTGTTTAGTCTTGATTGTTTGGTTGGTAATTATCGTCTTTTATCGTCTAAGCATTTGTCTTATCAAAGAAAGTGAGCGTGTCAAATGATTAAAGGGAAAAATTTAACTTATCGCTATCCCAATGCTGATTTTGCTTTGTCAAATATTGATTTAACTGTTTCTAGTGACAAAATTCTGGGTTTAGTTGGGGAAAATGGTGCAGGAAAAACGACACTTCTCAATCTATTAACAGGATTTTTAAAAGCAGACAGTGGTGAGATTTTATTTCAGGATAAAACATTAAGTCGTACAAACCTGATTCAAGATATCAGCTATTTACCCGTTGATTTTACATTATACGATTACTTGACCTTATTTGAAAATTTAACTTTTGTTGTTCGGATGAGACATCTGTCGATAACATCTCCAGCACTTAAGCAAATACTTTCAGATTATCAATTACTCGATAGACGTGACAGCAAATTAGCCACTTTATCAACAGGAATGAAACAACGATTTTTCTTTTTGGTAGCAACGCTACACCAACCTAAATTATTAATTTTAGATGAACCGTTTACTGGACTAGATCCTAAACAAATCCTGAAATTTCAACAAGCCATTCGAGATTATGCCCAAAAAGGACATGCAGTCGTATTTTCATCCCACGTTTTAGATTTTGTTGCGACACTTTGTGATCAAGTATTGGTTATGAATGATGGAAAAATAATCAAGATTATAGATAAAATAGAGAGTAACATTTGTCGAGAAGATATTGAGGCGTATTTTGTCTAATTTACAATTTCCCTAACTCTAGTTATAACGATTGCCATTGGTCTGGTCTTTTCAATCACCCCAGCCAATATGGCAGCGCGAAAAGATTTGGTGGAGATTTTAAGGTAGCATTACAAAAAAATAGGTCGTTTGACTTATTTTTTTGTGGTCAATAAGTCGAAAATAGGGCAATCTATTGGCTGAATAGGATGAAATAATCAAATGTTAGGTAAATTCTTGACATCCTATATATAGTGTGTTAAGGTCTTAAATCTTTATATAAGACACAATATATTGTGATTCTGTGTTTACAAATTACCCAATGAGTGGTAGAATATATTTAAAATCACTTTAGAAATGAGATGTATGTTATGATGGTTTGGGAAAAAACAGAGGTAGTCGACAATACGATGGAAGTTGTTAAGCGTGATGGTCGCCATTTAAATTTTGAGCCGGAAAAAATTTATGATGCCTTGAGAAAAGCCTCTGATGAAGTTTTTCCTATGTCACCGGTTCAAGAAGTGAAATTAGAACATTTGACGGATAAAATCGTTGCGACAATTTTTGACCGTTTTGATAACAATATCAAAATTTATGAAATTCAAAATATTGTCGAGCACGTTTTGTTGGATGCTAATGAGTACAAATTAGCAGAAGTCTATATTAATTATCGGACAAAACGCGATTTTGAGCGCTCGCAAGCGACAGATATCAACTTCACGATTGACAAATTGATTAATAAAGAACAGTCTGTTGTCAATGAAAATGCCAACAAAGACAGTGACGTTTTCAATACACAACGTGACTTGACGGCAGGTATCGTTGGCAAATCGATTGGTTTGAAAATGTTGCCGGCGCACGTTGCAAATGCCCACCAAAAAGGTGATATCCATTTCCACGATTTGGATTATCAACCCTATGCACCGATGACCAACTGTTGTCTTGTCGATGTCAAAGGGATGCTCCGCGACGGTTTTAAACTTGGTAATGCTGTCATCGACAGTCCTAAGTCAATTCAAACAGCAGCAGCACAAATCTCGCAAATCATTGCCAATGTTGCCTCAAGCCAATATGGTGGCACATCTGTCAACCGGATCGATGAAGTGCTTGCGCCTTATGCTGAGCTCAACTACGCCAAACACATGAAGGATGCCGAAGAGTGGGTAGCAGCTGAAAAACGTGAAGACTACGCGCGTGCAAAAACGGCAAAAGACATCTATGATGCCATGCAAAGTCTGGAGTACGAGATCAACACCTTGTTCACGTCCAATGGTCAAACGCCATTTACAACGTTTGGTTTCGGTCTAGGCGAGGATTGGTATGCGCGCGAAATTCAGAAAGCAATTCTTCAAAACCGCATTAAAGGTCTGGGTAAAGAAGGGCGTACAGCTATTTTCCCTAAACTTGTTTTTACCATTAAACGTGGTTTGAATTTGAATGCTGAAGACCCCAATTATGACATTAAAGAATTAGCAGCCGAATGTGCGACAAAACGCATGTATCCAGATATTGTCAGCTACGATAAAATCGTTGAACTAACAGGCTCATTCAAAGCGCCAATGGGTTGCCGCAGTTTCTTGCAAGGTTGGCAAGATGAAAACGGTCAAGATGTCGTGGATGGTCGGATGAACTTAGGCGTTGTGACGCTTAATTTACCACGTATTGCCCTTGAATCTAAAGGTGATAAAGATAAATTCTGGCAAATTTTCTTTGAGCGGATGGCAGTTATGAAAGATGCGCTTGTTTACCGTGTGGAACGCGTAAAAGAAGCAACGCCTGCCAATGCGCCAATCCTTTATGAAAACGGTGCTTTTGGTAAACGCCTTAGCAGAACAGACTCTGTCAATGAATTGTTCAAAAATCGTCGTGCGACGGTTTCTGCCGGCTATATTGGGTTATATGAAGTCGCAACTGCTTTTTATGGTGGTGAATGGGAATCTAATCCTGAAGCTAAGGCATTTACGCTCGATATTTTGCGTGAAATGAAAAAAGCAGCAGGTGAATGGTCTGACGAATACGACTACCACTTCTCAATTTATTCAACACCTTCTGAAAGTTTGACTGACCGTTTCTGTCGCCTAGATACAGAAAAATTCGGTGAGATTAAAGATATCACAGATAAAGAATACTATACCAATTCATTCCATTATGATGTCCGTAAAAATCCAACACCATTTGAGAAATTAGACTTTGAAAAAGACTATCCAGTCTATGCCAGCGGTGGTTTCATTCACTATTGTGAATATCCAGTCCTCCAACAAAATCCAAAAGCCTTGGAGGCTGTTTGGGATTACGCCTATGACCGTGTTGGCTATCTTGGTACAAATACACCGATTGACCACTGTTACGAATGTAACTTTGAAGGCGACTTCACACCAACTGAACGAGGGTTCCAATGTCCAAATTGTGGCAATAGCGACCCTAAAACAGTAGATGTTGTCAAACGGACGTGTGGTTATCTCGGTAACCCACAAGCGCGCCCAATGGTCAACGGCCGTCATAAAGAAATCGCATCACGTGTGAAACATATGAATGGTTCAGTCGGTCATTTGTCAAATGGTGATGATTTGGAAAGTGTCGAAATTGACTCAGCTAAGTCTCGTTTCTTTCAAAAATAAAATTTAAAACGGCAAAATACCGTTCAAAAAGCGATAAAAGAACTAGTGGAACAAGGCAAAATAGATTTATTGTAAAAGAGGCCCTTGATTCACGATATTTCAAATGCGTCTATTTAAAGTTCAAAATGAAGAAAAGCCGACAAGTTCGGCTTTTTTTGGTATAATGTTGTCATGCAGAAAATTCTGGAAATAAAAAATTTAACTTATCAATACGAAGAATCAAGCGATATTTACGCCGTAAATGACGTTTCTTTTGACGTTGTTCGTGGTGAGTGGGTGTCGATTATTGGACGAAATGGTTCTGGTAAGTCGACAACGGCAAGGTTGATAGACGGTCTGATGGCGGCAGCCTCAGGTGAGATTATCATCGATGGGCAAACCTTAACGGCAGAAAATGTTTGGGAGTTGCGCCAAAAGGTCGGTATGGTCTTTCAAAATCCTGATAATCAATTTGTCGGCTCAACTGTTGAGGATGATGTCGCTTTTGGGATGGAGAATCATGGTGTGCCACGTGAGGAAATGTTGACACGAGTACAAGCTGCACTAGAACGTGTCAATATGGCAGACTTCAAAACGAAGGAACCCGCTCGTCTGTCGGGTGGTCAAAAACAACGAGTTGCCATTGCAGGTATCGTTGCTTTGCGTCCTGACATCATTATCCTTGATGAGGCGACGTCCATGCTAGACCCTAAGGGCAGACTGGAAATTATCCAAGTCGTCAGAGAAATCAAGGAGCAGTATGGTTTGACGGTGATTTCGATTACGCATGATTTAGATGAGGCGAGTCTTTCGGATAAAATTATCGTCATGAAGGATGGGAAGATTGAACAGATTGCGACACCGGGTGTCTTGTTTTTGAATGATAATCTGGTCGATATTGGTTTGGATGTGCCTTTTTCAGCCAATGTTGCAAGAGAGCTGCGCCAAAATGGGTTGCAGATTCCCGAAAAATATTATACAGAAAGCGAGCTGGCTGACTTTTTATGGCAATCTCTTTTGACAAAGTAAACTACACTTATCAGCCCAATACACCTTTCGAGAGTCGGGCGCTGTTTGATATTGACTTGGATGTGGCAGATGGTAGTTTCACGGCACTGGTGGGGCATACTGGTTCGGGTAAATCTACTTTATTGCAGCATTTAAATGCGCTTTTACTACCGACTTCAGGGACTGTTACGGTCGGTGAAACGGTCATCAAACCTGGCAGCAAGGCAAAGGCTATCAAACCTGTTCGTCAAAAAGTCGGCGTTGTTTTTCAGTTTCCTGAGACGCAGTTATTTGACGAAACAGTTTTAAAAGACGTTGCTTTTGGTCCGCAAAACTTTGGCGTATCCAAAGAAGATGCTCAAGCTATTGCGCGCGAGAAGTTGAACCTAGTCGGGATTTCAGATGAACTATTTGAGCGGTCACCGTTTGAGCTTTCTGGTGGTCAGATGCGCCGTGTGGCGATTGCCGGTATCCTAGCGATGAACCCAAGTGTTCTTGTTTTGGATGAGCCGACTGCTGGTCTTGACCCTAAAGCACGAATTGATATGATGCGTTTGTTTGAAACGATTCATGCCTCTGGTGTGACGACAATTTTGGTAACGCATCTCATGGATGATGTCGCAGATTACGCCGATACCATGTACGTTCTGGAAAAAGGTCGCATCGTCAAATCGGGAAAACCGCAAGACTTGTTTCAGGATGTCGATTTCATGACGGCACATCAGCTCGGTGTACCTAAAGCGACTCGCTTTGCGTTACTTTTACGAGAGCGCGGTCAGTATTTTGAGCACTTGCCGATTACACGTGCGGCGCTTGTTGAGATGATTACGGAGGCGGCAAATCATGGATAAACTGATTATTGGTCGCTACATTCCCGGGTCTTCAATCATTCATCGTCTGGACCCACGAAGTAAACTGCTCGCGATGTTTGCCTTTGTCTTCATCATCTTTCTGGCAAATGATGCTATCGGCTATGGTATTCTGACCGTTTTTACCTTTCTTGGTGTCGCTTTGAGTCGGATTAAACTATCCTATTTCCTCAAAGGGTTACGGCCGATGTTGGGCTTGATTTTGTTTACGGTCATTTTCCAAATGCTTTTCACAACAGGTGGAGAAGTCCTTTTTCAAATCTGGTTTTTAAAAATCACGTCTTACTCGCTGCAAAATGCCTTTTTCATCTTCATGCGGTTTGTCTTGATTATCTTCATGTCAACGCTGTTGACGCTGACGACGCCACCTCTGACTTTGGCTGATGGGATTGAAACGGGGCTTGCACCCTTGAAAAAAATAAAGGTGCCTGTTCATGAAATTGGACTCATGTTATCGATTTCTTTACGATTCATTCCGACGTTAATGGATGATACCACGATGATTATGAATGCTCAAAAATCACGGGGAATGGACTTTGGTGAAGGTAACCTGGTTCAAAAAGTTAAATCGGTCATTCCGATTTTGATTCCGCTGTTCGTCTCAAGTTTTAGACGGGCAGATGATTTAGCCATTGCCATGGAAAGTCGTGGCTATCAAGGGGGAGAAGGACGTAGTAAATACCGAGTCCTCAAATGGCAGCGTTCAGATACCTTGCTGTTGCTCAGTTTGGTTATCGTTACTGCTATTCTGGTCGCATGGAACATGTTGAAATAAGAAAAGAAACAATAGATCCTACTACACACACTTACAAGGGAGAAAACAATGACGAACAAAATGACAGCACAAGAAATTATCCAATTTATCGGTAACGCTGAGAAAAAAACAGCGGTGAAAGTGACGTTTGAGGGAGAATTGGCGGGTACTATGCCTGAATCGGTCATCCAACTGGGCAATGTTTTGTTTGGTGACTGGGCGGAAATTGCGCCGCTTTTGGTTAACTTGACTGAAAACAAAGATTATGTCGTTGAGCAAGATGGACGTAACTCAGCTGTGCCTTTGCTTGATAAGCGTGAGATCAATGCGCGGATTGAGCCAGGTGCTGTGATTCGTGACCAAGTTGAAATTGGCGATAATGCTGTGATCATGATGGGTGCTGTGATTAATATCGGCGCTGAAATCGGTGCGGGGACGATGATTGACATGGGGGCGATTTTAGGTGGCCGTGCTATTGTCGGTGAGAATTCGCATATTGGTGCAGGTGCTGTCCTTGCGGGTGTAATTGAGCCTGCTAGTGCTGAGCCAGTTCGTGTGGGGGACAACGTCTTAGTCGGTGCTAACGCCGTGGTCATTGAAGGCGTTCAAGTCGGCAATGGTTCTGTTGTTGCAGCGGGTGCTATCGTCACACAAGATGTGCCTGAAAATGTTGTCGTGGCAGGTGTTCCGGCACGTGTAATTAAAGAAATTGATGAGAAGACCAAGCAAAAAACAGCACTTGAAGATGCACTGAGATCTTTGTAATCAAAGGTGATACGGATATGGATAAGGATAGTAAGCTGAATCTGCAAGTCACTGCTGTCATTTGGGGTATTGGCTTAGTTTTGTTGTTACTCGGTCTGATTTTTAAAAGAAAAATGTTATGGATAGGTGTGCTAGCCTTTGCAGGTTTTGCTTTGACGGTTGCCTTAATCTATGCATTAGTTCAGACTTTGCGACATAAAGGAACCTTTAGGAAGAATTTTCTCAAGGCTTTGTCAACCCTAAGTGCAGAAATTTTATTGAATGGTTGGTGAGAAACGATGTTAGATTTGATTAAAATTCGCAGGGAGTTGCATCAGATTCCTGAAATTGGTTTGGAAGAATTTGAAACACATGCCTATCTCATGGCACAAATCCGTGAGTTGACAGCAGATAAAGCCTTTGTTGACATCAAAACTTGGCAGACAGGTATTGTCGTTAAGCTCAATGGTTTCGCCCCTGACAAGACGATTGCTTGGCGGACAGATATTGACGGCTTACCAATTATTGAAGATACGGGTCTGACTTTTACCTCGCGCCATGAAGGTCGGATGCACGCTTGCGGTCATGACATGCACATGACTTTAGCACTTGGTGTTTTGGAAACTATGCTTGCAACCCAACCCAAAAACAATCTGATTTTCCTTTTCCAACCAGCTGAAGAAAATGAAGCGGGTGGTATGCTCATGTATGAAGCTGGTGTCTTTGATGGCGACTGGTTACCAGATGAATTTTATGGTCTTCATGTTAGACCGGACCTCAAAGTCGGTGATATTGCGACCAATACACATACCTTGTTTGCAGGGACTTGTGAAGTTAAGATTCACTTCAAGGGAACGGGTGGTCACGCGGCTTTTCCGCACCATGCTAATGATGCCTTGGTTGCTGCAAGTTATTTCATCACACAAGTTCAGACCATTGTGAGTCGAAATGTTGACCCGATTGAAGGGGCAGTGGTAACCTTTGGTAGCCTTCATGCTGGCGCAACAAATAATGTGATTGCAGAGACGGCTTTTCTTCATGGGACGATTCGGACCTTAACTCAGGAAATGAATCAGCTGACACAAAAAAGAATCAGAGCGATTGCAGAAGGTGTTGCCCTGAGCTTTGGTCTGGCAGTTGACATTGAGCTGAAACAAGGCGGCTATCTACCAGTCGAAAATAATCCTGACTTGGCGCAGGACTTGATGACCTTCTTTGATGCGCGAGATGGCGTGAATTTGATTGATATTGCGCCAGCCATGACAGGAGAGGATTTTGGTTATATCTTATCCAAAATACCAGGCGTCATGTTCTGGTTAGGAATTGAAACGCCTTATGCGCTACACCACCCTAAAATGTCGCCTGATGAAGGGGCACTTGCCTTTGGGGTAGAACAAATTTCAGCATTTTTGAAATCAAAAGCAGGTTGAGTTATCAAC
This sequence comes from Pseudolactococcus laudensis, assembly GCF_013449735.1. GTDB lineage: Bacteria > Bacillota > Bacilli > Lactobacillales > Streptococcaceae > Pseudolactococcus > Pseudolactococcus laudensis. Next base: position 98,921 of record NZ_JACBNY010000002.1, read on the forward strand.
TTGTTTTTTTTTATAACATTTTTAAAGCAAAAAAACTGGCGTGCTCAGAATATCTGACTAGTTATCATGTAGGTTAAAACAACATTAAATAAACAGAATCATTCAAAAACTGACGAATTCAATCTAAAAAGCAAAAAATAATGAACGAAACAGTCTAAAAAGTGTTGCAATCGGTCAAAAAGTGTGCTAAAATGACCTTATCAATTGATGAAAACGATTTCTTAAAAGAAATGGAGAAAAATTTTGAAAAAATTTTTAATCGCCGCTCACGGCAATTTAGCGTTGGGTATCAAGAGTACGTTAGAACTATTTTTAGGAGATGCCTTAGATTTTACCTATCTTACGGCTTATACGGATGATGCGCCGAATTTAGAAGAGGCACTCGAGAACTTCTTTTCAAGCATTGACGAGCAGACGGATCAGACGGTGATTTTCACAGACCTATACGGTGGCAGCGTCAATCAAAAAATCGCTCTAAAAGCGAGCGGAAAAGCAAATGTTTTTGTCATTGCAGGTATGAATCTTCCTTTAATTATGGAAACAGCCTCTCTGGCTTTGTCTGGTGAGGACTATGACAATGACAAAATCGCAAAGCTCATCACAGGTGCTCGTCAAGAACTCAAACAAGTTGAGTTGGTTGCGGGAACCCTCCAGACAGATAATGCTGAGACTGAGCAAGAAATGACGGAAACAGTCACATTAGAAGCAAGCACACCAGCTTTGACTGAACGTCCTGAAACGAACAAGCACATGACCATGCGAGTTGATGAACGCTTGATTCACGGTCAAGTCGCTATGGTCTGGAGTAAAGCTCTGAAACTTGACGATTATGCTAAGGCAGGTAATGCCAAAGCCTACACGCGTTTGCATTTCGGAATTTGGGGGCTTAACTGGGGCATTTACAGTTTGATTCCTTTCTTCGCCATTCTATTTGGTGCTAAAGCGACTGAGTCAGCTTTGAAACTCATTCCGGAAGTCATCATGCACGGTCTCAGTGTTGCCGGTAATCTCTTACCAGCAGTCGGAATGGCCATGCTCCTTAAAATGCTCTGGGATAACAAAATCGCGGCTTACTTTTTCCTTGGCTTTATTGTGATTGCCTACCTTAAAGTACCACTCATTGCTGTTTCAGCACTTGCCATTATTATTGCAGTGATTGTCGCACAAAACGACATGACGCTTAAAACACTCAAAGATAAAATAGGACACGGTGTCAAAAGTCTAGGGCAAAAGTCTACTGACCCTAAACAACAAGAAGTCGATGATTTTTACGCATAACCATTGGCGTAGCAGAAAGGTAAAAGGAAGAAAAAATGGCAAAATCAACTTTAACACAAGATGAAAAGAAATTACTGAAACAAGTCTACTGGCGCTCGTTTACGGAGTTTGCATCCGTAACGCCGACCAAGCTTGGTGGCTCGGGTGTGACCTATGCTATGCTGCCGTTTATCGACAAATACTATAAGACGGACGAAGAAAAGCGCGACGCCATGGTGCGCCACAATACTTACTTTAATACGACGGTTGCGACTTATCCCTTTGTCTTAGGGGTTGCCGGGTCAATGGAGAAGGAAAATGCTGAACAAGCAGATTTCGATGCGGAGTCTATCTCAGCCATTAAAACCAGTTTAATGGGTCCCCTCTCAGGACTTGGCGACTCGATTTTCTGGGGTGTCTTGCGTGTCATCGCAGCTGGGATTGGGGTTTCTCTAGCCAATCAAGGGAATCCCTTTGCCCCAATCGTCTTTCTACTGGTCTTTAATATCCCAACACAATTAACGCGTTGGTACGCAGGTAAAATCGGCTATACACTAGGGTCGACTTATATCTCTGACCTTTACGAGTCAGGCATGATGGCTGTTTTGACTAAAGCTGCCTCTATTGTGGGGATTACCATGGTTGGGGCTATGGCCGCTAGTATGGTTAAATTTGATGTCAAATGGAATATGCTCATCAATGGCAAAGCGGTCATGAAATCTCAGGAGATGTTAGATTCAATCTTCATTGGGATTTTACCGTTAGCATTCACCCTGATTTGTTTCTGGTTGATTGCGAAGAAAAATGTCTCAATTAATAAAATGATTATCGGTGTCATTGTCTTTGGCATCTTAGCATCATTTCTAGGCATCGCCTAATTAAGTAAATCATAAGAGCACCTCTAAAAACTCAAATTTGCCACTTTTGGCTAAATTTACCTATCGCGTCGTTATTGCTCCGCACCTTACAGCAGTAAGCTTTGTCGCAATGCCTAGCGCTAGAAAAATTTATCTCAAAAGTTATCAAAAGCAGTTTTTAGAGGTGCCCATAAAAAATAATGGGGGAGAGAAAGTGAAAAATATGCGTGATAAGTGGTGGCAAGATGCAGTGATTTACCAAGTCTATCCCAAGAGCTTTAACGATACGACTGGCTCTGGATATGGGGATATCACGGGCATCATCGAAAAACTACCATACCTCGAGAAACTAGGGGTTGATGGTCTATGGCTGAGTCCAGTGTATTTATCCCCACAAGTTGATAATGGTTATGATATCACGGATTATCGTGTGATTGATGCCATGTTCGGCAGTAATGAGGATATGTACCGGTTGATTGAGGCGGCGCACGATAAATATATCAAGATTATCATGGATTTTGTCGCTAATCATACGTCAGATCAGTGTGTCTGGTTTCAAGAGAGTCGCAAGGGTGCGGATAATTTCTTTAGCGATTTTTACATCTGGCAGGATGCAAAGCCCGATGGCTCTGAGCCTAATAACTGGGGCTCGAGTTTCGGTGGTAGCGCCTGGACTTGGGATGAAAAGCGCGAGCAGTATTATCTTCATTATTATGCGGCTGAGCAGCCAGACCTTAACTGGGAGAATCCGCATGTGCGCGCCTATATCTATGACATGATGCGTTTTTGGAAACAAAAAGGCGTTGACGGTTGGCGCATGGATGTGATTACGTCGATTTCCAAGGATCAGGCTTTTCCGGATAATGCGCGTGACTTGACGACAACGAATCAACAAAATGGGCCACGAATGCATGAATTCATCCATGAGATGAATCAAGAAATTCTAACGCCGCTTGATATGATGACGGTGGGTGAGAGTCCTGCCGCCAAGAGTTGGGATGCTTGGGAGCTGGTCAGTCCAGAGCGTGAAGAATTGGATATGATTTTCACTTTTGAGCATATGCACATTGACCGTAAAGCAGGTGATGTCAATGGTCGTTGGGCATTGCAAGAGCGTGATTTGGTCAAATTCAAAGATATTTTATCCAACTGGCAGCTTGAATTGCGAGATAAGGGCTGGAATGCTTTGTATTTTGAGAATCATGACCGGGCGCGCGTGATTAGCCGTTGGGGCAATGACACGACTTATCGCTATGAATGTGCGACGGCTTTTGCGACGATTTTACATGGCCTACAAGGGACACCTTTTATTTATCAAGGTGAAGAAATCGGCATGACCAATCCTGAGTTTGAACTAGATGAGTATGTGGATATTGAGCTGAAAGGCAATTATCAGCACTTTGTTGTTGATCAGCAAACAATGACGCAGGCTGATTTCTTAGCAGCCGTCCATAAGATTTCACGTGACAATGCCAGAACACCAATGCAGTGGGATGATTCCGAAAACGCAGGATTTACCAAAGGGACACCCTGGTTTAAGGTTAATCCCAATTATCCAGATATCAATGTCGCAAAAGACTTGAAAGCTGAAAAATCAGTCTTTAAGTACTATCAAGATTTGATTCACTTGCGAAAGACTGAGGATATCTTAAAAACAGGCACCTACCAGCTACTTTTACCAGAAGATGAGGCGATTTTCGCTTATTTACGACAAAATGGCAGTAAAATATGGCTTGTACTCGCAAATTTATCAGAAAACATGATAAAATTAGAGGAGTTAATGCCTCTACCTGATGTAAAAGCGACTGTCATTGCCAACTATCGTGACCGCACGAATTTGAGTGAGACATTGCGAGCTTATGAGGCAGTCATCATAGAAATTTAAGGAAGTGTGTGCATGAAGACAAGCGAACGGCGGAAGTTAATTTTAGATTTACTTGACCAAGCAGAAATGGTCAAAACACAGGATTTAATGAAAACCTTTGATGCCAGTGAATCAACGATTCGCAGGGATTTAACGGTGCTTGCTGAAAACGGAAAAATCGTCCGCGTACATGGTGGTGCCATTGGCGTTGACCTTTATAACTACGGCTTAACTGTTGAGAAACGACAAATCGAGTACATCGAGGAGAAACAAAAAATCGCCAAAACAGCGAGTGCCTTTGTTAAAGACCGAGAGCTTATCTTCTTAGATGCCTCGACCACAGTTGGTGAGATGATTCCATTTTTAGCGGGTAAAAAAATCAAAGCCGTCACCAATTCCCCAATTCATGCCCAGCGCTGCTATGAAAACGGCATCCCAGTTTACGTCATCGGTGGCGAGCTAAGACAAGCGACCGATGCCGTCATTGGTGCCGTCGCCAATCAGCAAGTCAGCGAATTCTTCTTCAACCGCGCCTTCATGGGCACCAACGGCATCAATGCCGAGTTCGGCTATTCCACACCAGACCCAGAAGAGGCATTGATGAAACGCATCGTCATGCGCCATGCCATTAAAAGCTATGTCCTAGCGGACGAATCAAAGTTCAACCGCGTCGCCTTCACCAAGGTGTCTGACCTTGACGAGGCAATGATTATCACGACAACGCTAGCAGACGAAGACCGAGAGAAGTTTAGTCGTCAGACCACATTGACCGAAGTCTGAGTTTGTGGTTGGACTGAAAACCTCAAGTTGAACGCAATGAATACCTATGACAAATTTACAAGTCGACACGCCGTGTCGGCTTTTTTGCGTCTATTAAGAATTAAATGATATTTTTCTTAATACCATTTGTGATTAAGTGGTGGTTGTGTTAAAATAAAGTTAAGTATACTTTAAGTTATATGAGAGTGTGACTATAAAAACAATAGTCTGATAAACGAGATAGAAGACTAAATAAGTCTAAAAAATCTCACAAAAGACTTGGCAGAAGGTGGCGAATAGGATAATACACAGACACACAGGTATCTTTTGGCTTAATTTCGCATACACTTTTTTCAGTTTTGTTTTCTAAGCAAATGATTAAGCGAATCATGAGAAAGTACTAGAGGAGGGGAGTTCAATGAGAAGAAAAGGACGCAAGTTTCGCCCGCCATAATAGGCAGCCGCAACCTATCGCACGTATTTACGACAATAAAAAATGGAGGAAACTACTATGACTAACGCAAACACGCAAAACAAAAGAAAAAGTCGGCTCATCTTAGCTGCACTTTTAGCCACAATCGTAATCATCACAGGTTCAATCTTCGCCTTCTTTAGTGATGTTGTCAACCATGATACAACTATTACGGCAGGTACCCTCGACCTAGTTAAAGGGACGACAGAGATCTACCAAAATGGTGCTAATGTGACAACAGCAGTTGGTAATAATAATGGCATTGTTGAAAACTTCAACCCAGGAGATGTCGTGACCTTTAGCGTTCCAATCAAGAATGAGGGCAGTAAATCAGCTTGGTTGCGTGGCAACTTGGCGATTACAGGTGGAGCTGTCACACTTGGAACTGTTGATGCTGATACGACAGCTTTTGACGATACTTTCGTCGTCTTTTCTGGTACTGTTGCTCAAAGTGCTGCAGCTACTGCAGTTGGTGGAGCAAACGATTTATCACAAAAAACAGGCTGGTCATTTACAGCTGGCTCTAGCACATCAGCGACATTTGTCGACCCTACACCAGGTATTATCAATGGTAATGACAAAGCAGATGATTTTGAGGCTGAAGCAGGTGCAGCTTACACTGATGGAGCTGACGCAAATGAAGGGACTTTGACTTACACCATTTACTTCAAACCAACTGCTAAAAACAAATGGCAAGGTAAAGACATATCTATTGACTTCAAGGCACAAGCTATTCAGTACAGAAACAATGCAACGTCTACAAGCTGGACTGATGTTGTTTCAACTGAATATGGTGCGCAATAAGAGCTTAAAAAAGCAACACATTCGGAGGGCAAGTCCCTCCACTTATGGCAAAGTTTGGTAACCAAGTCATGACTTGGAAGGGTTCAATTCCCGTCAATGCCACTAGAAACAACTGAAATTAACTTAAAGAATAGGCAAGAAAATACAGGAGGGGATAAACATGACACATCGAAATTATAGAAACTGGTTAGCACTGCTCGCTTTATTCCTGATGTTGCCTGCTAGACCAGTACAAGCAGCTAATACTGACTATCGCATCGATATCCACGATAATGAAGCGATGAGTCTACAAGAATTAGACATCACCGAACACGATGTGAGTGAAGGTGATGTCATAAGTCATCATATTTATGTGGATAACCATACAAGTAATGGTCATATCATTAAGCTTAAAAATATCGAAGTGGTTCAGGATAGTATCCTCTTGGATAAACTAAGTTTTGAGTTTATCAATGGTGCAGCGGTTGTTCCCTTTGACAGTGGTAATTTTAGCCAAGCCTATGACAAAAACCTCTTCGTAGTTGGCAGTCAAGGGACTGGCAATTTCACACTCAGGATGACAGTCAATGGTAACTTAGATAACAGCTACCAAGGGAGTGCTTGTACGCTACGTTATACCTTTGAGATTTTGAATCTTGAGGCAGGTGGTATTATGCCTGTTGATGGAGGAGTTACACCACCCCCTTCAAATCAGAACGGTGGTCAAAACACGCAAGGTAATCAAGGGCAGACGAACACGCAAGGTAATCAAGGACAGACGAATACGCAAGGGACACAAGCTCAAACAGACAAGCAAGGCGGCTTACCCACAACCCTTGGCAATGCCGTAAAAGCACTCTTACCCAATACAGGTGAAGGCAAGTTAGCTGTTACCAGTATGCTTGGCTTGATTGTCTCACTGAGCGTCTTCTTAGTGGTTAAAAACCGCAAAAAAGAAACGCCACCTACAAAGGAGTGAGCGCCATGAGTAAAAGACAGGAAAGCAGTTGGCAAAAAATCAAGCGCTATACGCTCAATCTCTTCTTGGTTTTAGCAGTAGGACTTGTGAGTATGACCGCAATCTATGCTCTATATTTTAACAAGGAAGACGCTTTTATTGCAGGTTATAAGCCCTATGTCATTTCATCAGACAGTATGGCACCTATCTACCGCAAGAACAGTATCGTCCTGGTTAAACAAGGCAACTTCAAAACTATCAAGACAGGTGAGATGATTGCCTTTAAGGCACAGGAACTTGAGGGCAAGCCAGCCTTTCACCGTGTAGTTGCTGTAACACCAGAAGGGGTTGTTACCAAAGGTGATGCCAATAAAATCAGAGATGCACATCTCGTGACGGATAAGACCTATCTAGGTCATGAAGTCTGGCATACCAATATAGCCGTCACCCTCTTGCCTTTACTCAAAACCCCTAAAGGCATTATCTATTTGATTGTTTTACCGATTATTTTAATGATCTTACTGAGTCAAACACTCAAAATTATCATGCGAGAGAGAAGAAGTAAGCAACTTGAACTAGCTGATAGTCACGAAGAAAACTCGCTAGAAGGAGAATGATATGAAAAGCAAACAAAAAATCAAAAGAAAGCGTGTCAAAGCAAGACATCAAAAGCCTAGTCATTTTGGTGGTGGTTTAAAACCATTTCCAGCTTGGGGCAAGCTTGTTGCTATTCTGGGTATGACCTTCGCATCAGGTCTCTTCTTGCTTGTTTCAGTTTCAGCCTATTTTGCGGACTATGCCGGTGTCACGCTTGGGTTTAATATTCCGACTTACTATTTCACTGTTGACTATAATTCAAATGGTGGCTCTGCAGTCGCATCTGAAGACGTTAAGGTGGGCGAAAGTATTACAGAACCAACTCCACCGACAAGGACGGGATATGACTTTGCGTCTTGGCATCAGCAAGCTGACCTAGCGGATACAGCATGGCAGTTCGCGACTAATAAGATGCCAAGACAGAACCTGACGCTCCATGCTAAGTGGACAGCTAAAACTTACGATATTACTTACAACTTAGATGGTGGGACTGGTACTGGTGGTAATCCAACAACTTATACCTATGATATCGGTGTGGCAAGTTTTGCGCCTGCGACAGGTAAGACAGGTCATACCTTTGTAGGGTGGGAAGATGAAAATGGTAATCCAGTCACCAGTATCTCAAAAACTGAGATGGGAAACAAAACACTTTATGCGCGTTGGACACCGAATGAATATGATATCACTTATGAGTTAGACGGTGGTGATAATGATAATAGCAATCCAGCTAAATATACCTACGATATCGGCGTGTCAAGCTTTGCGCCTGCGACAGGTAAAGTAGGTCATGTTTTTACAAGGTGGGAGGATGAAAACGGTAAGCCAGTCACCAGTATTTTAAAAACTGAGACAGGAAATAAAACGCTTTATGCGCGTTGGGCGCCGACTTATGAGATTACATACGTCTTAGACAGTGGCACTAACCCTCAAGACAATCCAACTCAATATGCCTATGGCACTGGTGTTGCAAGCTTTAAGCCTGCAACTAAGGCGAACAATAAATTCTTAGGTTGGTATGATCATCCAACGGCTGGCACTAAAATTACAGAGATTCCAGCGACTGCGACCGGCACGCAGACACTTTATGCCCGATGGGTTGCAGGCTATACAGTCACATTCCGAAACTTTGATGGTACTGCCACAGTTCTTGATCCAGTAGTGGTTGAATCAGGAGACTCGCTGACAATCCCAGATGCACCAGTGAAAGCTAATGAGTACTTCCTGGGCTGGGCAGAAGGACCAAATCAAGCTCCAAGACCATCAACATCTGGCGTTGTTACCCCAACTAGTACTTTATATACGCCTTCTCAAACATCAGGCGTTGCAACACTCAATGTCCCAGATCAGAGTTATCTGGGTTATAAAGAAAAATCTGAACATGAGTTGACCAATATCACATCAGATACAACACTTTATGCTGTCTACTACAAAGGACTCAAAGCAACAGGATTAGCTGATTCAGCTAAACCAAAAGCTCAAGACTTCATCTGGAATAATGCGATCTGGCGTGTCGTGAATATGGTAGAAAGAAACACAGCCAACACTCGTTTAGTCGTTAAAGTCTCTGCTTTAACAGCGGAAGAAGTTATTAATCAACTAGGCTTTACACTTGAAGATGGCGCTGATGTGCCATATAAAGAAGCGACACAAGAAAATGACTTACGTGTCCACTTCCAGTCACAAGATGGCGCAACAGATACAGACGAAGAAACCTACTTCTTTAATGGCCCTAGTGATGATGGCTATAGCCGCTCACGTCTTAAAACGATCATAGATGCCTATTATAATCAGCTAGCTGATCAATCAGCCGTGCAAGCCGTAACGCTTAACACACCAACTTTGACGCAATATCTGACTGTTGATGGGACGAATGGTTTCATCGGAACTGGCAGTACCTACAATAACTGGCGCTGGCCACAAGACTCTACGGATAGTAATAGATATAGACACTATCGCGATGCACGCTTTGAAACAACGGTAGGTGGTACGCCACAAGCCTTTGCCTTGAGCTATGGCGATATCCATGGTGTCTTAGCTGTACCAACAGCCCCTGGTAATAATAATGTGCGACTTTTAAACTTCAGTGGGACAAACTGGAATTCCTTATGGCTCCGCTCGGCCGGCTCCATCTATTGGAATGCGGGCTATGTCAACGAGGGCAATCTCTACTACAGCGGTGGTGTGAATCAGCCCCTCTCTGTTCGTCCCGCTTTGTATCTTTCGATTGATTAAATCTAACATCTGGTATCTCACATCCCTCTGCCGAGAAGGCAGAGGGGGCTATTAAATGGTTAACACAAGGCGAGGCTTGATGATAGTATCATCAGTTTCTGTTAAGTGTTGCGCCGTTAGGCGCTGCGACCTAAGATAGATTTTTCGCGGCAAAGTTCGTGACTGATTTCGCTAGGCTGAGTGCTAGCGTAGATCAGGTTTCAAGATATCATGACAAAAAATCGCAGAAAGGAAAAGTAGGCGTGGGATTAAATACACATGAGGCAACAGATAGTACGTTGAAAGTGATCGTCTACGCCAACGACTTGATGAGTTACACGTTGAAAGTCACACAAAACGCTCCAAAACATTATCGCTTTACTTTTATTTCTCGCTTGCAAAATCTCAGTATGGACATCGTCGAACTCATGCTTTTAGCTAATGATGTCTTTGTGACTAAGGCAAATATTCATAAAACTGCTGAACAACGGATTCATTACCAGCAGCAAGCGTTGAGTAAATTACGCGCGATTGGCTATTTTAGTTTAGAGGCACAGAAATATGATGCCATCAAACTCAAACATGCCATTCAAATGAATAAACAAGGCGCCAACTGCATCAAGTTTTTGCAAGCTTGGATGAAAAGTGACCGTGTCAAATATCAAAACATTTATCATCTGCTCCAACAGGAGTAGTATCCACCCTTTTAAAGGATACCTTTAAAGTCACAACGGTCATACATTGACACTAGACAACAGGTTTCGGGAGTTTTGGCTCCGCTCGTCCGGCAACAACTATCAAAATGCGGGCAATGTCAACGCGGGCGGTATCGGCTACACTGGTTATGTGTATAACACCCTCCCCGTCCATCCCGCTTTGTCTCTCTTAATTCAATAATCTAACATCTGGTAGACTACATCCAGTTACCGAGAAAATAAAGCAATAAAACGTGTGTGTCCAAACAGACTAATGCTTGTGGTATTGGCTGGTGTGTTTGTAAAAATAAGAGCGGGTAGATGAGCGAAGATGCGTCTGGCTTTGTCTGCTTTGCTGGAAAAATCCCTGAATGGTTGTGTGGCTGTTCAAGGGTTTTTATTGATAGAGATTTAAAATATCACATAAGGGAAGTGACAAAAAATAGGCTATGAACGATTTCTAATGTTAATAGAAATCGTTCATAGCCTATTTCTGTATCATTTTTCGAAAAATTGTAGAGCAACACTCGTATGCTTTTGTTAACTGAAACAATGATAGGTGCAAAATCATCAGATAATCTTCAACGCATCATCTAATTCTTCATTTAACGCTTTATCGTCGTTAACATCGCCGTCCTTACGACCTCGCAAATCTTTGGTAATCTTAAAGTAGCTAGGCACGAGGATAATGACACTGCCAATCCAAGCAGCAGGACTTGAAAATAGAACACCAATCAGGCCGACGGTGACGAGGCTCAGCACGGAAACCCCAGCCCGCATGACAAGTTCTGCCATGCCTGCTAATGTCGGCACTAAACTGTTGCCATAGCCTTGAATGAAAGCTCTCACAACAAAGAGAATGGCTAAAATCCAATAAAAGAGACCATTGACCAAGTAATACTCGAAAGCGAGGTGGATGATTTTAGTCTCGTTATGGCTGATGAAGAGGCCGGAGAAGAACTTGTTAAAGGTGATGAGGATGGCTGCAAAGACGATGCCCCAGATAACGTCGATAATCACGGCGTGCTTTAGGCCGATGAGCATGCGCTTGTACTGGCGCGCGCCGAAGTTTTGCGCGGTAAAGGTTGTCACGGCAAGCCCAAGGCTTATCATGGGCAACATGGCGAGCAGATCGATTTGCCGACCAATTGCTTGCATGGCAACCACATCAGTACCCATTTTATTGAGAACGATTTGCATGACTGGAACACCAGTGCCGTGACGACAATGTCGAATATGTTTATATATAACCGAAAATTAAGTGTACTCAATACCAATAGCTGGGATACAGGTGCTGTCACTAATATGTCTTACATGTTCTACGATACCCGAGCGTTGTCTGAAATTCAAGGTATTGAAAACTGGGATACAGGTGCCGTGACAGATATGAGTTTCATGTTTAGCAGATATGACGGCTTAACAACCTTGGCAACACTTGATTTAAGAGGTTGGGATGTCTCTAACGTCACGACTATGGCAAGCATGTTCAACGGTGCCAATGGTTTAACCACACTGAATGTTACCGGTTGGCAACCGGGGCTTGCCACGACAGGTGTCAACTTGACCAGTCTATTTGAGGGGACGAGTAAGCTGCAAACTCTCACCGGTATTGACACTTGGGACACGACGCAAGCCACCACCATGGACCGGATGTTCTAAGGCATTGGGACAACTGCACCAGGTGTGACGAGTCTTGATTTAAGTGGTTGGAATGTTTCTAATGTGACAACTATGGCAAGTATGTTTAATGGTGCGAATAAACTCCAAACGCTTGATACAACTGGCTGGAATCCTGAGAAAGTGACGACGATGAATTCGATGTTCTATAATGCGACTGCTTTAAACACGATAACAGGTACGGCAAACTGGCAGACAGATGCTGTCACGAATTTGGGTTATACTTTTGTGGGTACAGCTTTGACTAACCTTGATTTGAGCGGTTGGAATACGGCTGCAGTTACTAATATGGGGTATACCTTTAATAACTCACCCCTTGTAACGATTGACTTGAAGGGCTGGACTACAGCAAGCATCACAGCTAATTATGCGATGGAATGTATGTTCCAAAATACATCAGCTTTGACCAACCTAGATATGCGAACAGCGGACTTTGATAAAGCGACGACTGTTTACCCGAACATGTTTAGGGGTAGTAACATTGGTGGTACGACCATGATTGTCAAAGATGATGCCGTCATCAATGATTTAACGGTGAGACTCAATCTCAGTCCGAGACCGTTTAATATCATCACACCTTAACATATAGATTGGTGATGAAAAAGTATCAAGAAAAAATGCTTTGGCATAACAACTCAAAACCCACCCAAATCATCTGACTTGGGTGGGTTTTTATATTTTGCAAACAATACGAAATTGGCATTCTTTTGGCAAAACAATACCAAATCGGTAAAAATAAGTTGTTTTCCTGAAAAACGCTTATTCTTTCAATGAATAATATGAAAAAGAGAAAAGTAAACGGGCAAGTTTACTTTTTATAAACTTCACACTTTAAAACGTACGCTATATGTGCTATAATTAAGTACATACAAAAGAGGAGGTTTATCATGAGTATAACAGCGACAACTCCAACCAACATAAGAAAAAATATCTTTTCAATCTTGGCAGATGTGACAGAGAATGATACAGAACTTCATATTGTCAACTCAAAAGGTAAAAATGCCGTGCTGATTTCAGAGAGTAGTTTAAATTCTCTAAATGAAACACTTCACTTATTAAGCTCAAAGAACAATCGTAACCGATTAGATAGTGCCATGGCACAATTCAATCAAGGTAAAGGTACTATTCATGAATTAATTGAGGTAGAAGATGATTAAATCATGGTCTGATGAAGCATGGGATGATTATCTTTACTGGCAACGAGAGGATAAGAAAACACTAAAACGCATTAATCTATTAGTCAAAGATATTGATAGAACGCCTTATACGGGGATTGGGAAACCAGAGCCACTGAAATATAATCTGACGAACTGTTGGTCTAGGAGAATTACAGGCGAGCATCGTTTGGTCTATCAAATTTCAGATAATGGCATGGAAATTTTACAATGTCGGTATCACTATTAAAAGTAACTGCTATAAAGTAGAGGCTGGGACAAAAGGCTAAATTCGCTAGATTTTAGACACTGTTAAAATACAAAAACCGCATGAAATCAACGTTTAAAAGAACGAATTTCATGCGGTTTTCGTATTTCTGAGACTTTTGTCCCAGACTCTTTTTCTCTTTTGTTAACTGAAACAATGACAGGTGCAAAATCATCAAATAATCTTCAACGCGTCATCTAATTCTTCATTTAACGCTTTATCGTCGTTAACATCGCCATCCTTACGACCTCGTAAATCTTTCGTAATCTTAAAGTAGCTAGGCACGAGGATAATGACACTGCCAATCCAAGCAGCAGGACTTGAAAATAGCACACCAATCAGGCCGACGGTGACGAGGCTCAGCACGGAAACCCCAGCCCGCATGACAAGTTCTGCCATGCCTGCTAATGTCGGCACTAAACTGTTGCCATAGCCTTGAATGAAAGCTCTCACAACGAAGAGAATGGCTAAAATCCAATAAAAGAGACCATTGACCAAGTAGTACTCGAAAGCGAGGTGGATGATTTTAGTCTCGTTATGGCTGATGAAGAGGCCGGAGAAGAACTTGTTAAAGGTGATGAGGATGGCTGCAAAGACGATGCCCCAGATGACGTCGATAATCACGGCGTGCTTGAGTCCGATGAGCATGCGCTTGTACTGGCGCGCGCCGAAGTTTTGCGCGGTAAAGGTTGTCACGGCAAGCCCAAGGCTTATCATGGGCAACATGGCGAGCTGATCGATTTGCCGACCAATTGCTTGCATGGCAACCACATCAGTACCCATTTTATTGAGAACGATTTGCAGGGTCAGGCTGCCGATGGCGATGATGCTAGATTGAAAGCCCATGGGATAGCCAAGTGCGGCGTGTTTGCTGATTTCTTTTTTGTCGAACTTGAAGTGTTGTTTGTGCAGGTGTAGCACGGGTACTTTGAGTTTGATATAGATGACGAGATAGAGGACGGAGAAGGCTTGTGCGATAATCGTCGCAATCCCTGCACCAAAGACATCTGCATGGAGGCCGAGGATAAAGACGAACTCTAAAATGATATTGAGAATCGTCGAGATGATGAGGGCGATTAAGGGGGTCCGTGAGTCGCCAATAGCACGCAGGACGTTGGAGAGGTAGTTAAATAAGACAGTAAAGACCATGCCGCCAAAGATGGCTTTCAGGAAGTCATGAGCGTCTTTGATTAACTCTGGCGGTGTCTGCATGATGTCAAGTAGGGGTCGTGCCATGGTAAAGGCGATGACTGTTAGAATGAGTGCTGTGATAAGGGTGAGGAAAAGCCCGATGGCAAAGGAGTGTTTAACACCTTCTTCATCATTCGCGCCGAAACGCTGAGAAATGATAATGGAGAAACCGCTGGTAATCCCAATCGCAAAACCCATAATCAAAAAATTCAGCGCACTTGTCGCACCCACAGCGGCAAAGGCATCCTTACCAAGGGTATGTCCGACGATAATAGCATCGATAAAGTTATAAAAAAGCTGGAATAGATTTCCCAAAAGTAGCGGAAGAGTAAAGAGCAAAATGACTTTTATAGGTTTTCCTTTAGTTAAATCAATCATGATAAGTTGTGCAACGCATGCGTCTTGTGATAATAGGGGGCTTTGAAAATGTCAAGCTATTTGATAGACGCGGTGTCGTGTTATCCTCTCTATAAAGGTGTCTCGTTTGATTATTTATGCTTTTCAAGTATAAAATCTTGTATTTTGATGTGTTGCTTGAAAGCGTATAGTGGTTTAGAGACATTGGTTTGAAAACGTTTTCTATGTAATAGTTATATTCTAACACAAAAAGACGATTTCGCAAGAAATCGTCTCATGTTATAAGCAACTAAAAATTATTTAGTTACGTTTACAGCTTGCAAACCGCGAGCGCCATCTTCAACGTCGTAGTTTACTGCTTGACCTTCTTCAAGTGTTTTGAAACCGTCAGTTTGGATCGCTGAGAAATGTACGAAAACGTCTTTTCCGTCTTGACCAGTGATGAAACCGAAACCTTTTTCAGCGTTAAACCATTTAACTGTACCTTGTGCCATTTTGAATCTCCTTCGCCCCTTGGGGGCATTTTAATTTTGTGTAATTCTGAAACTGCTTAGAAAGGATGAAACAAAATGAACCAAACTTTTTAAATCGTATACAAACTACCTCTTTATGGTATCATAAAAGATATGAAAAAGAAAGCGGAAATTCGTAAAAAAATGAAATTGGCCTTAAAAACGTTTGATTCTTCTGACAAAAACCAGCAAACTCAGGCAATCATGGCACAATTTTTAGCATCAGATATTTATCAGCAGGCGCAAACGATTGCAGTTTTCATGCCCATGACCTTCGAATTTGACATGACGCGACTGCTGTCAGATACGAGTAAGCGGATTGTCATTCCAAAAACTTTACCCCAAAGAAAGATGATTTTCACGGATTATGATAAGGACGCACTCTTTCTAACCCCCTTTGGCGTTAGAGAATCTAAGTCTGATATGCCCGTTATGCCTGACTTAATCATCGTGCCAGGTCTGGCATGGACAGAAGACGGTTATCGTGTCGGTTATGGTGGTGGCTATTATGACCGCTATCTAGCTGATTTTACAGGCGAGACCGCTAGTTTCGTTTATGACTTTCAGATTATTTCTACTATAGAAAGAAACAAATTCGATATCCCAGTCAGATACATTTTTAAGGTATAATAAAACGTATGAATAACTTTAAAAAAGAATTTCGCCGCTACCCGGCAACTTATAGTTTAGCCGCCATCACCCTCGGTGTCTGGCTATCTCAGTTTGTAGCCAATGGCGTACAAGCCACTGAACCGATGAACCTCTTTCATTTTGGTGCCTTGTTTGGGCCAGACCTCATTGAGCACCCAACCCATCTTTGGCGACTCGTCACACCCATCTTTGTGCATATTGGCTGGGAACATTTCCTGCTCAACTTTTTTTCGCTAATTTTTATCGGCAGACAAATTGAAGATGTTTTCGGCAGTCGACGATTTTTAGGCATTTATCTCCTATCAGGCATCTTTGGCAATATCTTAGCCTTCTTCGTTCAGCCGAATATCTTGTTGGCAGGGGCCTCAACATCCCTCTTTGGTATCTTTGGCGCCATGGCTATGCTAGGCTACCTCACTAAAAATCCATCGTTTCAGGCAGTTGGCAAACAATTTGCCGTGCTTATCCTTGCCAATCTCGTGATTAATTTATTTCAACCAGCAGTCGGCATCTTCGGGCACATTGGTGGTGCACTTGGTGGTGTTCTGTTGGCTGCGCCTTTTGCACCGAAAATCTTGCAGTCTAAGATTTCGGAGACTCAGAAGGCTACATTTTTCATCATCTACCTTGTTTCAGCGGTGTTGATGGTAGTACTCACAATCATGGGATAACTTAGACATTATTCAACCAGAAAAAGACAGAAAACGACGCAAGTTTGGAGTTGTGTTGTTTTTTTTTGATCGATAATTCAGACTACCTTTTAAATTTACTTTGTGAATAATATAATTAATGTTTTAGATAGTAAAACGCTTGCAAAAATGAAAATTAAATGATATTATATTGGTATAGACCATTGAAAACGGTTACGCTTATTGGTCGAGATACAATTTTATTTTAGTCGTTAAGCACCAGCAGACAGTTAAGAGATTTAATTGATTAGTCTGCTGTTAAATATCAGCTAAAACTATATGAGATTGTGTCAAAAATTTTATTGGATGTCGGTTTTGATAGATGTCAGTATGCATTTAAGCCTTATATATAGGTAGTCTAGGGCGGTTTTTCGTGAGCTCCATAACTATATATTTTTAATCGGGTAAACGCTTGCATTTTATTATATTACATGGTAATATAATGGAGTAGGTGATTTGTATGCGATTTCAGAAATCATGACAAGTTATCCACGTATTTATTTTATTGTAAAAACTCTAACCGAAGAAAGGAGAAAAATGGACGACGCACAAATGGCAGTCATTATGCCGTTGATTATGTATGGTGGTGAAGCGAAATCTTCAGCAGTCGAAGCGATTCGTGCAGCTAAAGAAGGTAACTTTGAAAAAGCTGACGAACGTATCGAAGCAGCTAGCAAAGCAATCGTAGAAGCACATCATGGCCAAACGGAATTATTGACTAAGGCTGCAAATGGTGAAGATGTACCGGTATCAATCTACATGGTACATGCTCAAGACCATTTGATGACAGGTATCGCATTCGTTGACCTTGCAAAAGAAATCATCGAATTGTACAAAGTTATTAAAGGTTAAAAACAGTAGTGCCAATATGTCACGATTGTTTTGATTTAGGAATTTGATTAAGTTTAAGCCTGAATAGGACTGAACCTTAATCGGAAAAAGGAAGGAAACTTTTATGAATGCATTACAACAGTGGATGGAGAAACACCTCGTCCCAGTAGCAGCTAAAATTGGCTCGCAAAAACATTTAGTTGCACTTCGTGATTCGTTCGTTGGTATGTTGCCAGCGACGATGGTAGGGGCTATGGCAACATTGGTATCAGTTATGATTGGTACCGTACCAAGTGCCGTACAACAACTTGTTCAACGTAGCGCATCTGATGGCTCTTGGACACTTTCTGACAAACCAGTTTTTGAACAACTTGCTGGCATTTCAAGCCTTGTAAGCCAAGGTACATTGACAATTATCGGTCTTATTTTCGCCTTTTCATGGGGTTACAACCTCTCAAAAGCTTACAAAGTCAATGAACTCGCAGGTGGTATCGTAGGGGTTGCAGCGCTTGTTTCAGGTCTGCCAAACATCATCGGTATTGCAACTGCTGGTCTTTCAGAAAAAGCAATGGAAACTGTTAACAACAACATTGCTGCACAAGGTATTGCAACTTGGAAAATGGGTCTCTCTGTAGGTCAATTGGACGCGGGTGCTTACTTCACTGTTATCATCATGGGTGCGCTTGCCGTTATCCTTTATGCTAAATTAATGCTTGCTGATATCACAATCAAAATGCCTGATTCAGTGCCACCAGCAGTATCTAAAGCCTTCTTGGCAATCATCCCAACTATCGTTGCGGTTTATGTTGTGTCAATCATTTACTACTTCATTAAAGTATGGACTGGTAACGACTTGATCTTCTTGATCAGTAAATACATTGCTGAGCCGTTCCAAGCTTTGTCACAATCTATCGTTTCAGTGTTGATCGTTACTTTCTTCGTTTCACTCTTCTGGTTCTTCGGTATCCACGGTACAAACGTTTTGGGCGCTGTTCTCGATGGTATCTGGGGTCCACTCCAACTTGCAAACATGGATGTTTACAACAAAGTTGGTTTGCAAGGTGTTAAAGATCTCGTTGCCAAAGGTGCAACTGATAAAACTCACGCAATCGATGGTAACTTCGTAACACTTTGGGTACGTGGTTCATGGGATGCCTTTGCATGGTTCGGTGGTACTGCAGGTACAATCACTTTGATCATTGCTATCCTTTGGTTCTCTAAACGTGAAGACTACAAAACAGTTGCGAAACTTTCAGTTGCGCCTGGTATCTTCAACATCAATGAACCAGTTATGTTCGGTATGCCGTTGGTATTGAACTCACTCTTCTTCATCCCGCTTTTACTTGCACCAATGGTGTCAGTAACAATTGCTTACATTGCAACTGCATTGCACTTGGTTTCACCAGTTGTCTTGCAAGTACCATGGGTAACACCGCCATTTATCAATGCGTTCATGGCAACAGGTTTCGACTGGCGTGCAATCGTTGTAACAGCAGTTACATTTGCCGCATCATTCGCAATCTGGTTCCCATTTGTTATCGCAGCGAACTCAATGAAAGAAGAAGCTTAATTATAAGTCTCACTTTGTTGAGCTTATGCTCAAAAAAGACGGCGAAAGTCGTCTTTTTCTATTAAAAGATGATAAAATAAGAGTAGACCAAGATAAAGAAAGAGGTAGAATATGCTTGTAGTAAATATGGCAATGAAACAAGACGACGTGATTGCAGTTTTGGAAGAAAATGGCTTTAAATTTGTAGAGAAAAAAGGCATCCGTCTCTTTTTTGAAGCTGATGGCGATTTAAACGAAAAAGCAGCAGAAGCTAAAGCCCTTATTAAAGCTCAACCATGGGGAGCAGCTTTGTTCTTCAACGTTGAGGTGGCAAAATCATGATGCAAAAATGGGGATGGGCTTTTGTCAGCTTAGCATTACTGATTTTTATTACAACAGTGCAAGGCAAGGGAGCATTCGTGATTGTTAGCATCCTATTGTTCGCACTTGGCCTTGGTATGGTCATTGTGGGTAGTAAAAAAGATAAATCAGATCAAAACGGAGAATCTAAGTAATGGAAATTATCAGAACCTTGAAGGTGCCGCGCCAGTTTATTTTTGATAAATTACTCGAATCTGGTCTATATGATATCGAAAAAAATACTGGAAAGCATCCTAAAGTCTCTAGCTTGACTGGCTTTGAATACAAGAAGAAATTCGGATCTAAGCAAAATCAAGCAGGTAAAATTAAGATTGACGAAGTGACAGAGCCTTCAGTTTATGCGTTCACAACGAAAACGATTAGAAATACGTTTTCGACACGTTGGGAATTGCATAAGATTGATGATACGACGACGGAAGTCGTCATTTCAGAAACTCTGGAATCACACGGTTTCTTCCAAAATCTGAATGACATGATGATGCAAATCGGTCTGGGCTGGATTAAAAAACGCCAGATGAAAGCCATCTTAAATAACATTTCTCAAGCTTACAACGGGAAGTGATAATATATATAGTTTTGAATATATTTATTTGCTAAAAACAAGAAAAAGTCAGCTAATATTTGACTTTTTTGTTAAATATCTATATACTTATATATATAAAGAGTAAAGAGGTTGAACATGGAACATAAAAAATTAGCAGCTTTTCCAAGTGATTTTCTTTGGGGGAGCGCATCAGCTGCCTATCAAATTGAAGGCGCTTACGATGAAGATGGCAAAGGTTTGTCGGTCTGGGATAACTTTGTTCGTATCCCTGGTAAAACCTTCAAAGGGACTAATGGTGATGTCGCAGTTGACCATTACCACCGTTACCAAGAAGACGTGAAACTCATGGCTGAGATGGGTATGAAAGCCTATCGTTTCTCAATCGCTTGGACACGCATTTTTCCAAATGGCACAGGTGAAGTCAATGAAGCTGGTTTGAAATTCTACAGCGATTTAATTGACGATCTGTTGGCAAATGGGATTGAACCCTTGGTAACCATTTATCACTGGGATTTGCCACAAGCCCTTCAAGACGCCTATGGTGGCTGGGAATCACGTCAAATCATTCCAGATTTTGTGAACTATGCAGAGACTTTGTTCAAAGCCTATGGCGATCGTGTCAAATATTGGGTTTCTCTAAATGAACAAAATATCTTCACGCACATGGGATGGCAAATTGCTACCCACCCACCTGGAAAAAAAGATCCAAAATTATTCTATCAAGTTAACCACCACGCTAACTTGGCTAATGCAGCAGTCATTAACAAGTTCCATGAAATGGGTATTGATGGCAAAATCGGACCTTCATTTGCCTACACACCACAGTATGCGATTGATTCTAATCCACTTAACGTCTTAGCAGCAGAAAATGCGGAAGAGTTAGGCGCACACTTCTGGATGGACGTCTATGTTTATGGTGAATATCCAATTGTTGCCTTGAACTACTTGAAAGAAAGAGGTCTCGCCCCAACTTTTGAACCTGGTGATGCTGAGTTGCTTAAATCTGCCAAACCAGATTTCATGGGCTTAAACTTCTATCAAACAGCGACAAATGCTTGGAACCCAATTGACGGCGGTGTTGAAAACAAAGACAGCTATCAAATGAACACGACAGGTAAAAAAGGCACCTCTCAAGATTCAGGTATCCCTGGCTTACAAAAAACAGTAAAAAATCCATTCGTTGAAACAACGAACTGGGACTGGACGATTGACCCAGTTGGCTTGCGCATCGCCTTGCGTCGTATCGCCTCACGTTACCGCTTGCCAGTCCTCATCACAGAAAACGGATTGGGTGAGTACGACAAACTTGAAGACGGCAAAGTCCACGATGATTACCGCATCGACTTCTTGAAAAAACACGTCCTAGCTATCAAAGAAGCAATTTCTGATGGCGTCGACGTCATCGGCTACACAACTTGGAGCTATACCGACCTTTTGAGCTGGCTCAACGGCTACCAAAAACGCTACGGTTTCGTCTACGTTGACCAAGATGAAACAATGACAGGCTCATTGAAACGCATCCCGAAAGATTCTTACTACTGGTATAAAGACGTCATCGCAAGCAATGGTGATGATGCAACATTGCTGACATAAAATAAAAAAAGGCTGAGACAAAAGTCCTCAGTCACCAAAAGAGAAAAGCAGACTAGAACAATCAATTTGATTGTTCTAGTCTGCTTTTTTTCTATTCTTTCTGAACAGCATCGCCACGTTGTCTTACAATTTATCAAAAATTGATATCGCTCATTGCCTATTTTTTAGAGATTCTTGTCCTAGTCTCTTATTTGTGATCTAGACTCCAATAGGTTTAGTGTATGAACTATTTATAGTACTTTCACGGATAAAAATTCTTGATGCTATCAT
Source organism: Pseudolactococcus laudensis (assembly GCF_013449735.1). Taxonomy (GTDB): domain Bacteria; phylum Bacillota; class Bacilli; order Lactobacillales; family Streptococcaceae; genus Pseudolactococcus; species Pseudolactococcus laudensis. Next base: position 121,041 of record NZ_JACBNY010000002.1, read on the forward strand.
CAGACGTTTTTCAATTTCAAGGACTTGCTGATAGTCATCATCAGAAAAATCGTCTTCGTTGTCATAAAAATAGGTCATAAAATCACCCCAACGCTCTGATAAGTCAGTGATTTTGTTGCTGATTGTCTCATCAGAAGGATTTTTTTGAAAATCTTCTACTAATTTTTCATAGTCATCGGCAAGTTTTTGAAAGGCAGTTAAAAATGCCTCATTTGTCATATCTTCAAATTGATTATTGGGTAAATCATCTATCTTGGATTTATAACTTGAGGGAGGATTTAGCTCTGGTTCAATGGTATTAATGAAGTATAAGGTACCTAGAGTGATGAAGAGGCTGATTAAAATAGTTAGACTCCCGAGAACAATACCAATGAGTGGGAAATCTTTACTGATATGGTCACGATTAGCATTTACAAGACAAATAATACCGAAAATAATTGCCAAAATACCAATCACAATCGATATAAGATTGATAAAGGGAATCCAACTACCGAGGATAGCAACAATGCCTAAAACCAAGGCAGCAATAGAAAGGCTAGTAGCATGTGGCTTTGTGACGGGTATCATCGCCTTGTCCAGATTATTTTTCTGATGTAAAAATTTTTCAGACATTTATTTTTCCTTTTTAAGAGATTGTGTTGCGAGTTTGGGATGTAAAAAATGAGTAGGTTTTAAGGAGTTAACAGCCTCTTTAAGGGTAAATCAAGTGTTAACAGAGACCTAAAAACTTGACCTGTTATTTAGACTATTATAACATATTTTGTGTCTTTTTTAAAAAAAATATGCAAGCGCTTTCTTTTTCTTTTGGAATATGTTATAAATAAGTGGGGAAGTTTTGAAAGAGGTGTAGATAATGCCGTGTAATAACTGTCGTAACAAACAGTCTCTAAAGAGTAGAGGCGTACACAATTTTATGCAATCGGTTGCATTAGCTTTGGAAAGATTTTAAAATTCTAAAAAATGATAGCGATAACATGATGTGGAATTGTTTATTATTCATAATTCATTTACTTTTGGAAATACAAAGGAGAAAGATGGCTATTCAATACAAAAAAATTAACCGACACATTAAAATTGCTGTCGTCTCGTTACTCTCGCTTGGTTTATTAGGAACATTCTCAAGCATTCAAACACAAGTTCAAATTTCCACACCACTTGATAGAGCGTTTAACCCACTACATGCCAAGGCTGCAACATCAAGTAGTACTTACGCAAGTACAGCCAATGCAGACTTGAAAATCGCAACAGCTAGTAATAAGTTTGATTCATTTGATGCAAAATGGGCATATACTGCGACTGATTTAGGTGCAACTTATGCACCGACTGCAACAACTCTTAGAGTTTGGGCACCGACTGCAACGAGTGTAAAAGTGATTAGCTATGGGAAATCAGGAAACAATGCAACAGCACCGCAAGTCACAACCTACACAATGGCTCGTGGAACAGTTGCTAATACGTCGGATTTAACTAAGAATACAATTGGCGTTTGGTCTGTTACAATTCCAGGAGATCAAAATGGTTTGGTCTATACGTATCAATTAACTTTTGGAAATGGTACGGTGAGTGATTATTCTGGTAATTATGGCACGGTAAGCAGTACCTCTACAACAATGACGACGCAAGATCCTTATAGCATTGCGACTGTTTCAGGTGGACTTCGCTCAGTTGTTGTTTCACCTTCAAGTGTGACACCAAGTGGCTTTGCCGTGAAACAAGGAGAAGAGGCTACTTGGAGACAAGCAAGTTCAACGCAAGCAGTTATTGATGAAATTCACGTTAAAAATTTTACGAATTCGAGTACTTCTGGGGTCAATCCGAATTACAAAGGGAAGTTTTTAGGTGTTGGAGAAACGGGTACAATAAATCCTAATACGGGAATGCTCACTGGGTTGAGCTATGAGAAGGAACTTGGGGTTAATTACTTACAGATTTTGCCGATGTATGATTTTGCGAGTATTTCTGATACAGGTCTTGCAACTGCAGCTTTTCCAAGTGTTTATAATTGGGGCTATGATCCATTGAATTATAATGTGCCAGAAGGTGCTTATGCGACATCCGTTACGAATCCTAATACGCGTCTTAATGAAATGAAAACGATGATTCAAGCGATTCATAATCAAGGAATGGGCGTGATTATGGATGTGGTTTACAATCATGTGTATGACCAGTCAACTTCGAGTTTTGAGAGAACGCAACCTGGCTATTATTTCCGAAAATCTTCAACAACGGGTTGTGGGAATGATACGGCGACCAATCATCTCATGTTCCGTCAATTCATTTTGAACTCTATTAAGTATTATACCTTGAACTACGGAGTTGATGGTTTCCGTTTTGATATCATGGCAAGCTTTGACAAGGATACGATTAATGCTGTTCGCTCAATGCTAAATACAATTGACCCGCATATCTTAACTTATGGTGAGGGATGGTATATGGGAACAGATTTACCTTATGACCAGCAAGTCGATGTGTCGAAAGCCATTCATACACCAGGTGTTGGGTATTTTAACAACGGTGAACGTGATACAATTCAAAACTTTGTTGCTGGGGATAAGAATAGCTTAGGACTCATTTTGAGCGCTATTCGGGGGTCCGGTGATGGGTTGATGCAGTATGGCACACCTGCCCAAGCAGTTAATTATGTAGAGTGTCATGACGGTCAGACCATATCCGATTTGGAGTGGCTATATAATCCATATGATTTACAAGAAACTCATGTTGCCCGCTCTGAGCTTGCATCAGCCATTAATATCTTGGCTGAAGGAACGACGGTGATGCAAAATGGTCAGGAATTTAACATGAGCCGTTACGTTAATGTGTCAGGCAATCCAGCATTGTCAACGATTCAACAAGCTAAAATTGAGTCTAATAATTATACCGGTCTAAAGAGTATGGCAGATGCGCAAATTGAACTAGCGCGTAATCCTTATAATGGTGTGGTGACTTTGAACAACACCAAATATTTTGTTGGTGATGAGTCGTCTAATACGAACTGGGATTTGGCGAGTACTTATGCCGAGCAAGTCGATTTCTTGAAACAATTGATTCAGTTTAAAAATGATAACCCAAGTTTCTGGCCAGATGATTATAGCCAGATTTACAATGGTACTTTAATCCAGCCTCTGCGCTATGATTCTGGTGTTGTTGCATACATCATGGATAATGGTGTGAACAAGTATTTAGTCATTATCAATGCCTCTGGAGGCAGTCTAAACTTTACGGCAAATGATACCTACTATGGCAACAATCTTGCGGGTAAAAGCATCATGCTTTCAAGTGATCATAGTCTTGCGTCAGGTACCAGTTTAAGTAATGCTTGGAACTTGGCTAATTACAGTCTTGCTTTAATCCAACTTCAGTAAGTTTAGCGACTTACTGACATGACTGAAATAAATCATGCAGTATGACAGACACAGATAGATGTGTTAGGGGACTAATATAGTTTAATAGTTAAACTGTATTAGCTTGTAATTTATAATAAAGGGTGGTTTTTATGTCTTTATCTCATATGAAAAAAAGCAGTAGAGCAAAACAAGAATCAAAAGTATCGCATTTTAGAGCTTGGAAGTCAGGTAAAATATGGCTGTACGGTGCAAGTATTTTAGCCAGTTTGTTTGTATTTGGTCTTGCACCGACTTTTGTTACAAACCCTAGTTTTGGCTCAATTGTTGTGCAAGCAGACGCGGCTAAATCTGGTACAACGATTTTGGTCAATTCAGGTCAAATGAATGGCGCCAAGTATATTTATATTTGGAATCAAAATACTGGCTCAATTGATGGGCAGATGAGCTATGTTGGCAACGGCTACTTTGCTTATACCTATTCAGGAGCAGCACCAAGTGCGATTACACTTGCTTTAAGTGACACTGACGGACAAACTGGGTCAAATTGGCCTGGGGATAGGGGAAAGTTACCAGGTGAAGATGGCGCTGGAAATGTTACTGGTATTCTTCCGACTTATCACTTTATTACGGTCAACGGCTCAACTGTTCAACAAGAATCTGCGCCAACGCTCACAGCTCCTGCAGCATTGGCAGAAGGTACATCAGGAACAAGCTATGATTTGTCAGCTCAGGCACAGCCTGTTTATGCAACAACTTATCAGACAACAGCCTTGACACCGTCAAATCTGACTTACAGTGTGACAGATCCTAATGGTGTAGCTGTCAGCATGTCAGGGGCAACTTTTGTGCCCACATCTGCTGGCGACTACACTGTCACTTATGAACAAAACTATACCGACGCAGCAGGACAAACTTATGGCGTGCGAGCGACAAAAACATTAACGGTCAAGAATCAAATTACCACACCAACACTTGCCAATACCGACGTGTCTTACACCGATGGCACAGAACTTTCACCAAAGTTAGCACTTGATCTGAGTACCTATTATATTGGTGATGAGATTCAAGTTCCAGACGCCCCTCAAATTCAAGGAAAATCATTTGTGGGTGTGACGTATAAAGGCATAGCTGTTCAGGTTGGGGATAAAATCACCTTAACTGCTAAGGGAGCATTCGTCTACACGTATGTCTCATATTTCACGAGTTTAACGCCAGCAGCAACATCAACCGGGCAAGTTGGGGCAACAATTGACGCAGCAACTCTTGAAACATTGGTCGATCCAAGTAATTCTGCTGTCTCAATTAGAAATGCGACTATTACTGTAAAAGATAGCTCTGGCAATAACATCCCGCTAGATGGTAGCTATCAGGGTCATTATTGGGTATTAGGCACGACATTTACGCCAACTTATGCGGATACCTACACGATAACTTATAGCTACACCGATCAGTCAGGGACAGTTCAGACCGCGACTCAGACAGTCAAAGTTTTGCCCGCACCAACCATTGATGCGAGTGGGATACCGATGTCATCAGATGGCTCGAATACGCTAGTAGTTAATGCAGATGCATCAGGGCACTATCAATTTGACCCAAGCATATCAATAACAGGAATTAATCAAGGATACGATGCTAACGGCAATCCAGTTGCTAATGTCATTTATAATCCCGTCACCTATACAGATCCAGCCACAGGTGTCACCGATTCGAGCCAATTTCCAGTAGGCAGTATGACCGTATTAGATGCTAATGGCAATGAAGTTGATCCGAGAACACTGACTGTCGGAACTTATACGATAGAATGGCAATATGATGGAGCAGATGGCACAGCTATTTTGGTCATTCAAATTTTACCAGCTGGAAAAATTGCCCTTACGATTTCTGCCAATCAATACGACGTAATACCTAGCGGACAAACGGTTGATTTGAGTTTATCCGCCTCAGATGGCTCTGCCTATGTTAGCCTGACAGACAGCAATGGTAAAGCTGTTGACCTATTAAGTGCGCTAGCAGATGGCAGTTTGACAATTGAAGTAACAGACCCTTTTGGCACAATCATTACCTTGACTGGCACAAGTTTCACAACAAGTCTCAATGGCTACTATTCAATCAATTATGATTACACAGACCCAACAACAGGAATGCATGTTTCAGCACAAGGCTCAATTTTCGTTCAACCTCAAGTGATTGCCCCAAATGACAGTGTATTACAAGAAGGCAAAGGTACCTTTACATTTGACACACCAACAGTCGTAGATGCAGAAAACGGCGGTCAGACAGATGGAACAGGATATGTTAAAAATCCGAACTACTTCCCTTATGACACCAATATTTCAGATGGTAATATGTCAGATGCCGGCAACTTTACTTCAAAAACGCTAACAGATGCATCAGGCAAAGTGATTTCACCAGCCGATTTTGGAAAGCTTAAAGCAGGAACCTACAAAGCAACCTACGTTTATAGTTATAGTGACCGTTGGAATTCAAATAACACAAACTCATCGACCTATGGTGCGGATTTCCAAATTTCAGTGACACAGACTGTCTATGTTTCCAATTTGACAGTCGATAATGGTGCTGGCACAGTTGGGACTGAGCTGAATCTAGCGACACTCATCACAGACAAAACCGATAGCACAGGAACACAGACAGCGCAAGCAATCTCTTACGCACTCGTTAACGCCGACCAGACCCTCACAGGACTCTCGGAAAAATGGACGCCCACACAGTCAGGGACTTATCGCATTCAATATAGTTATATTGATGCAAACTCAGGACTTCAAGTTACAGCTATCGTAACAATCATAGTTAAAAATGGAACGTTGGTAGCGCCTAAAGATGTGACACAAACAGCGACAAGTTTTGTTCCACCTCTGACATTAACAAATCAAAGTGGCAATGCAGTGACTGTAACAGCTAAGGTTTCTGGCAACGCAGACCTGTCAGCATTAACACCTGGAACTTATACAATTACCTATACAGCCTCTGGATACGATACTGTTACCCAAAAACTCATCATAACAGCACCGGCTACACCAGCAACCACCACAGTTGACCACACTGCTAATAATGGCGACGGCTTAACGCCTAGTCGCACCATTTCACTTGCTGGTAATGTCGGTGACAGTGTGACAATTCCTACAGCCGCACAAGTGGCAGGAAACAATAAAACTGGGTACACACTGACAAAAATCACCTTCAATGGTGCAGTCGTTCAAGCAGGGGACACGGTCACCCTAGCAGAGAAAAACGCGCTAGTGTATCATTACACCAAAAACCCAGTCAATACAGACATTAGTGTGACAAAAAATGTAGACGAAAAAGGCAACGTCTTATCTGATACGACAGGCTATGAACTAGTGTCAAGTACTGTCAACCCACCTGTCGTGGTAGTCATCAACCCAGACGGTGACACGGAAACGACCACCACAACAGTCAAAGTTTGGAAGGTTAAGACACCACCTATCACACCGCCGACACCAGCAACAACAACAGTTGGTCATACTGCTAATAATGGCGACGGCTTAACGCCTAGTCGCACCATTTCACTTGCTGGTAATGTCGGTGACAGTGTGACAATTCCTACAGCCGCACAAGTGGCAGGAAACAATAAAACTGGGTACACACTGACAAAAATCACCTTCAATGGTGCAGTCGTTCAAGCAGGGGACACGGTCACCCTAGCAGAGAAAAATGCGCTAGTGTATCATTACACCAAAAACCCAGTCAATACAGACATTAGTGTGACAAAAAATGTAGACGAAAAAGGCAACGTCTTATCTGATACGACAGGCTATGAACTAGTGTCAAGTACTGTCAACCCACCTGTCGTGGTAGTCATCAACCCAGACGGTGACACGGAAACGACCACCACAACAGTCAAAGTTTGGAAGGTTAAGACACCACCTATCACACCGCCGACACCAGCAACAACAACAGTTGGTCATACTGTTAATAATGGCGACGGCTTAACGCCTAGTCGCACCATTTCACTTGCTGGTAATGTCGGTGACAGTGTGACAATTCCTACAGCCGCACAAGTGGCAGGAAACAATAAAACTGGCTACACACTGACAAAAATCACCTTCAATGGTGCAGTCGTCCAAGCAGGTGATACGGTCACTCTAGCAGAGAAAAATGCGCTAGTGTATCATTACACCAAAAACCCAGTCAATACAGACATTAGTGTGACAAAAAATGTAGACGAAAAAGGCAACGTCTTATCTGATACGACAGGCTATGAGCTAGTGTCAAGTACTGTCAACCCACCTGTCGTGGTAGTCATCAACCCAGACGGTGACACAGAAACGACGATTACAACAGTCAAAGTTTGGAAACGAAAAGTCAATCCTATTGTGCCGGATAAAACAACACCACCTAAAAGACCAGCATTGCATTTTGGAGGTATTCCAGGTGTAAAATCGTTACCGGATTCTGATAATCAACAACCTAAACCAGTATCAAAAGAGGAGCAAGCGCTCCCTAATACAGGAGAAAATTCTGATAATCAACAATCTAAACCTGCGACAAAAACACAAAAAACGCTCCCTAATACAGGAGAAACATCAGATTCAAAACTGTTAAGTTCAGGTGTATCGCTAATGACGCTTTTGATAGCTACTTTGGGAATAGAAATTCTTAAAAAACGCAAAAAAGAACTTTGAGTTTTTCTGTTTTAGTAAAAAATTATATTAGAAAACCTTATAGAAATAGATAATCTATAAGGTTTTTTATTGTCTAGTTGTTTTTTAAATAAATAAAGGGATGAAGTCTATTTTTGTTTAGAATGTTGTCACATATTTCATATTTAAATGTTAAATAATAGTAAAAACGCTTTCTTTTTTATGGTGAACATGATATAATAAGAGTGTAAAAATAGGATGTAAAAGCTATGCTCAGGATAGACAGCTGCCGCAATGTAAAATTGGTAAAGGCAAAATGTTCTTCTGATTCTGAGGCGTAAGTCGGCTAGGCTGACTGGCTTTAATACCTACACCATTAAGGAAGTTTTGAAAGAGGTGATGCCAATGACAGATGAAGATTGTTGCGCGAAAACCAAGGTTGTGACTCAGAATGATGAACGGTAGCAAAGTAGCAAAAAATGACGATTATGACAGCTTTAGTTAGCATGATGAATTGTAAGGCATTACACTAGATTTAAAAAATTCAATAGGAGGTTTAGTCGTTAAAGAGAGGCTGTTACGAGTATAGGTTTGATGAATCTGAAATAACAACATCATTAATGAGTAGGCTTGGTTTTTAATTCTAAACACCGGAAAAAGCGACGCCGTTCGCTTTTTTTGGAGGAAAAATTTTGTCGGCTAAAAATTAGTATGGTGTGTCACCAAGATAGCTATGCTAACTGAAACAAAAATTAAAAATGCCCAAACGAAAAAATGTCGCCCACTTTATCGGGGGTGAATAACTTATCAATAAATCATTATCTGATAGATGATGTCTACCAGTTCTTGACATTTATGTTGAGAACACATGAAAGGAAATCGTAACATGCGAAAAAAGTATCCAATTTTCGTCATCATCTTATCAACTATCGTTACTTATCTCCCCTATTTTAAGAATACATTTGGGATAGATACAAGTACGATGATTATGGATCAACGACAAATGCTGGAAGGCTACTTATCGCAGGGGTTATCTATGGTTTGGTTTATAAGCTTTCTGCTTTGATGATTCACTATTCAACATACGGTAATGAAACCTATATGATGTGGACGCAATTAGGAACAGTTGGCGGTTTACAAAAAGTTGGTGCAGTCGTCATTGCTATGCTCGCAATCGCCTATGCTGCGTTAGTCATATTGACAATACTGAGATATCGTGCAGGCGCTAAAATTGATGGTTTGTTGCTCGTGCTTTTACTGGGTTCAATATTAACTTTTAATATGGCCTTTGGCAATATAAAAGCAGCTCCGCGTGTTTATTTCGGTACATTTTCAGTTGTTTTTGCAGGGATTGTTTATAGCTTTGCTAAAAAAGGAAAAGAATTTAAATACCTTTCAGTAGCATTGACAATAGTATCAATGATTTTGACTTTTAGTCTATCTCAAAAAGCAAATGCGTCTTATGCAAATGATGTTGTGTTGATGCATGATGTTGTGGCGTTTGCGACTCAAAACAAAATTTTGACTCCTGCTGAAAAAGAAACAAACCTTGTATTTATTGGTCAGTCTCAAGTTGGGAATCAAGGTATTATTCATAAGCTGCAAGATATTTTTATCACCGGAGCAACACGAACCACGTTTTTCCAATTTGACCCACCACTAACGAGTGTGAGGCCTTATGATTTCTTGAAGATTCATGGTCATGATTTTAAAATACCTGACCAAGAACTGAGAGCAAAGGCTGCAGTAATGTATAGCGAATTACCCGATTATCCCAATCATCAGTCTATGACATTCGAGACAGAGACAAAAACAATTATTGTCAAACTTTCAAATTAAATAGCTAATATGGCTCTCTGTTTTTTAAGCTTATATCAGCAATTTTAGAGAACCTGTAAGTTTCTAGAATAGAAATCGTTCACAGGTTCTTTTTTTTGATATAATGAGACTATGACCACTCAAGAAAATGTGCTAAAAATCTTACATTTGAATGATTTGCACTCTCATTTTGAAAATTATCCGAAAATCAAACGCTTTTTTGCTGACAAATCAGTGGGGTATTCGGATGTTTTACGGTTTGACATTGGGGATAATGTTGACCGCTCACATGCCCTTAGTGAGGCAACGCTAGGTCAGGCTAACGTTGAGCTGATGAACGCGTTAGATTTGACTGCAGCAACGATTGGTAACAATGAGGGCTTAGGCTTGCCCAAAGAAAAGTTGGATAAACTTTATGCGAATGCCAACTTTGATGTTGTCTTGGCTAATCTGAAAGATAAAGGTAAACAGCCAAGTTGGGCAGTCGAGAAAAAACGTGTCACGACATCATTTGGCATGACGATTGATATTTTTGGACTGACGGCACCCTATCCTCTAGCCTATCCTCAAATGGGCTGGGATATCTTGGAGCCAGAGTCTGTATTAGCTCAGCAATTGCTTGAATCAGATGCTGACTTTACGATTCTACTGAGCCATTTAGGCTGGCGCTTTGATGAGCAAGCCGCGATGACCTTCGACAATCTCAACTTAATCTTAGGCGCGCACACGCATCATTTATATGAATATGGTAAATATATGAATAATACAATGCTTGCGGCCGCTGGCCGCTATGGCGAATACGTAGGTGAGGTGACGCTGAGATTCGATGACGACTTTCAATGTATCCAGTCTGAGATTATGGCTGAGGATGTGCGTCATTTGGTAGCATTGCCAGGAGATAAAGAGTGGATTCAGCACCAAGCCAACCAAGGGCATGAGATACTTCAAGACTGTCAAGTAGCGGAGTTATCTCAATCGTTTACAAATCGTTTGCCAGAATATGAGGCAACACAATTTGTTGCAGGGCTTATGGGTGAGTATTATCAAGTACCAGCGGTGGTACTTAATAGTGGTATGATTGTTGAAGAGATTCCGCAGCATCTTACTCTGGATGATTTGCATGACATCTTGCCGCATAGTATCCGTATGGTCAAATTTACCGTAACGGGGCTTGAACTTTTAAGCATCATGCGAGAATTATATGATGTCGGTAATTATCTGAAAACCCAACGCATCGTCGGTATGGGCTTTCGTGGCAAACAGTTTGGTGATATCGTGACACAAGGTTTAGATAATCAAAATGATGAACTTATCTATCAAGGTAGTCCAGTTATCGCGACTCAAACCTATGTTGTCTTGATGCCAGACCAGTATTTATTTGCCTCGTATTTTCCGATTTTGAAAAGTTCGGGCAGCGCTGAGATTCAATTTCCAAGATTTATGCGAGAAATTGTTGCAGATGATTTAGCAAATCGTGATAACTCTTGAGTTAACTGAGTACAATCCAAAAGGAACAGAAACCCAAAAGAAAGAAATAGTATGGCAAAAGTAATTCCAGAAGAAGAAAAAAATTATAATAAATTCCCAGGTGAGCATGTCATTGTTCTTGATGATGTGGTCACGATTGGTGATAAGGTGTTTCACTTGATTTACAATCATCGCGAAGGCTTTAATCAAGAGAAACTTGAGCAACGCTATTCGGATATTTTCGCGAAATACGATTACCTTGTAGGTGATTGGGGACATGAGCAATTGCGTTTGAAAGGTTTTTTTTCAAGTTCTCGTAAGAAGATGCCAGATGAGTTGAAGATTTCTCATTTGGAAGATTATATCAAAGAATATATGAATTTCGGGGCTGCTTTTTTCGTGTTGAAACGGATGAGGAGCAAAGATATGAAGCGTGACGAGGCTTTTGTAGATGAAAAAGTCTATGAAGTGACAACACCTGTCGCAGTATCTAGGGTTTCGAAGAAAGATACTAAAAAAGAAGTTAAAAAAGAAGTTAGAAGAGAAGTTAGAAAAGAAGTTAGAAGAGAAGTTAGAAAAGACGTTAAAAAAGACGGCAATAGAGACTTCTCTTTAGATGCTAAAACTCCTAATAAAAAAGGAGATAATAGCGGGTCATCTAAGTTTTCTAGAAAACGTCAGCCAAGCAAGACGGCATTTGTCAAAAAAGAAAAATCAGTCAAGCAGCAAGCGCCGATTATCAAGCCAGAGCCCTCTCAAAAGCCACATCAATCAGAAAGTAGTAAACGTCCGGCCTTCGTTGTGAGAACTCGGAAAAAATAAGCGCAGAGTTACCAGCCTAGTTGTTTTGCTCATTACTTAAAAGCTAACAAATAGAGTTAATTCTTTGACAGTCTGAAACTATTGTTATAAAATGAAGATGTCGACAGATATTATAATTTTTTACATTATTTAATCGAGTTACGGCTCCTTGGTGTTAGGAAAATAGATAAAAGGACGCACGAACGTTGTTCGTTTACGTCTTTTCCTAATTCACTCCTGCGATTACTCGTCGCGGAAAAGAATTCTACACACCAAAGCAGTCGCCTCAACATCTTAACTAAGGAGGAGTTAGCTATGGGTTGGATTTGGTCTCTTATTGTTGGTGCAATTATCGGTATTATTGCTGGTGGTATCACTAAAAAAGGTGAATCGATGGGATGGATTGCGAATATTATCGCTGGTCTAGTTGGTTCTAGTATTGGTCAAGCGATTTTTGGTCATTGGGGTCCTAGCTTAGCTGGGATGGCTTTGATTCCATCAGTGCTTGGTGCAGTCATTTTAGTCGCAGTTGTCTCATTCTTCATTAGTAATAAATAAAGTTTACAAGTTTGATTTATTCGTGAGACGCGAAAGCGTTACAGCAGTATTTATACACATCAAACAGTATGTCCGCTAGGAAGTTACTTCTCTAACGGCCATACTGTTTTGTTTTTTCTGTTGACGATTGAGCCTTGCTAGTCCTAGAATATTTTGCCATAAAGTTTTCAAAACATGTTATACTAGTAGCATGACTAAAACTATCCAAAATGACATAACAAAACCATCTATCTACAATTTAACGCGTGACCAGCTAATCAGTTGGGCGGTAGAGAATGGTGCTAAAAAATTTCGCGCGACACAAATTTGGGACTGGCTTTATAAGAAAAGAGTCCAATCTTTTGATGAGATGACTAATATTGCCAAGGATTTTATCGAAATTCTTAAAGACAATTTTGTCCTCAATCCTTTGAAACAACGCTTGGTTCAAGAGGCTAAAGACGGTACAGTTAAATATTTGTTTGAACTACCTGATGGTATGCTAGTTGAAACGGTGCTCATGCGTCAGCGCTATGGCTTATCTGTCTGCGTGACGACTCAGGTTGGTTGTAATATCGGCTGTACGTTTTGTGCATCAGGTCTAATTAAGAAACAACGCGACTTAACCGCAGGCGAAATCACAGCGCAAATCATGCTCGTTCAAAAATACTTTGATGAACGTGGCTTAGAAGAACGTGTCAGTCACGTGGTGGTCATGGGAATTGGCGAGCCTTTTGATAACTATGACAATGTTATCAACTTTATTAAAACGATTAACGATGATAATGGTCTAGCTATTGGCGCCCGTCATATCACGGTTTCAACTTCTGGATTGGCGCCTAAAATCCGTGAATTTGCTGAGACAGGTCTCCAAATTAACTTGGCAATTTCACTTCATGCGCCAAACAATGATGTCAGAACTAGCATCATGCGGATTAACCGTCAATTTCCAATCGAAAAATTATTTGAAGCCATTGACTACTACATTGAAGTCACTAATCGTCGCGTCACATTTGAATATATCATGCTTAGTGGGGTCAATGACCGTCCAGAGCATGCGCGTGAGTTGGTTGCACTTTTGAAGGACAAGAAGAAATTAGTCTATGTCAACTTGATTCCTTATAATCCAGTGAGCGAACATGACCAATACAGCCGTTCTTCAAAAGATGATGTGCTCAAGTTTTATGATATTCTTAAAAAAGGTGGCATTAATTGTGTCATCCGTCAAGAACACGGCACGGACATTGATGCTGCTTGTGGTCAACTTCGTAGTAAGACTATGAAATCGGATAAAAAGAAGACACAGCCAGACACGAAAGCATTCGATGCTGTAACTGTTGGTTTTGAGACAAAAATTAAGTAAAGAGAAGGAGATAGAAAATTGAAAAATTATTTTAAAAAATTCTATCAGAGCTTTTCTATGCTAGCGATGATTTGGGTGATTGTGACAGCTGTTACGGGTAGAAATATCACACGCTTATCAGCTCTTGCGGTTATTATTGCCGCTTTAATTATAGCTGTTATACCAGAAGAATGGTTTGACAAAATCATCAACGCCATTCATAAATAACAAAGAAACGTCAGAGAGAACTCTGGCGTTTTATGATACAATAACAGTATGAAATTGTTTGATGAACAAGCCAACCTACAAGAACCGTTTCAAAAAATTGTAAAAGGGCTTACAGTATGCTACACTATTGCTATCTGTCTGATGTGTTTTCTACCTCAGAGTATTTATCCAACCTTAAAAAGCGTGGAAACACCAGGCGTCCAACACTTCGGTCGCATCACAGCGATTCTGACACCGTTTAATACATTGGTACATTTCGGGAAAATCCCCAATCTGGTTGATCTTATCTTTATCATCCTTCAAAATGTTGCCAATATCTTTCTGATATTTCCACTGGTATTTGCATTATGTTTACTGAAACCAAGTATCAGATACTTTAAAAAAGTGCTGCTTATTAGTTTTTTGATGAGCTTGTCCATTGAGACAACACAAGTCATCTTGGATTTATTGTTCAATTTTAATCGCGTTTTTGAAGTAGATGATTTAATCACTAACACCTTAGGTGGTGTGCTAGCTTATCTACTCTATCAACTTGTAAGGAGAGTTACAACCTAATGGAATTTTCAAAGCTAAATCAAAGTCGCCATAAAGTCACACAGTTTGACGGTCGTAAAGTCACTGTTGATGAAGTCAAAGCGATTCTATCCGAAGCCGTTCTAGCACCTTCAGCTCACAACATCCAGCCTTGGCATTTTGTGATTGTCGATTCACAAGAGATGCGCTTGGCCCTATCCACAGCCATGCACGGCAAAAATGCCGTCCAAAACGAGGCAGCGGGTGCAACATTAGTCGTTTTTTCAGATACAGATTTGCCAGAGCGTGTGCGTGATATGGTTGAAATCGGCGCTGATTTCTTGCCAGTTGACCACAAAGCTGATTTGTTAATGAAATTACCAGGCATGTTCGAGAAATTTACAGCTAAACAGCTAGCAGAGTACTTGGCCCTCAACATCGGTCTCGTCTCTCAAAATATCGTGCTTGCGGCCAATAATAAGGGTCTTAAAACCAACATGATTCTTGGGTTCGACAAGGCTAAAGCCAAAGAAGTTTTAGCGATTGAGGACCGATTCCAGCCAGAACTTATCATCACCATGGGCTATTCAGATGAGCAGGGCACAGCGTCTTATCGCTTGCCTGTTGACGATATCACAGACGTTTTATAAAAGTGCGTTTTCTTGGTGCAATGGTGGTGAACATCATGCATCAGTTGACAATTGAAGGGAGTTAAGATGACCTATACATTTGAAAACAGTTCACCGGAAGTCATTTTTGATTATTTGCGAAAGGCGAAAACGGTAGCCGTCGTTGGCCTATCAAATCGAGAAGAGACCTCAAGTTTTATGGTAACGCAAGCCCTGCAAGCTGACGGCTATCGCATTTTTCCAGTCAATCCACGACTTGCCGGTCAGGAAATACTGGGCGAAAAAGTTTATAGTAGACTTCAAGATATTCCTGAACACATTGATATTGTAGATGTCTTTCGCCGCTCAGAATTTTTACCTGACGTTGCGCGTGACTTTATCGAAACAGATGCCGATGTTTTCTGGGCCCAACAAGGTCTACAAAACGAAGAAACTGAACAAATTTTACGTGACAATGGTCGCAACCAAATCGTCATGGACCGTTGCATTAAAGTCGAGTATGCTTACAGTGGCTTAAGTCAAGAAAAATAGTAAATAAAAAAGCCCGCGGGCTTTTTTTATTTATCTTAAAAACTTCCG
This sequence comes from Pseudolactococcus laudensis, assembly GCF_013449735.1. Lineage (GTDB taxonomy): Bacteria > Bacillota > Bacilli > Lactobacillales > Streptococcaceae > Pseudolactococcus > Pseudolactococcus laudensis. The sequence goes on from NZ_JACBNY010000002.1 coordinate 136,921, forward strand.
AGGTAAAAGGCAACCGTATCCCCTTTTTTCAAATGAATATCTGCAGCACCTTTTTCGGCCATCTTACCGTTAACATCGAACATCCAGTACTTGTTAGCCGCTTGATCTTGAGCTTTACCATCAATCGACGTGATAAAGCCACTTTTTTCCTCAATCTTAAAATTCTCTTTAAGGGCATCAAGTAAAGTTTGGTCTTTAATAATCCTGATTTTTTTGGTTTCATCGACTTTTTTATCGTTTTCAAAATCTAGCGTAATGGTTGCAGTATCTTGAGAAACGGTGCTTTTCTTTGGTGATTCGGCTTGTTTACCACAGGCTGCTAAAGAAACAGCAAAACCGGTCGCCACTAAAACCGTCACGGTTTTCTTAAAAGTTAAAGTTGTCATAGTAGTCAGATCTCCTTATTTAATATTGTACTATGTTTTGGGAATGATAGCAAAAAAATATATTTAGAGGCCTGCTAGAACAATAGTTGTTTCGAATTAAGTCGAAACAACTTAGTAATTTATTTTTTATTCGAATTAATTTGAATAAAGTGAATAAAATTTATTTACTTTCGAGTTAATTTGATTTATGATAGAGATGTAAGATGAAAATCGAATTAATTTGAAAGAGGTTGTCATGATAAGAAGAGAGACATATCTATCTGATTTAGAACGTTTAAAAGACAAACGATTTATCAAAGTTTTGACAGGCGTGCGACGGAGCGGGAAATCAACGCTTTTAGCCTTATTTCAAGAACAGCTAATCACCGATCAGGTTAGTCAAACTCAAATTCAATCCTATAATTTTGAAGATTTGGCACTAGCTGATTATCTGGACTATCGAAAGCTGTATGAAAAAATTACGGATAACTTGCTAGCAGATCAGATGAACTATATTTTCTTGGATGAGATCCAGATGGTACCTGAGTTTGAGCGCGTATTAGATAGCTTATTTATCAAAGAAAATGTTGATTTATACGTGACAGGTTCTAATGCTTACATGTTATCAGGTGAACTTGCGACTCTGATTTCTGGACGTTATGTCGAGTTGAAAGTTTATCCCTTATCTTTTGTAGAATTTTTCAGCGCTCTGGGCGGTGATAAAGCGACCGTGTTTCAGCGCTATCTCGAATTTGGTGGCTTTCCTTATGTAACAGAAATTCCAGATGAGTTGACCTATCGAGATTACATTTCAGGTATCGTCAATACTGTCTTGATCAAGGATGTTTTGCAGAGAAAACAGCGCAGTGATGCAACATTGGTTGAACAATTAGCCAAATATTTGACGGATAGTTCAGGTAGTCTAGTGACGATAAAGAAAATAGCAGATACCCTGACATCAATGGGACAAAAGACGACAAGTGACACCGTTTCAACATATTTATCTGGCTTTCAAGAAGCCTATCTCTTTTTTAGAGCAGACCGCTATGATATCGCGGGTAAAAAATACCTGTCGATCAATTCAAAATATTATCCTGTCGACCAGTCTCTAAGAAAAGTTCTTTTGGGTAATAAACGCCCGAATTTTGGACATCGCTTAGAAGGTGTTGTTTATCTTGAGTTGTTGCGAAGAGGCTATCAAGTCTTTATTGGCAATATAGGAGAATTTGAGATTGATTTTGTGGCACAAAAAAATGGTGTCACCGAATATTATCAAGTGTTACTCACTGTTGAAGATGACAGGACTTATCAAAGAGAAGTTCGCCCATTTCAAAGTATTCAAGATAACTACCGAAAAATTTTACTAACCATGGACAATGGGCGTTACAATCAAGAAGGGATAGAACAACTCAATATCATAGATTGGTTATTAGCCAGATAAAATTAAAATAAAGGTAATCAAAAGTTTAAGATACATCAGAAAGAAGTCGTGATATAACGCGGAAATGTTATAAATTGATTATTCCAAAATGAGCAGAGATGCTCTTTTTTGATATTTTTAAGATTGTAGAAAGTTAAAAGGTAAAAAATTGACCATGTTTATCATAGCATAAGAGGTGAGGTCATGCTAACATCACCTAAAATTGGTAGATTAGGAAATTCAGCAGGTATGAGACTTGATCCGATGCTATTAGAATTTCTTGATGTAACAGTTGGTGGGAAAATCGATGTGATGCAGGATGAAAAATCGCGTGCTCTCGTCATCAAAAAACATATGATAACACCAGAAAATTTAGCTGATTTATTAGATGGATGGGATGGTGACTTTGAAGAGCATTCTGTTACTTGAAGATAGACGGCTCACTAGCTATTATGTCTAAATCGTATGCTAAATATGACTTAACAAAAGTGGCGGTGAAGAAAAACTAAAGCAATATTTCATTTTCTGTTATAATAGGACTATACGATTTCAAGAAATGATGTGTCTGATAGACTCCAAAAATTATCGGTCATCCTCAGACTTGAAAATGACAATTAAAAGATTCAAGAAAGAAGTGCAATGAACGATTTATTTGAAAGACTCATGGATCAGCTCGACATGCCTGCGGAAATTCGTCAGAATCCAGCATTTCGTGGCAATATTGACAAGGTTGAAGTTCATGCCATCAGTAAAGTCTGGCATTTTTATTTGAAGTTTCCAGCGATTTTACCGATTGACTTATATCGAGAATTAGCCTATCGTCTTGAGCGGGCTTTTTCGAATATCGCGAAAACGCAAATGACAATTCTAACAGAGGACGGACATTTTGATGAAGACTTGCTTAATAGCTATCTTCCCCTCATTTTTGATTTGCCGGGCTGCGATACGCCAAGTTTTACAGCGATTTTCAAGAAATATAAATTCATAGCGGCTGATGAATCTGCGACAGCTAAACTTTTAGTGGGCGAATTGTCAAATCTGGAATATTTTGTCAAACATTATTTTCCAGTTATGGCGCAACATTATCAAAATTTTGGGTTTACGGATTTACAGATTTTACCAGAGATTGACCACCAGCTAACGGATAAATTGGTCGCTGAGTATGAGAAAAAATCTGAGGAGGCGTTAGCGGATATTCTGGCTAACCAACCCGAAGCACCCTTCCCAACAGATAATCAAGCCCCTACTTCAAAAGAAGCGGTTGCATCCCCTAATCACCTTGCACTGGGCAGGGAAATTAAGGCGTCTGATACCGTGTTCCAAATGAAGGATGTCGTGACTGAGGAGGCGAATGTCGTCTTTGAAGGCTACGTTTTTGCGGCGGAGCATAAGGTCTTTAAGAACCGTACGACCGGTAAGGAAAGCCATATGTTGGAAGTCAAGATGACAGACTATAGCAGCTCTTTTATCGTCCAAAAATGGGGACGTAAGCCTGAGGAGCAGGCCATGTTTGATATGGTCAAAAAAGGCATGTGGATTAAAGTCAAGGGCAGTGTTCAAATGGACCAGTACAAGCATGAGTTGGTCATGAGTGTGCGTGATATGGTCGAAATCAAGGCGAAAAACATTCGGAAGGACCTCATGCCCGAAGGGCAAAAGCGAGTCGAATTCCATGCGCATACTAATATGTCGACCATGGATGCCATTCCAGATGTGTCTGATTTGGTCGCGCAAGCTGCGCGTTGGGGACACAAAGCCATCGCTATCACCGATCATGCAGGCGCGCAAAGTTTCCCACATGCCCACTCTGCCGGTAAGAAAAATGGTATCAAAATTATTTATGGGATTGAAGCTAACCTAGTCGAGGACAGGGTACCGATCACTTATAATGAAGATGACAGTAGCCTTTCAGATTCGACCTACGTCGTTTTTGACGTGGAAACGACCGGACTTTCTGCCGTTTATAACAAACTGATTCAAGTTGCGGCATCTAAAATGCACAAGGGAAATGTCATCGAACAATTCGATGAGTTTATTGATCCGGGGCATCCCTTGAGTGAGTTTACGACACAACTGACAGGGATTACTGATGACATGGTCAGAGGCTCTAAACCACTAGAACAAGTCTTAAAAGAATTCCAAGAATTTTGTCAGGGCAGCATTCTCGTCGCGCATAATGCGACCTTTGACGTTGGGTTCATGAATATGAACTATCAGCGCCATCATTTACCTGAGATTACACAACCGGTTATTGATACTTTAGAGTTTGCGCGTAATCTCTATCCTGAATTCAAGCGTCATGGCTTGGGGCCTTTGACGAAACGTTTCCAAGTTTCTCTCGAAAGTCATCACTTGGCCAATTTCGATGCGGAAGCAACGGGTCGTTTGCTCTTTATTTTCTTAAATGATGCTAAGGAGAAATTTGGCATCGAGTTGTTGAGCGATTTGAATACAAAAGTTGTGGATGCAGATTCTTATAAACGTGCGCGGGTGAAACATGCTACGATTTATGCCAAAACCCAAGACGGTTTGAAGAATCTCTTTAAGCTCATCTCTTATTCAAATGTCAACTATTTTGCAGGTGTGCCTAGAATTCCAAAATCAGTCCTTGAAGCACATCGCGAGGGATTGATTGTTGGGTCAGCTTGTTCAGAAGGCGAAGTTTTTGAGGCGGTTACCAATAAATCCTTTGAAGATGCTTTGAAAGTCGCTGATTATTATGATTTCATCGAAATCATGCCACCGGCTATCTATCGCCCTTTGATTGCCAAAGAAACCATCAAAGACGAAGTGGAACTCCAACGAATTTTACAAGATTTGATGCGGATTGCCGATAAACTAGGCAAACCAGTCCTAGCGACAGGAAATGTCCACTATCTCAATCCAGAAGATGCCATCTACCGTGAAATTATCGTCCGTTCTTTGGGTGCCGGCGCTATCATCAACCGCCCTGTTGGTCGCGGTGAACACGCCATGCCTGCACCATTGCCAGAAGTCCATTTCCGGACGACTAATGAAATGCTGGACGATTTTGCCTTCCTCGGAGAAGAAACGGCGCGTCAGATTGTCATTGAAAACACGCAGAAAATGGCGGAGTCTTTTGATGTCCTAACGCCAGTCCGTGACGACCTCTATACACCTTACATTCCGGAATCTGAGGAAAAAATGGCCAAGCTGACCTATGAAAAAGCGCACGCCATTTACGGTAATCCTTTACCTGACATCGTCGATTTACGGATTGAAAAAGAGCTCAATTCGATTATCGGTAATGGTTTTTCCGTCATCTACCTCATTTCTCAGATTCTTGTTGAGCGCTCCAACAAACGGGGCTATCTCGTTGGCTCACGGGGGTCTGTCGGCTCCTCGTTTGTTGCGACAATGACCGGTATTACCGAGGTTAACCCACTGCCACCCCATTATGTCTGCCCTGAGTGCCAGTACTCTGAGTTCTTTACCGAGGGCCAATATGGCTCAGGCTTTGATATGCCGGAGAAAAGCTGTCCAGAATGTGGACATAGGCTCACAAAAGACGGCCACGATATTCCATTTGAAACCTTCCTTGGTTTCAAGGGGGATAAAGTACCCGATATCGACTTGAACTTTTCTGGTGCTGACCAACCGAGCGCCCATTTGGACGTCCGCGATATATTTGGCGAAGACTATGCCTTTCGTGCCGGAACCATTGGTACGGTGGCTGAGAAAACTGCCTTTGGTTTTGTCAAAGGTTATGAACGTGATTATGGTAAATTCTACCGTGGTGCTGAAATTGAGCGTCTTGCGGCAGGCAGTACAGGAGTCAAGCGGACGACAGGTCAGCATCCGGGCGGTATTATCGTTATTCCAGGTTATATGGATGTTTATGATTTCAGTCCCGTGGCCTATCCAGCTGAGGATATCAATGCCGAGTGGAAAACGACCCACTTTGATTTCCATGCCATCCATGACAATATCTTGAAACTCGATATTCTGGGCCATGATGATCCGACCATGATTCGTAAATTACAGGATTTATCCGGCATGGATGCCTCAACCATTCCGATGGATGATCCAGATGTCATGAAAATTTTTGCGGGAACAGAAGTTCTAGGTGTGACACCTGAGCAGATTTTTTCTAAGACGGGTACTTTAGGTGTACCCGAAATGGGAACAACATTTGTTCGTGGGATGTTAGAGGAAACAAAGCCTAGCACTTTTGCAGAATTACTCCAAATTTCCGGTCTCTCCCATGGGACGGACGTTTGGTTGGGTAATGCGCAGGAGTTGATTAAGCAAGGCATCGCCAATCTGGCAAATGTTATTGGCTGTCGGGATGATATCATGGTTTACCTGATACATGCTGGGCTCAATGAGTCAATGGCCTTTACGATTATGGAACGTGTACGTAAGGGGATGTGGAATAAGATTGACGACGAGGAGCGTGAGACTTATATCGCTGCCATGCGTGAAAACAATGTGCCAGAGTGGTACATTGATTCATGTAGTAAAATCAAGTATATGTTCCCCAAAGCCCATGCGGCTGCCTATATTATGATGGCCTTGCGTGTCGCTTATTTCAAGGTGCATATGCCAATTTACTATTATTGTGCTTGGTTTTCGATTCGTGCTAATGCCTTTGACCTTAAAGTTATGGGTGATGGTTTAGACGCCGTGAAGGCTAAAATGCAAGAAATAAAGGCTAAGGGATTTGAAGCTAGTAATGTCGAAAATGCCCTATTTGGAACGCTAGAATTATGTAATGAAATGTTAGAGCGTGGTTTTAAATTTGGCAAACTTGATCTTTATCGGAGTGAGGCCAATGATTTTATTATCGATGGCGACACCTTGATTCCACCATTTTCTGCTATGGATGGTCTTGGTGGCAACGTCGCTAAGCAAATCGTAGAGGCACGTAAGGCGGGAGAGTTTTTGAGTAAAACTGAACTCCGAAAACGTGCAGGTGTCTCTCAAACCCTAGTTGATAAAATGGATGAAATGGGTATTCTTGGCAATATGCCTGAGGATAATCAGTTGAGTTTGTTTGATGACTTATTTTAAGCAATAAAGTAAAAAAAATTCGTGAGCAATCACGGATTTTTTTCGTATATAAAAGTAGGAGGCAATATGATGATAAAGGAAATGGCGCAGAGAATATTGGAAAATGCGGCGGATTTTGAAGTAAATGATATTTACTTACTGCCAGTCGAAAAAGGCTTTTCAGTTGTTTTTAGAAAGTCAACGCATCGTGATAATTATCTGCTGCTTTCAAATGCTGATGGTCAAAGTCTCATCTCTCACTTTAAGTTTACGGCTGGGATGAATGTTGGTGAAAAGCGTCGACCACAACTTGGGGCTTGTCTATATGTGTTTTCAGGTAAAAAGTTTCGACTGCGTTTATCTTCAGCAGGTGATTTTGAGAACCGTGAAAGCTTGGTGATTCGGCTTTTACATCATGCGGATAGACCGCTCGACTTTTGGTTTGAGACAGACGTTCAACGGATTGAAAATTTGGTGGCTAAGCGAGGTCTTTATCTATTTTCAGGACCAGTTGGCTCTGGCAAAACGACACTAATGCATTATATTGCAAAGCAGAAATTCTCAGGTCAACAGGTGATTACGATAGAAGACCCAGTGGAAATTGTCGCTCCGGAATTACTGCAATTTCAGCTGAATGAAATGATTGGTAATACCTATGATAGTTTGATTAAACTGTCCTTACGTCATATGCCTGATCTTATGATTGTCGGTGAAATCAGGGACAAGGAAACTGCACGGGCCGTTATGAGAGCAAGTTTGACTGGTTATACTGTTTTTTCAACGATTCATGCCAAGTCAATTTCTGGTGTTTATGCGAGACTTATGGAGCTTGGTGTAACGAGAGAAGAAATCAAAAATTCGCTATCAGGTGTTGTCTATCAACGGTTGATTGCAGGAAAGGGGGTGCTAGATTGTGCAGATAAAGCATTCGAAAGGCACGACAACGACAAGTGGCATGACAAAATTGAAAAATTGGTTACAGCTGGACATCTCACACCTAGTCAGGCGGAAACGGAAAAAATTAGCGATTAAACAACAAGTCAAGCTAATGCAACTCATGACGAATCTTTTTTCGAGTGGGTTTCATTTAGCAGAAATTGTTGATTTTTTATAACGTTCTAAGTTGGTAGAGGCAAAATTTGTGACGACTATACGAGAAGGTTTGTCAAATGGTCAAAGTCTTTCAGAAATCCTAAATGATTTACGTTTCTCAAACTCAGTCATCACACAAGTTGCTTTGGCAGACTATCACGGCAATACACTGCAAACGCTACAGTTAATAACAGAAAATCTAACACAAGTGCAAAAGGTCAGACAAAAATTAGTAACCGTAGCGACCTACCCTATTATTTTACTCGTTTTTCTAATAGTTATTGTGCTTGGTTTAAAAACTTACTTACTACCGCAAGTGACGACTAATAACTTCGCAGGAACAGTGATTAATCTACTGCCGTGGCTATTTCTCGGATTTGGCATCATGTTAACTGGTCTTATATTAGGGCTGGTGCGTTATTTCAAGACAACATCACCATTGCGTAATATCCAAAAGGTAGGGCGTTTTCCCTTGATTCAAACTTATTTGAAACTCTATTTGACGGCTTTTTATGCGAGGGAATGGGGGAATTTAATTAAGCAAGGGTTAGAAATGCGGCAAATCCTTGTAATGATGACTAAGCAAAATAATCAACTCTTCCGGGAAATGGGGCAAGACTTAATAGATGCCATGCAGTTAGGTCAAGAATTTCATGAAAAAATTCATCGTTATCGTTTTTTCGCACCGGAATTGGCATTGATTATTGAATATGGAGATATGAAAGCTAAGCTAGGTGATGAATTGCTTATCTATGCGGATGAATCGTGGGCGAAATTTTTTGAAAAGGTTGAAAAAGCCATGACTATTATTCAGCCACTCGTTTTTTTATTTGTAGCTCTGATGATTGTCTTGATTTATGCGGCAATACTCTTACCGATTTATGATCAGATGGCGTCAGGGATATAATTTGTAACGTCAGGTATAAGTTCGTGACTGTCTAACTTACTAGGCGGAACGCTAGTGCAGAAAGACTTTGAGCAGACGAAGTTCGCGAATGACCCCGCTTGGCAGGAGCGCGAGCGGATGTCAAGTTTCAAGGTTTCATGAAATGAAATCGCAGAAAGGAAAAATATGAAAAAGAATTCAATTCTCAGTAAGATAAAGCAAAAACAGGTCGATGGATTCACGTTGGTGGAAATGTTAATAGTCCTTCTTATTATTAGTGTGTTGATTTTGCTGTTCGTGCCTAACCTCTCCAAACAAAAAGAGGCAGTTAAGAATACTGGTAATGGCGCGGTTGTGAAGGTGGTCCATTCACAAGCAGAACTTTATAAATTGGACCATACAGATGAAGTGACACTAAGCAAGTTGGTCAATAATGGCAATATCACGCAAAAGCAGGCGGATGCTTATAATGAATACTACAAGAAAAATACAGCTGAAACACGCGATATTGTCAATTAGAGCTTTCACTTTATTGGAAAGTTTATTGACACTAACACTTACTTGTTTTGTGGTGTTGATGTTCTCGGCAACTTTACAGAATACTGTTCATATGATTCGAGGTGAGTTGTTTGTTTTACAATTTGAAATGATTTTAAAAAATCAGCAGGCACAGGCTGTTACAAATGCTGAGCCTAGAAGTCTATCATCGTTCAAAGGGGTAGTCAAAGTCAATGGTGTCAGGCAACCTGTTCCGAAAGAAACGAAGTTCTCGGATTTTGAGGTTACTTTTAAGGAAAACGGAAATATTCAGTCAATCAAGGATGCAAAAATCGTGATTTTATTGCCTTATGAAGGGGGAAAGCAAATCACTTATCAGTTACAGCTAGGAAGTGGACAATATAAAAAAACAACAAGTTAGGGCTTATATTTTATTGGAAAGCATCATAGCTATGGCGTTGTTAGCGGTATTATCAAGCATTGTAGTGACGGAGGTTTCAGTTAATCGCGCGCAAGTGGCTAGGCAGAATCGTGTCATTGAGGCCTTAAATGTTGGGGTGATGGCATTTGATAGCAAGCAAAGCACTCTGCATGAAAATGGTGTTAGCGTGACGATGATACGGACGGAAAAAATGGTGGTGCTAGAAAATTCTGGACAGGAGGTATTGCGTCTTGAAATTTTACAAGAGATGCCTTAGAGCTTTTACTTTACTAGAATGTCTGGTGGCGCTTTTGTCAATCAGTTTATCGATGCTTGTGATTCAGGGGATGACGATATTAGTGACACAAGAATTTAAAGCCATTCGTCAATCAGATGACAAAAATTGGCAAAATTTTTCAAATCTACTAAGACGAGAACTTGAAAATGCTGAGTTGGACAAGGTGACAAGACGTTATCTTTATGTGACTACGCCTAATGGTCCAAGACGCTTTGGAATGAAAACAGGGTCGGATGATTTTCGAAAAACCAATGAGCAAGGACAAGGTTATCAGCCGATGATTTATGGCGTGTCATCTGCTGAGATTTCAAATGTTGGTGATGTTGTCACCATCCATATGAAGTTTAGCAAAGGAGGTGAGCGAAAATTTATTTACGCATTTTCAAACGTCAAGTAAAGGCAGGGATTATGCTTTATGCTTTAGTGATGACAGTCATTTTTGGGATGATTTTAAGTTTCTATCTGAGTGCTGTAGTTGACAATCAAAAGAATTTGTTAAGCCAAAAAGCTTTTTTGAGTGCACAACTTATGGCAAGGATGACACGGGCACGAGTTGTGAGACAAAAATCAGGTCAAATTCGATTTAATACAGGGATTTCTGACTATCAACAAGTGGGCAGTGTGCTTAAAGTAACTGTTCGCTTAGAAAATTCAAGAACTTATCATTTTGATTTACCACATGTGGTAAAATAAAAGTATGCTAGACAATAAAAGAACCTTGGAAACGACGCAAAACGCTATTTTTCAAAATGGGAATAAATTGAAAGAAATATGTCAGGAATGCTATAGCGAACATAAACGGATAACACCGTTATTAAATCCGTTAGATTGTTTACACAACCATGTCCAATATATTTGTGGTACTTGTGGGCGCTGTATTTGTATCAATCCTGATGAGAAACGAGGGATTCAAAGGTGGCATTTTCCTTTTAAGTCTTTGGATATTGCCAAACTTTATTTGAGAACTGCGGATTATACGGTTAAAAAAAGTTGTGGCATCTATGAGATTAAAAGTGTGACGGGCAGGGTATCCTATAAAATTTTCGTAGATATTGAGGCATTATTACTTTATTTGAAGCAGAATACAAATAAACGATGTCTAACAATGGTTCCTTTATTTATAAAGGATGACTATAGAGAATACCCGGATACAGAAGTTAAAAAATTGACCTCTAAGGAAATTGAGGTATATCTGTCCGAACGATAATAGGAGAGATTATCTCTGAGATACGTTATGGATTATTGTATTTGGGATGAGTAGCGAATGTTCGTCAAACAAAATAATAAAGCTTACTTTCAGTGGTTTTATGAGGTAATTTGGACTGCTGAACATGGCATGGTATAATAGAAACATGGAAATTACAGAAAAAGCACCAGCTAAGATTAATCTTGGCTTGGACGTTCTAGGCAAGCGCGCTGATGGTTATCATGAGCTAGATATGATTATGACTAGTGTTGATTTGTCGGACCGCATTACAGTACGAGAACTTGAGAATGAACAGGTGATTCGATTACAGTCTAACTCTAGTTTTGTCCCTCTTAACAAAAAAAATCACGCCTATAAAGCAGCCATGGTTATGAAAAAGACTTTCGGTATTAAAAAAGGTGTCGAGATTTATATTGATAAAAAAACGCCAGTTGCTGCAGGACTAGCGGGTGGGTCATCGGATGCGGCGGCGACTTTGCGTGCCCTCAACCAACTTTGGCAGCTTAATTTAACGACGCAAGAGTTGGCAAAATTAGGGGAGCAGATAGGCTCAGATGTTCCGTATTGTGTGTATGGTCAAACGGCGCGCGTGACTGGACGAGGTGAACATGTCCGACCAATTGATAATCCGAAAAAATTCTGGGTGATTCTTGTGAAACCGTCATTTGGCGTTTCAACACCTGAAATTTTTCGTCATGTCAAGATGGATAAAATTCAGCATCCAGATATTGACGCTTTAGAAGATGCAGTCGTCAATTCTGATTTTGATGCCCTACTTCAAAATCTTGGTAATGCATTAGAGGCTGTCACATTAGCTAAACATCCCTTGATTTCTAAAATTAAGGAGCGGTTATTGGCGAGTGGCGCAGATGGTGTTTTAATGAGTGGAAGTGGGCCAACTGTTTTTGCGCTTTGTCAACAAGAGAAAAAAGCGCAACGTATTTGTAACAGTATTAAGGGGTTTTGTGACGAAGTTTACCTAGTGAGGATGCTTTAGAATAAGGTATCGTCAGGATTCTAGACAGGTCATTAGGTGTTTTATCTGCAAAAGTTGCATCAAACTGATGACGATACCAAAGGAGCGCGTTAAAAATGGAAGATTTAGCTTACTACAATGGAAAAATCACGCGCTTATCAGAAATGATGGTGCCGTTTAATGATCGCTCGCATTTTTTCGGTGATGGTGTTTATGATGCCAGTGTTGCGAGAAATGGGATTATCTTTAAACTAGAGGACCATATAGAGCGCTTTTTCAATAGCATGGCACTAATTGACATTCAACCTGATTTTACAAAAGACGAATTAAGAGAACTGTTACAAGATTTGTGCCAAAAGTTAAAAACAGGCGATCTGTTTGTCTATTTTCAGGTCAGTCGTGGTACAGCCGTCAGAAATCATAGCTATACTCAAACAATTAAACCCAACTTAGCCATTTATATGATACCTTGGACAGGCGATTTTTCTGGAGGTCATCGTCTCAAGCTGATGACCGTGCCAGATCACCGATTTGAGTTTTGTCACATTAAGACACTTAATCTGTTGCCTAATGTCCTAGCCAGTCAATCCGCGACAGCTCAAGGATTAGATGAAGTAGTTTATCATCGAGAGCAGCGCGTGACAGAGTGTGCTCATAGTAACATCAGCATCTTGACAAATGGTGTTTTCCAAACGGCGCCGCTTGATCATTGGATTTTACCAGGAATTGCGAGAAAGTATTTATTATTAGCCAGTCAATCGCTTGGTTTCGGTATTTCGGAAAAACCATTTACCATTGAAGAAATGCTAGCAGCGGACGAAATTATCGTGTCAAGTTCGGGTGCGCTTTGTGCACCAGTCTCAGAAATTGATGGACGTGCCGTAGGCGGTAGAGATTCTGAAAGATTGCAGCAACTGCAAACTAAAATTTATCAAGATTTTTTCAAGGAAACAGATATCGACTGAATCTGTTTTTTTGATTGACATTTTTATCTAGGATGATATACTTAACTGGTAAAGGAAATGACAAGATATGAAAAAGAAGACACAACAGGTCAGTCAACAAATCGATATGTTATTCACAAAAATCATGCAACTTGCTGAAAATAAACAAGAAGTACTTTTGGGTAAGTGTGAGTCTGATGCTGGATTGACGAACACGCAAGAGCATATTTTGATGTTGCTCTTACATGAAAAGTTAACCAATGCCAAACTCGCTGAAAAACTAAATATATCACCAGCAGCAGTGACCAAGGCATTAAAAAAATTACAGCAATTAAATTTAACGCATTCGGAAAAATCATCTTCTGATGAACGGATTGTTCTCTGGAGCCTTTCCGAAACGGGTCAGCCGATTGCACAAGAACATGGTCATCATCATCAAGCTACGCTTGCAACCTACGCTCAGATTGCTGACGCATTTTCAGAAGATGAGCAACAGACTATTGTTAAATTTCTGGAAAAATTGGAAAAGGAGTTTTAATGGACTACATCAAAGTAAACAATTTAAGCTTTGTCTACGATGCTGAACCAGTTCTGGAAAATGTTGCCTTTCGAATTAGTGCTGGTGAATTTGTTACTTTGACAGGTGAAAATGGTGCAGCTAAATCCACACTTGTCAAAGCAACCCTAGGTATTATCAAGCCGAAAACAGGTGAGATTACGATAGCCAAGCAGAATATTAAGGGTAAAAAGCTAAGAATTTCTTATCTGCCTCAACAAATCGCCAGTTTTAATGCCGGCTTTCCAAGCACGGTCAAAGAATTTGTGACAAGTGGTCGTTTTCCACGCAATGGGTGGTTTAAACGCATCACGCAACATGATTTAGAACATGTTGAGAAATCACTGCGTTCTGTTGGCATGTGGGAACAACGTGATAAACGGATGGGCGCCTTGTCTGGTGGTCAAAAGCAACGTGTGGCCATTGCCAGAATGTTTGCGAGTGACCCGGATTTATTTATTTTGGATGAGCCAACGACAGGAATGGATGATGTCAGTCGATCAGAATTTTATCGTTTGATGAGTCATGCTGCACACCGACACGGAAAAGCTGTTCTGATGATTACACATGATGCAGAAGATGTTAAAGCATTTTCTGATCGTAATATTCATCTGGCACGTAAGCAAAACTCGCATTGGCGCTGTTTTAGTGTTCACGAAAACACAGCTGAACAAAATAATAAAGCATTAGAAAGTAAGGAGGCAAGCGGTGTTTAGTTTATTTCAGTACGAATTCATGCAACGTGCTTTCTTCGCTATTGTTGCCATGTCCTTATTTGCACCACTTCTAGGTGTTTTCCTCGTCTTGCGTCGCCAAAGTTTAATGAGTGATACGCTCAGCCACGTTTCTTTAGCAGGTGTTGCCTTTGGTTTATTCATCGGAATATCGCCTAACCTCTCAACTATTGTTGTTGTGATTTTAGCAGCCGTCCTCCTCGAATATCTGCGAACACTTTATCGCAACTTTTTGGAAGTAGCCACAGCTATTCTGATGAGCCTTGGTTTATCACTCGCCTTGATTTTTGCTAACACCGGCCGTGGGAAAGGTATTAACCTAGATCAATACCTCTTTGGCTCGATTGTGACAGTTTCCCAGACCCAAGTCATCTTGCTAGCGATTCTAGCAGCTGTCGTCTTAGTCGTCTTTGTCCTCTTTATGCGTCCGATGTATGTCATGACCTTTGATGAAGACACAGCTTTCGTCGACGGTCTCCCAGTTAGACTTATGTCAACTTTATTCAACGTTGTGACAGGAGTTGCCATTGCCCTGATGATTCCAGTTGCAGGTGCCCTCTTAGTTTCAGCCATTATGGTCATGCCAGCATCTATCGCCATGCGAGTCGGGCTAACCTTTAAACGAGTTCTAGCGCTCTCAGTCATCATCGGTTTCATCGGCATGCTAGCGGGGTTAGTCATTTCTTATGAGAGTGGCGCGCCAGCCAGCGCCACAATTACCCTTGTTTTTGTCTTCGCCTTTATCCTGACGCTAGGCGCAAGTAAACTTAAGACAATGCTCAAATAAAAAATCGTTACAGCTCAGTCTGTAGCGATTTTTCTCATGACGCGCTCAAACGACTCAGAAACTGCCGTAACGCGGATTTTTTCTTTGGTAAATGGTTGACTGAGCTCAAGATGTTTCGCGTGTAACATTAAACGTGAGGCTTTGTGGCCTCTGTAAACAGTATCGCCTAAAATTGCATGTCCTAGACTGCTGAGATGTACGCGAATTTGGTGCGTCCGTCCTGTTTCAAGCTGACACTGAACCAAAGTATCACCTGCAAAACGTTTCAAAACATGAATATGCGTCACCGCACGCTGCCCACCTCGTGCTACCACCACTCGCCGTTTTTTATCATGGCGATCAGTTCCGATAGCTTGATTAATCGTCAACTTATCTTGCGTGAACTGTCCTGCACACAAGGCTTGATAGGTGCGATGAATCTGTCTATCATGCAACATTTGATCTAAAATAGGTAGCACAAAAGGATTTTTGGCAAACAAAACGGCGCCAGAAGTTTCAAAGTCTAAACGGTGAACGACATAAACGATTTGTCCGCAAGCCGCTGCAATATGATTTTGTAAGGCGATTTCAGAGGTGCCATTACCATGAGTTTTCATATATTCTGGTTTATTAACAATGACGAGATGGTCATCTTCGTATAAAATCAAGGATTCACCTAGTTGTTTGTCACCAAAAACCAACTTTTTATCGGGGAAGTCTGTCGTATCAAACAGAACAGTGATTTGATCACCTCCACTGACTAGATCAGAAAATTTGGCGACATCATCATTAATTAGGACATGCTGCTTAGTTCTCAAAAGATGTCGTTGTTTTTTGGGCACAAGCCATTCGGTCGTTAAAAGTTCTGCCACAGTCATCTTCTTTAAGGTGGTGGGGAGTTTTATCGTGAATTTCATGTAGCTATTATACCAAAAATATGCTATTCTATTTTAAAATAACTCATTAAATTTGGTATCGGACTTAAATTGTTTTGCTTGATTAAATACAAAAAGGAGTGAATTCTGTGCATCTCTTAAAAATTAGTAACCTCGGTTTATCTTTTCTCTTAGAGCTCTACGCTCTTTTTGTTTCAGGATATTGGGGATTGACACTCAAAGTTGATAAGCCTTTAAAGTTTATGTTTGGCCTATCAATGCCGATTGTACTAATGATTTTATGGGGGATTCTTTGTGCGCCTTCGTCGGTTTATCGACTATCGGGTTTTAAATTGATTGCATTAAAGGTGCTGATATTTGGTGGTATCACTTTATTATTAGTCAGTATGGATTACCCGAAGCAGGCTGTCATTTTTGCTGTACTTGTTGTGATAAATCTGTTAGTTAGTTCCTATTTCAAAACGCTATAATCAAACCAGTAATGATAGCTATATCACCACTAACACTAACTTTAAGGTGCTTTGACTAAAATATGGTAGAATAAGATTATGACAGAAAACGAAGTAAAAAAATCAAGTTTAAGTCGATCGCGAAAAAATGTTGATCCTGAATTAGACAGGAAAGTAAAAACAAAAAAACGACAAATTATTCCTGCGCCGATTAAGCGTTTTTGGAAACGGTATAATCTGACCAAAATCACAATTGCTTTGGTCCTTTTCTTGGTGCTATCTATTGCTAGTTACCTTCTTTTTCTAGCCAAAACAGCCGATGTCGAAACGCTCAAGCAATCGATGGAAGCACGGACGGAAATTATTGATAAAAACGGGCAATCTGCAGGTGCCATGTACGGTCAAAAAGGGACAACGGTCAAATTTGATGAGATTTCAGATAATCTCAAAAATGCCGTCATTGCAACAGAGGATCGATCTTTTTATGATAATAATGGGATTAACTTTAAGCGAACGCTTTTAGCAGTTGTAACACTAGGAAAATTTGGTGGTGGTTCAACGATTACCCAACAGTTAGCTAAAAATGCTTACCTAACTCAGAAACAAACCGTCGATCGTAAGGCTAAGGAATTATTCCTAGCCCTTGAAATTAATAAAAAGTACGATAAAAAAGATATTTTAACCATGTACCTGAATAATTCTTATTTTGGTAATGGGATATGGGGAATTCAGGACGCGAGTCTTAAATACTATGGTAAGTCAGCTAAAGATTTGTCAGTAGAAGAGGCGGCGACGCTTGCTGGGATTCTCAAGTGGCCGGAAGTCTATAATCCTCTGTATAAGGAAGGTAAGTTTGCTAAAGATCGTAGGGATACGGTCTTGCAAAATATGGTTAATGCAGGATATATTAAGCAAGCAGATGCTGAGGCAAGCATGCAAATCGGGATTACGAGTAATCTGGCAGATGCTTATGTCGGTAAAGATGATGACTATAATTATCCGAGTTATTTCGATGCGGTGATTCAGGAAGCGATCAATGTTTATGGACTTACTGAACATGATATTTTAAATAATGGCTACAAAATATATACTGGTTTGGATCAGAATATGCAGACAGGAATGCAGACGACTTATGCAAATACCTACCAGTTTCCAGTCGCTGCAGATGGTGTCAGTGCCCAGTCTGCATCGGTTGCAATTAACCCGAGCACAGGAGAAGTGGAAGCGCTGATTGGACGGGTGCCAACAACGGATAATAATAGTTTCCGTGGTTTTAACTTTGCGACGCAATCTGGTCGAAGTCCTGGTTCAACGATTAAACCTTTAGTTGTCTATACGCCAGCGATTGAGGCAGGATGGTCAATTAATAAGATGGTTCGTGATGAGCCGATGAATTATGATGGTTGGCAACCGCTCAATGCGGATAGACAATGGCATGGCGATATGCCGATGTATCAAGCGCTTGCTAATTCTTATAACATTCCAGCGATTAATACTTTCAAAGCTATTGGCATTAAAACTGGTATTGCTAAAGGTAAACAATTTGGTCTTAATTTGACGGATAAAAATGATACGTTAACAACAGCGCTTGGTGCGGGTGTCGAGACAAATCCATGGCAGATGGCACAAGCCTATGCGACGTTTGCAAATGATGGCATTATGAATGAGGCACATCTAATTAAGAAAATCGTCAGCGCATCTGGTACGACTATCGCAACTGCAAAAGTGAAATCAACGCGAGTGATTGATAGCCAAACGGCACAAAAGATGACTTCGATGATGTTAGGTACCTATACAAATGGTACAGGGATTTATGCAGCACCATACGGCTATACCTTGGCAGGAAAAACCGGAACGAATGAAGATATTGACCAATGGGTTATCGGTTATACGCCTGATGTTGTGATGACGCTTTGGCTAGGCTATGAAAATCCTGAGAGTGAGTTACATCGCTTGGATGATACGTCTGCAGGAACGGCCTCAGAAATATTCAGAACGATGGCGAGTACTATTTTACCTTATACGAATAATACGCAGTTCAAGGAAGAAAATGCTTATAGTTTAGCAGGGTTAAACCCTGTTTCAACAGTAGCAGAAGATCCAGCTACCAGTGACGTTGTTGAGGATGCCAAGAATAAAGCCAAGGATATCACAGACAAAGCCAAATCTTTTACAGATAAAGCTGGCGAAAAAGCCAAAGAAGTTGGTGATAGCATCTGGGACCGTGTCAAGTCTTGGTTTGACTAATGTATGATATTTTGGTAGAATTATAAACTGGAGATAAATATATGATTAAAAAAGCAAGCTTAGCTTGTACGGTCTGTGGATCGCGCAACTATTCGATAACTGTCAGCTCAAATGGACGCGATAAACGTCTTGAAGTTAATAAATTCTGCAAAACGTGTGGAAAATATACCCTGCATAAGGAGACTAGATAATGTTTAAATTTATCAATTCAATTGTTGCTGAAATGCGCCTTGTTACATGGCCAACACGCTCAGAAGCAGTAAAAGATTTTGGTATGGTCATTCAATACTCAATATTCTTCATGGTTTTCATCGTGATTTTTGACTGGCTTGTTAAAAGTGGCGTGACACAAGCTGTTAAATTATTGGTACCAATGATCAAATAATGTGGTATAATATTGGAAAAGGGCGAAAAGCCTTTTTCTTGTACCAAAAGGTACTCTAAATTGTCAGAAAAGGTCGCCCCATCGGTCAGGTTATAAGTGCCTAGGCACTTGTCTATTTATAAGGAGAACTATCATGTCAGACACATTCGAAGAAAACATTGAACAAGAAGCGCCAAAAGAACAAGTCGTAAACTTTGACCAAGGGTGGTTTGTGATTCAAACCTATTCTGGTTATGAAAACAAAGTGAAGGAAAACTTGCTTGAACGCGCGCAAACTTACAATATGACGGATAACATCTTGCGCATCGAGATTCCGACGGAAACTGTTGATAAAGAAGTCAATGGTAAACGTAAAGAAGTCGAAGAAAACCTTTTCCCAGGTTATGTTTTGGTTGAAATGAACATGACGGATGAAGCATGGTTTGTTGTGCGTAATACGCCTAATGTTACAGGATTCGTTGGTTCTCATGGTAACCGTTCAAAACCAACACCTTTATTTGAAGAAGAAATTCAAGAAATTCTTCAAGGTATGGGTAAAGTCGTTCGTGAAATTACTTTTGATATCCATGTTGGTAAACGTGTTAAAATTATTGACGGTGCCTTTTCTGGATTCGAAGGTCCGATTACAGAAGTTAACGGCGATAAAGTGAAAGTAACGGTTGATATGTTTGGTCGTGAAACACCTGTTGAACTTGATTTACAACAAATTGATGAGATTGGCTATTAATTCAGAGATGGATACTAGTGTAAAAAAAACTTCCATTTTTTGGAAGTTTTTTTGAAATATTCTGATAATTATGCTACAATATGACTAACCAAAATGCCAATCATGAGGAGCCAAAAATGACTTTAATTTACCAATCAACGCGTGACAAAACTAATCAAGTAACTGCTAGTCAAGCAATTCTTCAAGGTCTTGCAACGGATGGAGGACTCTACGTACCGACTGAAACACCAAATGTTAAGTTGGATTTTGAGGCGTTAAAAAATGCTAGCTATCAAGAAGTAGCGTCGCTTGTTTTATCAGCTTTTCTAGATGATTTTACGTCTGAAGAAATAGCTTACTGTGTTGAAAATGCCTACGATAGTAAATTTGATGATGCGGCAATTGCGCCACTTGTTAAATTGGATGGTCAGTATAACCTTGAATTATTCCACGGTAATACAATTGCGTTCAAAGATATGGCGCTTTCTATTTTGCCTTATCTTATGACAACAGCTGCTAAAAAACACGGTGTTGATCGTGAAATTGTCATTTTGACGGCAACTTCTGGGGATACTGGTAAAGCTGCAATGGCTGGCTTTGCAGATGTTCCTGGAACAAAAATTGTTGTTTTCTATCCAAAAGATGGAGTTTCTAAAATTCAAGAGCATCAAATGACGACTCAAGTTGGCGAAAATGTCAAAGTTATCGCTATTGATGGTAACTTTGATAATGCTCAAACCAATGTTAAGGCGATGTTTAATAATGAAGCTTTGCGTGATAAGATGTTTGCTAATGGCAAACAATTTTCGAGTGCAAATTCGATGAATATTGGTCGTCTTGTACCGCAAATCGCCTACTACGTTTATGCTTATGCGCAACTTGTTAAATCGGGTGCGATTAAAAATGGTGCTGAAATCAACTTTACTGTGCCAACAGGTAATTTCGGAAATATTTTAGCGGGATACTATGCTAAACAAATTGGTTTGCCAGTAGGTAAGCTTATCTGTGCCTCAAATGAAAATAATGTCCTGACTGACTTTTTCCGTACAGGTACCTATGATAAAAATCGTGATTTCTTTGTGACAAGCTCTCCTTCAATGGACATCCTGGTCTCATCTAATTTGGAGCGGTTGATTTTCCATTTGACTGGTGACAGCGATGTGTCAACGTCAGAATTGATGACGAGTTTGAATACAACTGGGGTCTACAAAATCAGTGATGACATGTTAGCGGAGTTGAATGGATTTTATGCTGACTTTGCAGATGAAGTTGAAATTTCTGAACAAATTGCTACAACTTTTAAGGTTGATCACTACGTTGAAGATCCACACACGGCGGTTGCGAGTGCGGTATATAAAAAATACCTTGCTGAAACGCAAGATCCGACACCAACTGTCATTGTATCAACGGCTAGTCCTTATAAATTTCCAAAAGTTGTTGTTGAAAGCCTGACGACATTGACAGGGGAAGAAGATGATTTTGATTTGGTTAAAAAGCTTGAAGAGATTTCAGGTACACCTTTGCCAAAAGCGGTGTCGGAACTCTTTGATGCGCCAGTTTTACACGATGCGGTGATTCCTGCTGCTGAAATGCAATCAGCTGTTGAGCGCTATTTAGCGTTAGATTAATAGGTTGCATTGAGAATAGAAGAAAGACCTCAGATTAATTTCTGAGGTCTTTCTTCTATATAATAGGTGATTATTTTTGTTTTAATAGATCACGGATTTCTTTCAATGTTTCTACTTCTTCATTGGTAGCAGCAACTTCTTCATCTTCTTCTGTTTTGTTAGCAGCGAATAATTTATTAACTGTTTTGATGATGATAAAAACAATAAAAGCTGTAATCAAAAAGATCAAGACGTCGTTCAAAAATTTACCATAAGCGAATGTTGCATTGCCTAACTTGAAACTAAGTTGGGCTAAAGCGCCATCTTGAACGAAAATGCCAATGAGTGGATTAATAAGGTTATACACTAATGATTTGACGATGGCAGTAAACGCACCCCCAATAATGACCCCAACAGCTAAGTCAAGAACGTTACCACGCAAAATAAATGCTTTAAATTCTTTTAACACTATGTTTCCTCCTATTATTATGTAGTCTAATTATATCATAAAGGGTATTGTAAAGCGATGTGGAAAGCAATTAGAAAAAAATGGTTGAAAAGCTTGCAAATGGTCAAGCTTTCTGTTATCATAGATAAGTACTGCGTAAAGCGTTGTATGTAGCTGTGAAGCGAGAGGTTGTGATACACCCGGAGGCGTTGCCGCGCATCCTGTATTAGTTTTCTCGTGGAGCTAGCCTATTCTAAGAAATAGACGAGAGGAGAAAAAATGGCAAACAAAAAAATCCGCATTCGTTTGAAAGCGTACGAACATGGTATTCTTGATCAAGCGGCTGAGAAAATCGTAGAAACTGCGAAACGTACTGACGCATCTGTAGCAGGTCCAATCCCGCTTCCAACAGATCGTTCAGTTTACACAATCATCCGTGCGACTCACAAATACAAAGACTCACGTGAACAATTCGAAATGCGTACACACAAACGTTTGATCGACATCATTAACCCAACACAAAAAACTGTTGATGGCTTGATGAAACTCGACTTACCAAGTGGCGTAAACATCGAAATTAAATTATAAGGAAAGGAACTCTAATGACAAAAGGAATCTTAGGGAAAAAAGTGGGAATGACCCAAATTTTCACCGAAACTGGCGAATTAATCCCAGTAACTGTCATTGAAGCTGCAGCTAACGTTGTACTTCAAGTCAAAACAGTCGCAACTGATGGCTACGAAGCTGTTCAAGTTGGTTTTGATGATAAACGTGAAGTTTTGAGTAACAAACCTGCCAAAGGCCATGTTGCAAAAGCAAACACTGCTCCTAAGCGCTTCATTCGTGAATTCAAGAACATTGAAGGCTTGGAAGTGGGCGCTGAATTGACAGTAGAACAATTTGAAGCTGGAGATGTTGTTGACGTCACTGGTACGACTAAAGGTAAAGGTTTCCAAGGGGTTATTAAACGCCACGGACAATCACGCGGGCCAATGGCTCACGGTTCACGTTACCACCGTCGTCCAGGGTCAATGGGTCCTGTTGCACCTAACCGTGTATTCAAAAATAAACACCTTGCAGGTCGCATGGGTGGCAACCGCGTAACAGTTCAAAACCTTGTTATCGTACAAGTTGTCCCTGAAAAAAATGTTATCCTTGTTAAAGGTAATGTACCAGGTGCTAAGAAATCACTTATCACAGTTAAATCAGCTATTAAAGCTAAATAATAAGGAAAGGAGATAAGTTAAAAATGACTAACGTATCATTATTTAAACAAGACGGATCGCAAGCTGGCGATATCACATTGAACGATGCAGTCTTTGGTATTGAACCAAACGAATCTGTAGTCTTCGACGTAATCCTAAGCCAACGTGCTAGCCTTCGTCAAGGTACTCACGCAGTTAAAAACCGTTCAGCAGTACGCGGTGGTGGTAAAAAACCATGGCGTCAAAAAGGAACTGGTCGTGCACGTCAAGGTTCTATCCGCTCACCACAATGGCGTGGCGGTGGCGTAGTCTTTGGACCAACACCACGTTCTTACGGTTACAAATTGCCACAAAAAGTTCGTCAACTTGCACTTAAATCAGTTTACTCTGAAAAAGTTGCAGAAAACAAACTTGTGGCAGTTGATGCGCTGAACTTCGACGCACCAAAAACTGCAGAATTTGTAAAAGTTCTTGAAGCACTTGCCATTGAACGTAAAGTTCTTGTCATCTTCGAAAACGAAGGAAATAAATTCGCTGAATTGTCTGCACGTAACATTCCAAATGTTCAAGTCACAACTGCTAACTCAGCATCTGTTCTTGATATCGTAAACAACGATAAAATTTTGGTGACACAAGCAGCTCTATCTCAAATTGAGGAGGTTCTTGCATAATGTCATTGTACGACGTAATCAAAAAACCAATCATCACTGAAAGCTCTATGCTTGCAATCGATGAAAAGAAATATACCTTTGAAGTTGACGGGCGTGCCCACAAACTTCTTATCAAACAAGCTGTTGAAGCTGCGTTTGAAGGGGTTAAAGTTGCTTCTGTTAACACTGTCAATGTGAAGCCTAAAGCTAAACGCGTAGGTAAATACACAGGTTACACAAACAAAGTGAAGAAAGCTATCGTGACCCTGACGGCTGATTCTAAAAACATTGAAATTTTCGGGGAATAAGAAAGGAGTAATCAGTGGGTATTAAAGTATACAAACCGACGACCAACGGTCGCCGTAACATGACAAGCCTTGACTTTGCTGAAATTACGACTAACAAACCTGAGAAATCATTGTTGGTATCACTTAAAAGTAAAGCAGGCCGTAACAACAACGGACGCATCACAGTACGTCATCAAGGTGGCGGACACAAACGTCATTACCGTGTGATCGACTTTAAACGTAATCACGATGACGTCGTTGCTAAAGTTGCGACTATCGAATATGATCCAAACCGTTCAGCAAACATCGCTTTGGTTGTTTATGCTGATGGTATTAAAACATACATCCTTGCACCTAAAGGTCTTGTTGTTGGTCAAACAATCGTTTCTGGCCCAACAGCCGACATCAAAACTGGTAACGCTTTGCCACTTGCAAACATTCCAGTAGGTACATTGATTCACAACATCGAATTGAAACCTGGTAAAGGTGGACAATTGGTACGTTCAGCTGGTGCATCTGCACAAGTACTTGGTCAAGAAGGTAAATACACACTTGTGCGTTTACAATCTGGTGAAGTTCGCATGATTCTTTCAACTGCACGTGCAACAATCGGTGTTGTCGGTAATGGTGAGCACAGTCTTGTCAATATAGGTAAAGCTGGTCGTAACCGTTGGAAGGGTATCCGTCCAACAGTCCGCGGTTCAGTAATGAACCCGAACGATCACCCACACGGTGGTGGTGAAGGTAAACAACCAGTTGGTCGTAAATCTCCATCTACACCATGGGGCAAACCAGCGCTTGGTCTTAAAACACGTAATAAGAAAGCTAGATCTAGCAAACTTATCGTTCGTCGTAAAAACCAAAAATAATCTATCCGCCAGCTCCGGCTTAGCACCGGCAGTGGTTCTAATACAAGTCGTTCAAATATTTAGTTTGAATCACTAAAAATTAAAGGAGAAACCATAACACATGGGACGCAGTCTTAAAAAAGGCCCTTTCGTCGATGATCATTTGATGAAAAAGGTTGTTGCTCAAGAAGGCAACGAAAAGAAAACAGTTATTAAAACTTGGTCACGTCGTTCTACGATCTTCCCTAACTTCATCGGTTACACGATTGCAGTTTATGATGGTCGCAAACACGTGCCAGTATATATCCAAGAAGACATGGTAGGACACAAATTGGGCGAATTCGCACCAACACGTACTTACCGTGGCCACGCAGCAGACGATAAAAAGACACGTCGTTAATTTATAGAGGAGGAAAAAAATGGCAGAAATTACTTCAGCTAAAGCAACTGCTCGTACAGTCCGCGTTTCACCTCGTAAATCACGTCTTGTAATCGACTTGATTCGTGGAAAAAACGTTGCAGATGCTATCGCAACACTTAAATTCACACCGACTAAAGCAGCAAATGAGATTGAGAATGTTTTGAACTCTGCAATCGCAAACGCTGAAAACAACTTTGGTCTTGAAAAAGCAAACCTTTTCGTTTCTGAAGCCTACATTAATGAAGGCCCAACAATGAAACGTTTCCGTCCACGGGCTAAAGGTTCTGCTTCACCAATTAACAAACGCACAAGCCACATCACTGTGGTTGTGACAGAAAAATAAGGAGGTAAAATCGTGGGTCAAAAAGTACATCCTATTGGTATGCGTGTCGGAATCATTCGTGACTGGGACGCAAAATGGTATGCTGAAAAAGAATACGCAAGTTACCTCCATGAGGACCTTGCAATCCGTAAACTTGTTCAAACTAAACTTGCGGATGCTTCAGTTTCAACTATCGAAACTGAACGTGCTGTTAACAAGGTCATCGTGACTTTGCACACAGCTAAACCAGGTATGGTGATCGGTAAATCAGGCGCTAACGTTGATGCACTTCGTGCAGAATTAAACGCTTTGACTGGTAAACAAGTTCACATCAACATCGTTGAAATCAAAAAACCTGACCTTGATGCTCACCTTGTAGGTGAAGGTATCGCGCGTCAACTTGAACAACGTGTTGCTTTCCGTCGTGCTCAAAAACAAGCTATCCAACGTACTATGCGTGCTGGTGCCAAAGGTATCAAAACTCAAGTATCTGGTCGTTTGAATGGTGCAGATATTGCCCGTGCTGAAGGATATTCAGAAGGAACTGTGCCATTGCACACACTCCGTGCTGATATTGACTACGCATGGGAAGAAGCAGATACAACTTATGGTAAACTTGGCGTTAAAGTTTGGATTTACCGTGGTGAAATCTTGCCAACTAAAAAATCAGTGAAAGGAGACAAATAATGTTAGTACCTAAACGTGTGAAACACCGCCGCGAATTCCGTGGTAAAATGCGTGGGGAAGCTAAAGGCGGCAAAGAAGTCGCATTTGGTGAATTTGGTCTCCAAGCAACAACTTCTCACTGGATCACAAACCGTCAAATCGAGGCAGCTCGTATTGCCATGACACGTTACATGAAACGTGGTGGTAAAGTTTGGATCAAAATCTTCCCTCATAAATCTTATACTGCAAAAGCTATCGGGGTCCGTATGGGTTCTGGTAAAGGGGCACCTGAAGGTTGGGTTTCTCCAGTTAAACGCGGTAAAGTAATGTTCGAAATTGCAGGCGTTTCTGAAGAAGTCGCTCGCGAAGCATTACGTCTTGCATCACACAAACTTCCTGTTAAAACTAAGTTTGTAAAACGTGCTGAGGAGGAAACAAATGAAGCTTAATGAAGTAAAATCACTTTTGACAGAACTTCGTGGTCTTTCAGCTGAAGAACTCGCAACACGCGAACAAGATTTGAAAAAAGAATTGTTCGACTTGCGTTTCCAAGCAGCTGCTGGTCAGCTTGAAAACACTGTCCGCCTCAACGAAGTTAAGAAAACAATTGCTCGCGTGAAAACTGTTCAACGCGAAGCGAAATAATAGATAGGGAGAAACCTTTAAAATGGAACGTAATCAACGTAAAGTTTATCAAGGCCGCGTGGTTTCTGACAAAATGGATAAAACCATCACTGTTGTCATCGAAACAAAACGTAACCACCCTGTCTATGGTAAACGTATTAACTACTCTAAAAAATTGAAAGCTCACGACGAAAACAACTCAGCTAAAACTGGTGATATCGTTCGCGTGATGGAAACTCGTCCTTTGTCAAAAGACAAACGTTTCCGTCTTGTTGAAATCGTTGAAGAAGCAGTCATCATCTAACATTCTAAAAGGAGGAATTTGCTGTGATTCAATCAGAATCTCGTTTGAAAGTTGCTGATAACAGCGGTGCCAAAGAAATTCTTGCTATCAAAGTCCTAGGTGGCTCTGGTCGTAAATTCGCTGGTATCGGTGATGTTATTGTTGCATCTGTAAAATCTGCAGCTCCTGGCGGAGTTGTTAAAAAAGGTGAAGTTGTCAAAGCGGTTATCGTGCGTACTAAATCAGGCGCACGTCGTACAGACGGTTCATACATTAAGTTCGACGAAAACGCTGCTGTTATCATTAAAGATGACAAAACGCCTCGTGGAACACGTATCTTTGGCCCAGTTGCTCGCGAATTGCGTGAAGGTAACTTCATGAAAATCGTATCATTGGCACCAGAAGTACTTTAAGCTTTAAATTCATTTTTAAAACTTAATCCAACAAAACACAAACACAGTCCCCTTGTATTTATAAGGGTGTCGCAATTCGCGACGTAAGAAAATTAGGAGAAAATTCAAATGTTTGTAAAAACAGGTGATACTGTCAAAGTCATCGCGGGTAAAAGCCGTGGTTTGACTGGTAAAGTAATTAAAGCTTTGCCAAAAGCTAACAAAGTCGTTGTTGAAGGTGCTAACTTGATCAAAAAACACCAAAAACCAAACAACGAAAATCCAAACGGTGCGATTCTTGAACTTGAAGCGCCTATCCATGTGTCAAACGTACAAGTACTTGACAAAAATGGTGTAGCTGGCCGTGTTGGTTATAAAGTTGAAGGCGACAAAAAAGTGCGTTACAACAAAAAATCTGGCGAAATCCTAGATTAATAGACACGGAAAGGAGAATATAATGACTAATCGTTTGAAAGAAAAATACACTAACGAAGTAATCCCAGCGTTGACTGAACAATTCAACTACACATCTGTTATGGCTGTGCCAAAAGTTGATAAAATCGTCCTCAACATGGGTGTTGGTGATGCAGTAAACAACTCAAAAAACCTTGATAAAGCAGTTGCTGAATTAGCTTTAATCTCTGGTCAAAAACCATTGATCACAAAAGCTAAGAAATCAATCGCTGGTTTCCGTTTGCGTGAAGGCGTAGCGATCGGAGCGAAAGTAACACTCCGTGGCGAACGTATGTACGAATTTCTTGATAAATTGGTAACTGTCTCTCTTCCACGTGTCCGTGACTTCCATGGTGTGTCAAACAAAGCGTTTGACGGCCGCGGTAACTACACGCTAGGTGTGAAAGAACAGCTCATCTTCCCAGAAATTACGTATGATAACGTAGATAAAGTCCGTGGTTTGGACGTTGTTATTGTAACAACAGCTAACACTGACGAAGAATCACGTGAATTGCTTGCTAAACTCGGCATGCCTTTCGCTAAATAATATAGGAGGTAAATATCTTGGCTAAAAAATCAATGATTGCAAAGAACAAGCGTCCAGCTAAGTTCACAACGCAAGCGTACACACGTTGCGAAAAATGTGGTCGTCCACATTCAGTATACCGTAAATTCCAACTTTGCCGTATTTGCTTCCGTGAATTGGCATATAAAGGGCAAATCCCAGGCGTTAAAAAAGCATCTTGGTAATTTTTGACGCTGTCTGCTTCGTTGGTGTTCAGTTAACAACCGCAAGGTTGCTTCGCTTCCACCGCCTTGCAGACAACGCCAAAAACTTTTTTTAGCACCTTCTACTGCGTTAGCGTTCGCCTAACAACCGCAAGGTTGCTTCGGCTCCGCTGCCTTATAGAAGGCACTAAAAAACTTTTACTTAGCAACTGCTTCGTAAAAACTTTACTTTGCTTTTGCTTTGTAAAGACCTTGCTTTTTGAATAATGGGCTTAGGTTTCCTAAGTTGCTGAATTCTGGTATTTATAAATCTGCTAGCTTTGTTGCTAGTAGAGTCGTTAATGAACAAGTGATGTTCGCATCAAACTATTCATAATAGGAGAAAAATTAAAATGGTAATGACAGATCCAATCGCAGATTTCCTCACTCGTATTCGTAACGCTAACATGCGTAAATTCGAAGTTGTTGAAGCACCTGCATCAAAAATCAAACGCGATATCGCAAACATCCTCAAAGCTGAAGGTTACGTTAAAGACGTAGAATTCATCGAAGATGATAAACAAGGTATCATCCGTGTTTTCCTTAAATACGGTAAAGATGGCGAAAAAGTTATCACTAACTTGAAACGTATCTCTAAACCTGGTTTGCGTGTTTACGTGAAATCTGGTGAAGTACCTAAAGTCCTTAATGGTCTTGGTACAGCTGTGATTTCAACTTCTGAAGGTGTTGTGACTGATAAAACAGCTCGCGCTAAAAACATCGGCGGAGAAGTTCTCGCATACGTTTGGTAAGAATTGGTTTTCAATTCTATCTGCAACTGGAAACTCGTTAGATTTTCTAGCGAAACCCGTGAAAACTGTTAAGCAATGGTGTAAGCCATTGCTTAACTGACAATTTAACAGGAGACAAACATGTCACGTATTGGTAATAAAATCATTACTATCCCTGCTGGCGTTGAGGTTAAACTTGACGGCCATACAGCGACAGTAAAAGGTCCTAAAGGTGAGTTAACTCGCACTTTTTCTAAGGACATCGAAATTAAAATCGAAGGTACTGAAATTACTTTACATCGTCCAAACGATTCTAAAGAAATGAAAACAATCCATGGCACAACTCGTGCTAACCTTAATAACATGGTGATTGGTGTATCTGAAGGGTTCAGAAAAGAACTTGAAATGCGCGGGGTTGGTTACCGTGCTCAACTTGCTGGCAATAAATTAACTTTGTCAGTAGGTAAATCTCACCCAGATGAAGTCGTTGCACCTGACGGTATCACTTTTGAAGTGCCATCAAACACGCAAATTAACGTGTCTGGTTCAAACAAAGAAGTGGTCGGCGAAGTAGCAGCTTACATCCGTGGTTTACGTCCACCAGAGCCATATAAAGGCAAAGGTATTCGTTACGTTGGTGAATTTGTACGACGTAAAGAAGGTAAAACAGGTAAATAAGTTAGTTTTCTGTTTTCTAGGCTTTGTAACACAATTAAAAGCATCCTATGCGTTACAAACTTGTGTCACTTGATAGACTCAGATAAATTGCTTACTGTTTAAAGTAAAACAACCAACAATAACCTTTTGGAGAGAATTTGGCTGCGCAAAGCGGCTTGATAGCTACTAAGAGGGACTAGAAAAAAATAAGAGGTAAATATTGTGATTTCTAAACCAGATAAAAATAAAACGCGTCAAAAACGCCACCGTCGCGTACGCGGTAAAATCTCTGGTACTGCAGAGCGCCCACGTTTGAATGTTTTTCGTTCTAACACAAACATCTATGCACAAGTAATTGATGACATAGCAGGTGTAACGCTCGCAAGTGCCTCATCGTTGAAAGAAAACGGTACTAAAACTGAACAAGCTATAGCAGTTGGTACTGCAGTAGCTAAAGCAGCAGTAGCTGCTGGTGTTTCTGAAGTAATCTTCGACCGTGGTGGATACCTTTACCATGGACGTGTGCAAGCACTCGCTGAGGCTGCACGTGAAAATGGACTTAAATTCTAAGGAAAGGGGTAGACACAAAAATGGCTAGAAACGAAGAAGTAAAAGAATTCGAAGAACGCGTTGTTGGTATCAACCGTGTTACTAAAGTTGTTAAAGGCGGACGTCGTCTGCGTTTTGCAGCGCTTGTTGTAGTTGGTGACCGTAACGGTCGCGTAGGATTTGGGACTGGTAAAGCACAAGAAGTACCAGAAGCTATCCGTAAAGCTATCGAATCAGCTAAGAAAAACATGATTACAGTACCAATGGTTGGTACAACTGTACCGCATCAAGTACTTGGTGAGTTTGGCGGCGGTAAGATCTTGATCAAACCTGCAGTCGAAGGGGCTGGAGTCGCAGCCGGTGGTGCTGTACGTGCCGTCCTCGAACTTGCTGGTGTTGCAGATGTAACATCAAAATCACTTGGTTCAAACACACCAATCAACGTTGTTCGCGCAACTGTTGATGGTTTGAAACAACTTAAACGTGCTGAAGATGTTGCCGCATTACGTGGCGTATCTGTAGCAGACTTAGCGTAAGGAGGATATCATGGCTCAAATTAAAATTACTTTGACTAAGTCTCCAATTGGCCGCTTGCCTGCACAACGCGCAACAGTTAAAGCGCTTGGCCTTGGCAAATTGTCAAGCTCAGTCATCAAAGAAGAATCACCTGCAATCAATGGTATGGTCACTAAGATCGCTCATTTGGTAACAGTTGAAAAAGTTTAATAGACTAACTATTAATCAAAAATAAAAGCGAGCCTGACACTTCCGCGATTTCCCGCGAAAGTATCTTGGCGTTTAGTAAAGGCTATCTCTATTGAGATGCCATAATAGGAGAAATTTATAATGAAATTAAATGAACTAAAAGCTGCTGAAGGTAGCCGTAAAGTCCGTAATCGTGTTGGTCGTGGTACTTCGTCTGGTAATGGTAAAACATCTGGTCGTGGTCAAAAAGGTCAAAAATCTCGTTCAGGCGGCGGTGTTCGTCTCGGTTTTGAGGGTGGTCAAACACCTTTGTTCCGTCGTATGCCTAAACGTGGTTTCTTGAATGTTAACCGTAAAGATTACGCAATCGTTAACCTTGACACATTGAACCGTCTTGAAGCTGGCGCAACAGTTTCTGCTGAAACATTAGTTGCTGCTAAAATCATCAAAGATGTTAAATCTGGTGTTAAAGTTCTTGGTAACGGTGAACTCATAGTTAAAAACCTTAAAGTTGAGGTAGCTAAAGTTTCTGCTTCTGCAAAATCTGCTATTGAAGCTAACGGTGGTTCAGTTGTAACTCCTGAAGCCTAAAAACACTCATTAGTCTGTCGGGAATTTCCCTTCAGACTTTTGATGATTTTAGTCAGTCATTTGAAATTCAGCTTTAATTATAGTATGGTTAAAGAAATGATATTTTTTTAAAAATACTATTAGATAAAGCTGATTTAAAATCAGAATAAAGGGGTTCTATGTTTTTTAAACTCTTGTTTCAAGCATTCAAAGTAAAAGAGATTCGAGCTAGAATCTTATTCACGCTTGGCATTCTATTCGTTTTTCGTCTAGGCGCACATATTACAGTGCCAGGTATTAACGTGAATAATTTAAATGCCTTGAGTGACCTGCCATTTTTGTCAATGATGAATATGGTTTCAGGGAATGCAATGCAAAGTTTTTCGGTTTTTGCAATGGGCGTGTCGCCGTATATCACAGCTTCAATCATTGTACAACTTTTGCAGATGGATATTCTGCCTAAGTTCGTCGAATGGGGCAAACAAGGTGAGATTGGTCGCCGAAAACTTAATCAAGCGACACGTTACATTTCGTTGGTTCTTGCTATGCTACAATCCGTAGGGATAACAGCAGGTTTTCAGGCTATGAGTGCCCAAAATATTGTGACGAATCCGACTTGGCAGACTTATCTGTTTATTGGTGCCATCTTAACTACAGGATCTATGATAGTTGTTTGGTTGGGTGAGCAAATCACTGATCGTGGATTTGGTCAAGGTGTGTCGGTCATTATCTTTGCAGGGATTATCTCATCAATTCCGGGTGCTATTAGTCAAGTTTATCAAGATAAATTTGTTAATGTGCGTCCAGGTGAACTACTCAACTCTAGTATATTTGTTGTGATTTTACTTGTTGCTATGGCAGCTATTGTCTTTATCACGACATTTATTCAACAGGCTGAACGTAAGATTCCAATTCAATATACGAAACTCATACAAGGTGCACCGACAAGTTCATACTTACCATTGCGGGTTAATCCTGCAGGGGTCATTCCGGTTATCTTTGCCAGTTCAATTTCTACGGCACCACAAACGATTCTTCAACTCTTGCAACGTTCTAATAATAATGTGGCTTGGATTGAAAATATCAAAAATGCTCTAGATTATAACACTTGGACTGGCATGCTGTTTTACGCATTGTTGATTGGTCTCTTTACATTCTTCTATGCCTTTGTTCAGGTCAATCCTGAAAAAATGGCTGAAAATTTACAAAAGCAAGGTTCATATATTCCTTCTGTTCGTCCTGGTAAAGGCACAGAAAAATATATCTCACGTTTGTTGATTCGTTTGTCAACGGTTGGCGCATTGTTCCTCGGTTTGATTTCAATTGTTCCGATTGTTGTGACTAACTTGTTTGGTCTACCAAAAATGGTAGCCCTAGGCGGTACGAGCCTTTTAATCTTGATTTCTACTGCGATTCAAGGTGCGAAACAATTAGAAGGTTATATGTTCAAACGTCAGTATAAAGGATTTATGGACGATCCAATTAAATAATGAAAGACTGGTCGAAAGATCAGTTTTTTTTGTATTAAAAAAAGAAAGTTACCTTGATGTTGTCAAAATGATGCGAAAACGCTAAAATAGAAGGGTAGACAAAATTAGACAAATGGAGAACAAATGAATTTATTAATCATGGGCCTACCAGGTGCTGGTAAAGGAACGCAAGCTGAAACTATCGTTGAAACTTATGGCGTACAACATATTTCAACAGGAGATATGTTCCGTGCAGCGATGAAAAATGAAACTGAAATGGGTAAATTAGCCAAGTCATTTATTGATAAAGGTGAATTGGTACCAGATGATGTGACAAACGGGATCGTTAAAGAACGTTTAGCTCAAGAAGATATTCAAGCATCAGGTTTCTTACTTGACGGCTTTCCACGTACAATTGAACAAGCTGAGGCATTAGACGCAATGCTTGCTGATTTAGGTATTAAACTTGATGCTGTTGTGAATATTGATGTAGACCCTTCTATCTTAGTTGAGCGTTTGTCAGGTCGTTTTATTTGCCGCACATGTGGTGCAACTTATCATAAAGTTTTTAATCCTACAAAAGTTGCAGGCACTTGTGACAAATGTGGTGGTCATGATTTCTATCAACGCGAAGATGACAAACCTGAAACCGTTAAAAATCGTTTGGATATCAACATCAAACAAGGCGCGCCAATACTTGAACACTATGGCAAACTTGGTCTAGTTAAAGATGTTGACGGGCAACAAGACATCGATAAAGTATCAGAAGGAATTAAAGCAATTTTAGGCTAAACAAACGTTTTAACAGCTGTTAAAATAAATTCGTGTAATTAACTTGTAAAAGTCGGACTAGTATGGTATAATATCCTAGTCCGACTTTTAGATATTTTATCAAAAATGGACAAATTTAAAGAGGAGGTAAGTTGACGTGGCAAAAGATGACGTAATCGAAATTGAAGGCAAAGTGATTGACACAATGCCTAACGCGATGTTCACAGTTGAGCTTGAAAATGGACACAAAATTTTGGCGACTATTTCAGGCAAAATGCGAAAGAATTATATCCGCATCTTAACTGGTGACCGTGTTACTGTTGAGATGTCGCCGTATGATTTGACCCGTGGACGTATTACATACCGCTTTAAGTAGTCCAAACATTTTTATAGGAGGTATATACAATGAAAGTAAGACCATCGGTTAAACCAATGTGCGAATACTGTAAAGTAATTCGTCGTAACGGTCGTGTTATGGTAATTTGCCCTGTCAATCCAAAACACAAACAACGTCAGGGATAGAAAGGAAACATAAAGAATGGCTCGTATTGCTGGAGTTGATATTCCAAACGATAAACAAGTAGTAATTTCACTTACTTACGTTTACGGAATCGGTCTCAAAACGTCACAAAAAGTTCTTGCAGCCGCTGGCGTTGCAGAAGATATTCGCGTGAAAGATCTTACAACTGACCAAGAAGATGCTATCCGTCGTGAAGTTGATGGGCTTAAAGTTGAAGGCGACCTACGTCGTGAAGTAAACCTTAACATCAAACGTCTCATGGAAATCGGTAGCTATCGTGGCATGCGTCATCGTCGCGGATTGCCTACTCGTGGTCAAAACACGAAGAACAACGCACGTACACGCAAAGGCCCTGCTAAATCTATCGCAGGCAAGAAAAAATAAGAAAGGAGATTAACATTGGCTAAACCTACTCGTAAACGTCGTGTGAAGAAAAATATCGAATCTGGTGTTGTCCACATTCATGCAACTTTCAATAACACAATCGTGATGATTACAGACGTTCATGGTAACGCGCTTGCTTGGTCATCTGCTGGTGCCCTTGGCTTCAAAGGATCTAAAAAATCGACTCCTTTCGCTGCTCAAATGGCATCTGAAGCTGCTGCTAAGTCTGCTCAAGAACATGGTTTGAAAACTGTAGCCGTTACTGTTAAAGGTCCTGGACCAGGTCGCGAATCTGCGATCCGCGCTCTTGCAGCTGCAGGTCTTAACGTAACAGCAATCAGCGATGTGACGCCTGTACCCCACAATGGTGCACGTCCTCCAAAACGTCGTCGTGTATAATTTCTAGAGTGCTTGTTGCTACTCTAACATTTTGCACTGAAAGGATATACACATGATTGAGTTTGAAAAACCAAAAATTACAAAATTTGATGAAGCTAATACCTATGGCAAATTTGTCGTAGAACCGTTAGAACGTGGTTATGGGACAACCCTAGGCAACTCATTGCGTCGTATTCTTCTATCGTCACTTCCTGGTGCTGCTGTTACAAGCATCCAAATTGATGGTGTACTCCATGAGTTCACAACAATTCCAGGTGTGCATGAAGATGTGATTCAAGTGATTCTTGCGATTAAAGGGCTTGCAATCAAATCATATGTCGAAACGGAAAAAATCATTGAACTTGACGTCACAGGTCCTGCTGTTGTAACAGCTGGAGATATCTTGACTGATAGTGATATTGAGATTGTCAACAAAGATCATTACCTTTTCACACTTGCGGAAGGTCACTCTGTGAACGCTCGTATGACTGTGAAATCTGGCCGTGGTTATGTCCTTGCAGAAGATAATAAACAATCAGACGCGCCTATCGGGACAATTGCTGTAGATTCATCTTACACACCTGTCAACAAAGTGAATTACCAAGTTGAACCAGCTCGTGTGGGTGAAAAAGATAACTTTGACAAATTGTCACTTGAAATCTTTACAAACGGCACAATCTCAGCAGAAGATGCCTTGTCATTATCTGCAAAAATCTTGACTGACCATTTGAGTCTCTTTGTTAACTTGTCTGAAGTAGCGCAAGCTGCCGATACATTAGTTGATAAAAATGAGGTTAAACCAGAGCGTGCTTTGGATAAAGTCATCGAGGAACTTGATCTTTCTGTTCGTTCATATAACTGTTTGAAACGTGCTGGTATTAATACCGTCGCTGACCTTGCTGATATGAGTGAACCAGAAATGCTCAAAGTGAAAAACTTGGGTCGTAAATCTTTAGTGGAAGTTAAAGATAAACTTGATAGCCTAGGCTTGTCACTCAAAAAAGACTAAATTAAAATCTAATAGGAGGAATCATGGGTTACCGTAAACTTGGACGTAAATCTGATCAACGTAAAGCAATGCTTCGCGATTTGACGACTGACTTGATCATCAACGAATACATCGTAACAACTGAAGCTCGCGCTAAAGAAGTTCGTAAAACTGTTGAAAAAATGATTACACTCGGAAAACGTGGCGATCTTCACGCACGCCGTCAAGCTGCTGCTTACGTACGTAATGAAATCGCTGAAAAAGATTTCAACGAAGAAACTGAAACTTTCCCAACTGCACTTCAAAAATTGTTTGGCGATATCGCTACACGTTATGAAGGCCGTAATGGTGGATATACACGTATTCTTAAAACTGAACCACGCCGTGGCGATGCTGCACCGATGGCAATTATTGAACTTGTTTAATAATTGATTTCAGTTAAAAAAATAAATAAAGCAGTAAGGGGCACCTGTCATTTATGATTTTGTGGTGTTTTTGAAAGTATTTTTGAAAAGACACTGAATCAAAATGTCAGTGTGGCCCGATAGTCTTCATCAATCTTTTGTGGAGTGTTATGATGGTGGTGCTTGCACTTAGTCTAGCTCTTACTGTCTAGTCTTAAAAACTAGGCCGCTTGTCCTTTGGGATAAGTGGTTTTTATTTTACCTAAAATTTGAAACGGTTATACATATCAAGTATGCCTCATTATAAAATATTTCAAAGACGAGACAAGCGCATTATATGTTAGAATAGACATACTAAAACTAAAAAGATGTCAAACGTCTGAAGTCGCTTAAGATGTCAAATGAATGGTAGAGTTAACACGCTAAGTGCACCTTATGCTATGCAAGCATAGGGGATGATACCTCTTAAAATACAAGGTGGTTAGATAAAAAAGGAGCGAAGATTGAATATTGCACGAGAGCTCTTACGTGAGCGTTATTTTACAAATTTGAAGCACTCAAATGACTTATTCGTTGGCATTGAGTTAGAACTACCAATTGTTAAGCTCACGGGTGATGCTGTTGATTTTTCTGTTGTCTTTGCCTTGTTTGATGAAATGATTGAAAAACTTCCGTTGTCGATTGAGAAATCGGATGATAATGGTCAAGCCATTCAATTGGTTTCAGATGAAAATGATGACCGTATTTTGTTTGAAGTTGGCTACAATACCATAGAATTTGCTTTTGATAAAGCACAGACTATAGGTGAAGTCGAACAACGTTTTTCAAACTATCTTGCTGTCATGCAACCATTTTTAAAAAAACAAAATCACCTTTTAACTGGCTTTGGCGTCAATCCTTTTTGGGATAAAAATGACAACAGACCTGTTGCTAGTCCTCGTTACGAGATGTTGATGGCTTACTTGAAGTTAGGGGCGACAAGAGAAGAAGTGAGGGTCAGTCAGAATAAATATGGAGCTTTTATTCAAGGGAGTCAAGTTCAGCTAGATGTGACGCGTGAGAATTTAGTAACAACGCTAAATACCTTTAATGCTATGGAAATGGTTAAAGCCTGGCTTTTCGGAAACTCTTTTCTTTGGAATGGACAATTAGACACTTTAATTTCACGGGATGTTTTTTGGGAAGAGTCAATGCATGGCATATTTCCTGAAAATACGGGTGTATTTCCAGAAACTTTTGAAAGTCTAGAAACATTTCTTGATTATTTAACGAAAACCGCTTTATTCACAAGAACTTCTGAATCAAATACTTTTTATTTTGAACCAATTCAAGCGTTGGACTACTTCAATCACGATGAAATTCCAGCCTTTGATTTACTCGGCAATGAAATCGTCTTAACCCCAAGTCCATATGATTTTAAAGAACATCGGAATTATCAGTATCAGAATCTCACGACACGCGGAACAGTTGAGTTTCGAAGTACTTGCGCGCAACCTATTGCTACTTCATTTACTGTTGCAGCTTTCCATTTAGGATTGATGCAGGAGTTAGCAGCTTTTGAGACATTAATTGCAAGCCATTCTTTTTACGAAGATTATGGCCGAGATTTTCCACAACTTCGTCGCAGGTTTTCAGCGCAAAACTTATCATCCGAGGAAATAGAGGATGTTGCAAGTTTTGCAGAAGATTTGGTAAATCTCGCAGCAGTAGGTCTTGAAAAACGTGGATTTGGTGAAGAAAAGTATTTAACAGCGCTTTATCAACGAATTGAAAGAAAAGAGAATCCGGCTGTTAAAGCATTGCACTTGCTTGAATCCGGCAAAACATTATCAGAAATATCGGAGATTTTTGCAGATGGAAAAGACATTTAAGATATCAAGGATTACCTCACCCAACATGCTCAATACGCAGAATGCTTACTGGTACATCAATGATGATTTGCTTACGATTACCTATCATACCAATCGGGATCTATCCGCCATTTTAGCTGTCCTCAGTCGTCACGGTATTGATATCCAGTATGTTCAGGCGCCTGCCAATGACTTTCAACTCCCAGGTTACGAAAATTTGGAATTATCAACTCAAAATTTAATTGCTGATGCCATTAAATATGGCATTCAGTTTCAAGTCCTTGATGAAGTTGAACAAATCTTAAAATTGACCTATGGTTCGCATACAGAGTACATCAAAGAAGGCAATATTACGCATTTTGACAGCGCCCTATCTCACGCTTTAATGGAAAACAAAATCGTTACTAAAGCCATTTTAAATACTGCTGGCATTCAAGTGCCGTCTGGCTTTGAGTTTCATGACCTTAACGACGCCTTGCGCCATTTTGACCAGTTACCTTCGGCCTTTGTAGTCAAACCCAAGTCTACCAATTACGGCATCGGCATCAGTATTTTTAAAGAAACGACGACACAAGCAGACTATGAAGAAGCGGTGAAAATTGCTTTTGAAAATGATGATGCAATTATCGTTGAGACCTATGCCCATGGTACAGAATTTCGATTTTACGTGCAAAATGGAGAAGTGTTAGCTGTATTAGAACGCTTTCCAGCGAATGTCGTTGGGGACGGTGTTCACAGCATTCAACAATTGGTGGCGATAAAGAATACAGATATTAGGCGGGGAGAGCATCACAGAACACCGCTTGAAAAAATTAAATTGGGAGATGTTGAGAGATTGACACTCAGTTTACAAGGGTTTGATGTGCAATCAGTTCCCAAAGCAC
Source organism: Pseudolactococcus laudensis (assembly GCF_013449735.1). Taxonomy (GTDB): domain Bacteria; phylum Bacillota; class Bacilli; order Lactobacillales; family Streptococcaceae; genus Pseudolactococcus; species Pseudolactococcus laudensis. The sequence goes on from NZ_JACBNY010000002.1 coordinate 176,614, forward strand.
AAGAACGTGTTTTTCTAAGAGAGAATTCAAATGTTTCAACTGGTGGTGATTCAATTGACCGAACTGAACAAGTCAGTGACTATTATAAAGCAATCGCTGTAAAAGTTGCACACGCATTGGACGTGACGATTACTGGAGTTGATATTATCATTCCAGACGCCAGTCAAAAAGGTCCATATTTTGTTATTGAAGCGAATCAAAATCCGATGATGCAAATGCATCTATTTCCTGCAATTGGTAAATCACGCCGTGTTACTGAAAGTTTGATTAAACTATTATTTCCAGAAAGTATTTAATTAAGACGATGACCATGCTGAAAGCGTGGTTTTTATTTGACAAAATTTTCTGATAATTGCTTGACGAAAGTTTTAAAAGTGTTAAAATGGTAATAACAGATTTGTTTGAAAAGAGGAAAAATTTAAGTTTAATTTCAGAATTAAGCTTAATCACACGTTTAAAGTCTCGAATATCGCAAGTCTTTTTAAATCAAACGCTAATAATTTAGGTAGGCAAGGAAGGCACGTATGAAATTTACATATAACGGTACGACAACAGAAGTTGAGCTTAACAAATATTCTAAAACGCTCACGCAAGACCCGACACAACCCGCGACTCAGGCTATGTTCTATGGCATCGGGTTTAAGGATGAGGATTTTGATAAAGCGCAAGTTGGGATTGTGTCAATGGACTGGGATGGGAATCCTTGTAATATGCACTTAAATCAACTCGGACAAAAAGTTAAATCATCTGTTGACGCAACGGAAGGTCTTTTGGGCTTGCAGTTTCACACGATTGGTGTTTCTGATGGTATTGCTAACGGAACAGATGGGATGCGTTATTCGCTTGTATCACGTGAGGTAATTGCAGACTCAATTGAGACAAATGCAGGTGGTGAGTATTATGATGGGATTGTAGGCATTCCTGGTTGTGATAAAAACATGCCTGGAACGATTATCGGTATGGCGCGTTTGGACCGTCCTTCTATTATGGTTTATGGTGGAACGATTGAGCACGGAGAATATAATGGTCAGTCTCTCAATATTGTTTCAGCCTTTGAAGCATTAGGTGAAAAATTAACTGGCAATATTTCCGATGAAGACTATCATGGTGTGATTTCTAACGCTATTCCAGGTCAAGGTGCTTGTGGTGGTATGTATACAGCTAATACAATGGCTGCTGCGATTGAAACACTTGGGATGACCCTACCATTTTCATCAACAAATCCAGCCAAATCTGATGAAAAACAACGTGAAGCAGCATCTGTCGGTGAATACATGAAAACACTTCTAGCTCGGGATATTAAACCGAGTGACATCATGACGCGTGAAGCCTTTGAAGATGCCATTACAGTTGTCATGGTACTTGGCGGCTCAACTAATGCTGTTTTACATTTGATTGCCATGGCACGTACAGTTGGGATTGACCTCACACAGGACGATTTCCAAGCCATTTCTGACCGTACACCTGTTATCGGTGACTTCAAACCTTCGGGTAAATATATGCAAGAAGATTTACATCGGATTGGTGGTCTACCAGCTGTCCTTAAATTTCTCCTTAAAGAAGGTCGCATCCATGGTGACCGAATGACGGTCACTGGTAAAACACTAGCAGAAAACCTAGAGAACGCAGCAGATTTAGACTTTGACCTTCAGGATATCATCAGACCCTTTGATCAACCAATCAAAGCCACAGGGCATTTACAAATCCTCTATGGTAACCTCGCATCAGGCGGTTCAGTCGCTAAAATTTCGGGTAAAGAAGGTGAGCAGTTCACTGGAACAGCACGTGTCTTTAATGGTGAACAACATTTCATCGAAGGGATTGAGACCGGGCGTTTACACGCCGGTGATGTTGCAGTCATTAAGAATATCGGTCCAGTCGGGGCGCCTGGGATGCCAGAAATGCTGAAACCAACATCTGCGTTGATTGGTGCAGGATTAGGGAAATCAGTAGCCTTGATCACAGATGGGCGTTTCTCTGGCGGGACACATGGCTTTGTTGTCGGACATATTGTCCCTGAAGCCGTTAAAGGTGGTGTGATTGGTCTCGTTGAAGATGATGATATCATCGAAATTGACGCCATTAACAACACCATTAATCTGAAAGTATCTGATGAAGAGTTGGCAAAACGTCGCGCTGCCTATCAACAACCAGCACCTAAAGCGACTCGTGGTGTCCTTGCAAAATTTGCAAAATTAACAGATGACGCCGCACATGGTTGTATCACAGATTTTTAATAAGTTTTAGCATTGATAATTAAAAACAACTGGTCGAGTCAACCAGTTGTTTTGATTAAGAAGACAATTTTATCTGATATTTTTAAGAGATATGATACTTTAAACATTGATTGAAATCGCACATTTGAATTCTGAGTTTCTGTCAGGTAAATCGGGATAAATATTAGAAGTTTTATAATTCAAATTATACCGAAATCACTTGAAAAAAAAGGACAAAAGTGTTAAAATCTAAACATAATTCATAATTTTCAGAAATTTCGAAATATGAAAATCCTTGAAGGGAGAGCTAATATTGAAACAAATAAAACTTGAAACCCCAAAAAGTGGTTCGCAACTCGTCCTTGATACCCTTAAAAATTTGGGGGTTGACACTATTTTTGGCTATCCAGGTGGCGCAGTTTTACCGCTCTATGATGCCATTTATGATTATGAAGGGATTCAGCATATTCTTGCTCGCCATGAACAAGGGGCAACACACGAAGCAGAAGGGTATGCTAAATCATCAGGTAAATTAGGTGTTGCTTTGGTCACATCAGGTCCTGGGGCAACGAACGCGATTACAGGTATTGCGGATGCCAATGCAGATTCAGTACCGATGCTAGTTTTTACTGGTCAAGTGGCAACGCCTGGTATTGGTAAGGATGCTTTTCAGGAAGCTGATATTATTGGTGTTACGATGCCAATTACCAAATATAACTATCAGATTCGTGAAACACAAGACATCCCTCACGTGATTACGGAGGCGGTTCACATTGCAACGACAGGACGTCCAGGTCCAGTTGTCATTGATTTGCCTAAAGATGTCGCAGCTCAAGAAGTTGATTATATTAATGATGTGACAATTGACTTGCCTTCTTATAATCCAACTGTTGAACCAAATGCCAAGCAATTGAAAAAAATTGTTGAGTTGTTAGCTAAAAAGAAACGTCCGCTAATTTTAGTGGGTGGTGGCGTTAACTATTCAAATGGTAATCTTGCATTAGCCCAATTTGCTGAAAGATATCAAATTCCAGTTGTTTCTAGTCTACTTGGATTAGGTGCGATACCAGTTGAAAATCCTTTATTTTTAGGTATGGGAGGAATGCATGGGTCTTATGCTGCCAATATGGCATTAGCTGAAACTGACTACCTCATTAATTTTGGGAGTAGATTCGATGATCGATTGGCCTCAAATCCTTCCTTGTTTTTGAAGGAGGCGACGGTAGCACATATTGATATTGATCCAGCAGAGATTGGCAAAATTGTCAAAACGCATTTACCAGTTGTAGGAGATGCAAAGCGTGCTTTGGAAATCTTACTTGAGATTGAAGCGCCTACGACTAATTTTTCAAAATGGCTTGAACAAGTTCAGGACAATGCGCAAAGAGCACCATACAGTTATGAACCTGAGGTTGACTATAATAAACCACAGGAAGTTATCAAGTTAATTGGTGAGCTGACCAACGGTGATGCTATCATTGTGACAGATGTTGGGCAGCACCAGATGTGGGCAGCACAATGGTATCCGTATAAGAGCAATCGTCAACTGATTACAAGTGGTGGACTCGGGACTATGGGCTTTGGTATTCCTGCAGCCATTGGGGCCAAATTAGCCAATCCAGATAAAGAAGTTATCGTTTTTGTTGGTGATGGTGGATTCCAAATGACTAACCAAGAATTAGCAATTTTAAATGGTTATCATGTGCCAATCAAAGTTGTGCTCTTTAATAATCACTCGCTGGGAATGGTACGTCAGTGGCAAGAAAAGTTCTATGAAGAACGTCGAAGTCAATCTGTCTTTGATTTTGAACCTGACTTCCAATTATTAGCTGAGGCTTATGGGCTTAAGCATGATAAATTTTTAAATCCTCAAACAATTGCTGAAGATTTAAAAGTTATCACAGAAAATGTACCAATGGTATTGGAAGTTGGTATTTCTAGGGAAGAACAAGTCTATCCGATGGTGCCAGCAGGTTGGCATAATGACCAAATGTTGGGGGTGAAATTCAATGCGTAGAATGTTAACAGCCAAACTCAATAATTCAACAGGTGTTCTGAATCGATTCACAGGTGTCTTATCACGTCGTCAAGTTAATATTGAAAGTATTTCTGTTGGACATACAGATGTTCCACATATTTCAAGAATAACGATTATCATTGATGTTGAAAGTATCGATGAGGTCGAACAAATCATTAAGCAACTGAACCGTCAAGTTGATGTTTTGCGCGTACGTGATATTACAGATGTACCACATATTGAACGAGAAGTGATTCTCGTTAAGGTATCAGCACCTGCTAATATTCGAGCAGAATTATTTGCGATGATTCAACCTTTTCGTGCCAGTGTCGTTGATGTTGCACCTAAAATAGTAACCATTCAATTAACTGGAGGCTACGATAAAATCGAAGCATTATTAAGAGTGGTTAAGCCTTATGGCATAAAAAATATTGCTAGAACTGGCGTCACAGGTTTTACACGAGATTAAAAGACGAACATAATTAAAAGTATTATATTTATCCTTGACAAATTGTCTGAAAAGTCGTAAAATTATATCATATTTAAAAATTGATTGAATTTTCTATCTTTTGCTAATTGACAGATAATTACCAATGTTCATAAAAAGATAGACACAAAAAAAGCTTATAGGAGATTTTAAACGATGGCAGTAACGATGTATTATGAAAACGACGTAAAAACACCAGCACTTGCTGGCAAACAAATTGCAGTAATTGGTTATGGCTCACAAGGCCATGCACATGCCCAAAACTTGCGTGATTCAGGTGAAAATGTCATCATTGGTGTGCGTGCTGGTAAATCATTTGACGCTGCTAAAGAAGATGGTTTTGATGTTTATCCAGTGGCAGAAGCCGTTGCAAAATCTGATGTTATTATGATTTTGGCACCAGATGAAATTCAAGCTGATCTATACACGAAAGATATTGCCCCTAATCTAAAAGATGGTGCAGCACTCGGTTTTGGTCATGGCTTTAATATTCATTTTGGTTACATTAAAGCACCAGAAACAGTTGACGTTTTCATGCTTGCTCCTAAAGGCCCAGGCCACTTAGTACGTCGTACTTATACGGAAGGTTTTGGTGTACCAGCACTCTTCGCTGTCTATCAAGATGCAACAGGAAATGCGCGAGATATTGCCATGGACTGGGGCCGAGCAGCAGGTGGTGCACGTGTTGGTATGCTTGAAACAAGCTTTAAAGAAGAAACTGAAGAAGATTTGTTCGGTGAACAAGCAGTCCTTTGTGGTGGCACAACTGCCTTGATTGAAGCAGGTTTTGAGACTTTAACAGAAGCAGGTTATGCACCAGAATTAGCGTATTTTGAAGTTTTACATGAATTGAAACTTATCGTTGACCTTTTGTATGAGGGTGGTTTCAAGAAAATGCGTCAATCTATTTCAAATACAGCAGAATATGGTGACTATATCGCTGGACCACAAATCATCACAGCTGAAGTTAAAGCAAACATGAAAAAAGTCCTCAATGACATCCAAACTGGTGCTTTTGCAAAAGATTTCGTAGAAGACTACAAAGCTGGTAATCCGAAAATGAAGGCTTTCCGTGCTGCTGCAGCAGACCTTGAAATTGAAAAAGTTGGTGCTGAATTGCGTAAGGCGATGCCATTTACGCAAGCAAACGATGATGCAGCTTTCAAAATCTATAACTAAGCCAAAAATACAGACAAAACTGTCTATCGTTTTTAACTTGGAAGAAAGCTGAGCTTGGTCTCAGCTTTTCTTTTTGATTTGTTTGAAAAAATGAAGGAATCTAATTTTATGGTAACTTACAAAGATGTATTGGCTGCTAACGATGTATTGAAAGATGTTGTCATTCAAACACCGATGAGACGAGATAGCTATTTATCTGAAAAATATGATGCGAATATTTATCTCAAGCAAGAAAATGTCCAGAAAGTACGGTCATTTAAGTTGCGAGGAGCTTATTATGCAATTCATAATTTACCTCAAGATAAATTAAAATGTGGTGTTGTTTGTGCCAGTGCGGGAAATCATGCGCAAGGCGTAGCTTATACCTGTCAAGAATTGAAAATCCCTGCAACAATTTTCATGCCGACAACCACACCACAACAAAAAATTACACAAGTTAAATTTTTTGGCGGAGATTATGCAGAAATTGCACTTGTTGGTGATACGTTTGATGAGTCTGCGACAGCAGCTATTGACTATGCGCGCCGTGAAAATAAAACATTTATCGACCCGTTTGATAATCCCGATGTGATTTCAGGTCAAGGCACTGTTGCCGTAGAAATTTTTGAAACAGCTAAGCAAGATAACCTTAAAATTGATACACTTCTAGCTGCAGTTGGCGGAGGTGGCTTGATTTCGGGTGTTTCACTCTATGCAAAACATGCGAGTCCAGAAACCAAAGTTATTGGAGTAGAAGCATCGGGCGCTAGGTCGATGCAAGCAGCATTTGACAATAATGGTCCAGTTAAACTTGAGACAATTGATAAATTTGCAGATGGTATTGCTGTTCAAAAAGTGGGACAGTTAACCTATCAAATTGCCAAGAAAAATGTCAATGAACTTCTGCATACGGATGAAGGATTAATATCCAGTACGATTTTAGACCTCTACTCTAAACAGGGTATCGTAGTTGAACCAGCTGGTGCAACTAGTGTTGCAGCGTTAGAATTAATCAAAGATGAGATAAAAGGTCAGACAATTGTTTGCATTATATCTGGTGGAAATAACGATATCAATCGGATGCAAGAGATTGAAGAAAAAAGTTTAATTTATGAAGGCCTCAAACATTACTTTGTTGTAAACTTTCCTCAAAGACCAGGTGCCCTACGTGAATTTGTCAATGATATCTTAGGACCTCATGATGATATTACGCGTTTTGAATATATTAAACGAGCGAATAAAGGTACTGGTCCGGTTTTGATAGGCATTTTGTTGTCGAACAAACACGACCAAGCTCAACTCATTGAACGACTAGCAGCATTTGATAGTAAATTTATTGATTTAAAAGGACAAGAAAGTTTATATAACTTATTGGTCTAAAATATCTAATATAGAAACACCTAAAATTACCTTGTCAATAAAGGCAATTTTAGGTGTTTTAATTAACCTTGTTGTTAAGATAAAGAACAAAAACGATAGTGTGTGGAGCTTAAACTGATCTAAAATTAAGTATTAAGGAGTGAGAATAAACCTTCAGGATATAATTTATTTTAAAGATTAAAAATAAAAACAAAAATTTTTCAAAAAAGTGTTGACATGTTAAGCCAGATTTGATAAGATAATAAAGTACTCAAAACGACAGGTCACGAACGAAAGAAAAGAAAATAAAAAAACTTTTCAGAAAGGTGTTGACAAGTCAAAAAAGTTTTGGTAGAATTAAATAGTTGTCTCGTAAGAACAGCTGAAACAAAATAGACCTTTGAAAACTGAATAAAACAGAAACGAACCAAGTA
>NZ_JACBNY010000020.1 GCF_013449735.1 Pseudolactococcus laudensis
AAACCAGTTTGGTGCTTATTGCATGAGAGATACACCTGTTCCCATGTCGAACACAGCAGTTAAGTCTCATTACGCCGGAAGTAGTTGGGGGTTGCCCCCTGTGAGATATGGTCGGTGCCAAGCGAATTAAAGCGACTGAGAAGCCGCTTTTATTGGGAGTTTAGCTCAGCTAACGCGTAGCGTTTGTTTCGAGGATTGCGTAGCAACCGTAGAAACAGGTCAGTTGAGTTAAGCTCCCACCATGGGAGTTTAGCTCAGCTGGGAGAGCATCTGCCTTACAAGCAGAGGGTCGGGGGTTCGAACCCCTCAACTCCCATTAGGTCTCGTAGTGTAGTGGTTATCACGTCGCCCTGTCACGGCGAAGATCGCGGGTTCAAGTCCCGTCGAGACCGTTAAAACATAAAGTAATGTTTTAAAACCACAAGGAATTGTGGGTACCAAGTATTGACTCGTTAGCTCAGTTGGTAGAGCAATTGACTTTTAATCAATGGGTCGCTGGTTCGAGCCCAGCACGGGTCATAAAGCGGATGTGGCGGAATTGGCAGACGCACTAGATTTAGGATCTAGCGCTTTACGGCGTGGGGGTTCAAGTCCCTTCATCCGCATTGTTTAACTGAGTTGAGCGATTGTTTGACTTGGGTTAAATATGCCTTAGCCGGCTTAGCTCAGTTGGTAGAGCATCTGATTTGTAATCAGAGGGTCGCGTGTTCAAATCATGTAGCCGGCATTAATTAAATAAATAGATATGCGAAAGTAGTTCAGTGGTAGAACATCACCTTGCCAAGGTGGGGGTCGCGGGTTCGAACCCCGTCTTTCGCTTATGCTAGAGGTAAGCCGGGGTGGCGGAACTGGCAGACGCACAGGACTTAAAATCCTGCGAAGGGTGACCTTCGTACCGGTTCGATTCCGGTCCTCGGCATCGCTAGAGATAGCGGTGGATTTTACTTTAAGGAGCACCCTTGGCTCAACTGGATAGAGTACCTGACTACGAATCAGGCGGTTGCAGGTTCGAATCCTGCAGGGTGCATATTTCAAAAGCGAAAGTCGATAAGCTAGCTTATCAGCGTAGCGTTGAAATATGTATGGGAAGTTCTGATTGCGAGAGCAATCAGAACGCAGTGAGCTTGACGTAGTCAAGACAAGTTGCCAATACATGATATAAATCGGGAAGTAGCTCAGCTTGGTAGAGTACTTGGTTTGGGACCAAGGTGTCGCAGGTTCGAATCCTGTCTTCCCGATAATTGACGACTGATTTCAGTCGTTTTTTTGTACATACGATTATTGACTTAAATTTGTTATAATAAAAAGAGATAACTGAGGTGATGAAATGAGAGTTGTTTCGGGAGAATATGGGGGTAGAACCCTCAAAACATTAGAGGGTAAAAACACACGTCCTACAGGAGATAAAGTCAGAGCAGCTATTTTTTCTATGCTTGGACAATACTTTGAGGGTGGACTTGTTTTAGATTTATATTCGGGTTCAGGTGGTCTTGCAATTGAAGCGATTTCTCGTGGATGTGATAGGGCGATCATGGTCGAAAAAGATCGGCAGGCCCAGCAAGTGATTCAAGCTAATATTGACATGACAAAAGATAATGAGCGCTTTACCTTGATGAAAATGACATCAGATAAAGCCATTTCATTATTAAATGAGCCTTTCGATTTAGTGTTTTTAGACCCACCCTATGCTAAAGAACAAATTGTTAAGGATATTGAAAAACTAGAAGATAGAGGACTTCTATCGCCAGATGTGATGATTGTTTGTGAAACAGATAAATCTGTTGAGCTACCCGATACCATAGCGACCTTCAGCCTTATTAAGCAAAAAACTTATGGTATTTCGAAAGTGAGTCTATATGAACGCAATTGAAAAGGCATATTGGCAGAAGTTTGAAGCGGCTGCTGACATTGAATCACCAATATTTGGTTCAAGCTGGTCATTTGGAGCGACAGCTGAAATGGCGGATGACTTAGGTCAACTTGTGCTTGAAGGTAAGAAAACAGGCACTACTTCTGCGGTTGTTTTCTATGAACTTGAAGGGATTGCTTTTCCAACAGAGAACAAAGTCTATGATATTTTGTTAAATGGTTCGAATGAACCGATTGCGATTTTGCAGACTAAAAAAATTAAACGTTTTATGTTCAATGATGTAACAGAAGAAATGGCGCGTTTAGAAGGTGAAGGCGATTTATCAGTCGCCTACTGGCAGGCAGTACATCGTGCTTTTTTTAAGACGGCTTTTATCAAAGAAAATTTAGTCTATGATGAAGACAAACTTGCGTTATTATACGAAGAATTTGAGGTAGTTTATAAATGAAGATCGGTTTATATACAGGGACATTTGACCCAATTACCAATGGTCATTTGGATATCATCCACCGCGCTGCAAAACTTTTCGATAAACTTTATGTCGGTATTTTCAACAACGACAATAAAAATCCCTTCTTTTCATCAATTGAGCGGGCAGAGATAATGCGCCAACTACTGACGGATTCTGAGCACATTGAAATCATCGTTCACGAATCGGATTTAACGGTCAATGTTGCTCAGAAATTGGGCGTGACGGCCCTAGTTCGAAGCGTGAGAAATGCGCAAGACCTAGACTATGAGTCAGCCATGATTTATTTTAACCAAGAGATGACCGGTGTTGAGACTGTTCTGCTCGCGGCCAGTCCAGAACTTCAGTATGTGAGTAGCTCGAGAATGAAAGAATTAGCACACTTTGGTGTTGATGTGTCAAAATGGGTGCCGGAGCTTGTCGCACTTGAATTGGAGAAAAAATTTGAGCAAAAATAAAAAGTCATTTATAACAAAACGTTGGGGGATTGTTAGCGTTGTTGGTATTCTAATCCTACTTGGTGTTCTACTCCCCCTACCGTACTATGTTGAGATGCCTGGCACGACTGAAAATGTTGTTGAGATGATTAAGGTCGATCAAGCACCATTGTCCAAAAAATCAGAAAAAGGGTCTTTAAATTTAACGACTGTTTCAATGATGCGGGCAACGGGTGCAAGTTTGATTTATGCAGCGTTAACGGATTTTACGGATGTTTATAGTAAAGAAGATATGATGGGAAATCAGTCGGACGCTGACTATACGCGAATGAATGCTTTTTACATGGCAAGTGCGCAGAATGCTGCTATATATGAGGCGTTTAAACTGGCTGGTAAGCCCTTTGATTTAGAATATAAGGGCGTATATGTCTTAGATGTGATGAAGGAGTCAACGTTTAAGGATGTCTTGCATATCGCAGATACGGTGACGGGTGTCAATGGGCAAAGTTTCAAATCATCTGAAGAATTAATGACCTATATCAAATCTCAAAAGATTGGTGCTAAGATTTCGGTTCAGTACTTGGATGAATCGGGGGCGTCCAAGTCAGCAGATGGTAAAACGATTAAGATTTCAGATGGCAAGGCTGGTATTGGGATTACACTGGTTGACCACACAGCCATTAAGAGTAGGCCAGAAGTGACAATTGATGCAGGGTCGATTGGAGGTCCGTCAGCCGGAATGATGTTCACGCTTGAAATTTACGCTCAATTGACAGGTCAGGATTTAACGCGAGGTCGAGAAATTGCTGGTACTGGGACAATTGAAAAGGATGGTAAGATTGGGCGAATTGGTGGGATTGATAAAAAAATAGCTACCGCGAGTCGAAATGGTGCTAAAATTTTCTTAGCGCCTGATGATGAAATTACGAAAGAAATGAAAAAAGCTGAGCCTGATGTTAAATCAAACTATCAAGAGGCACTAGCTGCTGCTAAAAAATTGAACACCAAGATGAAGATTGTACCTGTAAAAACAGTGCAGGATGCCATTAATTATTTGGAGAAATCTTAAAAAATAACCTTGAGTTCACCAGCTCAGGAAAAAAGAAAAGTTGCTCAGAAGATTGTGAAATTATTTTCTGAGCAACTTTTTTTGATGACTTTGTGAAAAAAGTTGCTTGATTTTACGGTGTTAAAAACGAATTAATTAATAAATTCACAAAGTTGATAATTTCACAAATGATAAATTTTTAAATATCACTTTACAAACGCTTTCAGTGTGATATAATAAGGTCATAAAGGTAAGTTAATTATTTCACTAACTTATCTAAACCTAATCGTAACTACCATTTTTAGGCATGATGCTGAAGGTATTACCACTTTGATAGAAAATAAGGGGTTGTCGTGAACAAGCGTGACTTGTGAGGGCAAAAATCTTTTTGACTAGAAGGTAAACTCGAAGTTCAAATTTAAGGAGAGAAAAGATGGCTACAAAAACTGTAGAGAAAACTGAAACATTTGACGTTGCTGGCATGATTGATGAGCTTGCTGTTAAAGGGGCAGAAGCGCTCAAAGGTCTTGAAAAATTAAATCAAGAACAAATCGACCATATCGTGCATGAAATGAGTATGGCAGCGCTTGACAAACACATGCCACTTGCCAAATTGGCCGTGGAAGAAACTGGTCGCGGTATCTATGAAGATAAAGCCATCAAAAATATGTATGCGTCTGAGTATATTTGGAACGCGATCAAAGATAACAAAACAGTTGGCGTTATCAATGAAGATAAAGAAGCTGGTATCGTTGAAATTGCTGAACCAGTCGGCGTTATCTGCGGTGTAACCCCAACAACTAACCCAACGTCAACAACAATTTTCAAATCTATGATTGCGATTAAAACACGTAATCCAATCATCTTTGCTTTCCATCCGTCAGCACAAAAATCTTCTGCAGCAGCAGCACAAATCGTCTTAGATGCCGCAGTTGCAGCAGGTGCGCCTGAAGACTGTATCCAATGGGTAACAACACCTTCAATTGAAGCGACTGGTCTTTTGATGAACCACCCAACAATTGCAACGGTCTTGGCAACTGGTGGTGCAGGCATGGTTAAATCAGCTTACTCAACTGGTAAACCAGCACTTGGTGTAGGCCCTGGTAATACACCTGCTTATATTACAAAAGATGCTAAAATCAAACGTGCAGTGAATGACTTGTTCCTTTCGAAAACATTTGACAACGGTATGATTTGTGCGTCTGAGCAAGCAATCATCGTTGATAACGAAGTTTACAACGAAGTTAAAGAAGAATTCTTGGCACACAATGCATATATCGTATCATCTAAAGCTGAATTGGCAAAACTTCAAGCAGCAGTCATGTTACCTGACGGTCATGCGGTTAACCCTAAAATCGTTGGTTACTCAGCTAAATATATCGCTGAATTAGCAGGGATCAAAGTACCAGAAGAAACAAAATTGCTCATCGTTGAAATTGCTGGTGTTGGTGCTGACTTCCCGTTATCACGTGAAAAATTATCACCAGTCTTGGCAATGGTTAAAGCTAATTCAACTGAAGAAGGTCTTGACCTTTGTGAAGCGATGCTTGACCTTGGTGGTCTTGGTCATACGGCTGTTATCCACACAGAAGATGAAGACTTGCAAATCCAGTTTGGTATTCGCATGAAAGCTTGTCGTATCCTTGTGAATACGCCAGCAGCTGAAGGTGGTATTGGTAATATTTACAATGAAATGTTGCCATCATTGACACTTGGTTGTGGTTCATATGGTCATAACTCAGTTTCACATAACGTATCAGCAGTAGATTTGATTAACGTTAAAACGCTTGCTAAACGGAGAAATAATATGCAATGGTTCAAATTGCCACCAAAAGTTTACTTTGAAAAAAATTCAATCACTTACTTGCAACAAATTAAAGCTGAACGTGTCATGCTTGTTTGTGACCCAGGTATGGTTCAATTTGGCTATGCTGACCTTGTTCGTAAACAACTTGAAAAAAATCCTCATGACCCACGTGTTGAAGTTTTCTCTGATGTAGAACCTAACCCGTCTACAAACACCGTTTATAAAGGTCTTGAAATGTTCAATAGTTTCCAACCGGATGTGGTTATCGCACTCGGTGGTGGTTCAGCAATGGATGCGGCTAAAGGTATGTGGATGTTCTTCGAACACCCAGATACATCATTCTTCGGCGCTAAACAAAAATTCCTTGATATCCGTAAGCGTGCTTATAAGATTGAATACGCTGAAAAAGCAACCTTCATCTGTATTCCAACAACATCTGGTACAGGTTCAGAAGTAACACCATTTGCGGTTATTACTGACTCGGAAGATCATACTAAATACCCACTTGCTGACTACGCTTTGACGCCAGATGTAGCAATCATCGACCCACAACTCGTGATGTCAGTACCAGCTAGCGTGACTGCTGATACAGGTATGGACGTCTTGACACACGCGATTGAATCATATGTTTCAGTTATGGCATCTGACTATACACGTGGTCTGTCATTGCAAGCTATCAAGATTGTCTTTGAATATCTTGAAAAATCAGTTAAGACTGGTGATGCTGAATCTCGTGAGAAAATGCATAATGCCTCTACAATGGCTGGTATGGCCTTCGCCAATGCCTTCCTCGGTATTTGTCACTCAATCGCCCACAAAGTTGGTGGTGCTTGGAATATTCCTCACGGACGTACAAATGCGATTCTGTTACCACATATCATCCGTTACAACGCGAAAGACCCTCAAAAACATGCGATGTTCCCTAAATATGACTTCTTCCGTGCGGATGAAGATTATGCAGACATTGCGCGTTTCTTAGGCCTTAAAGGTAACACTACTGCTGAATTAGTTGAAGCACTTGCAACTGCTGTTTACAATCTTGGTATCGCAACTGGTATCGAAATGAATTGGCAAGCACAAGGCTTGACTAAGAAACAAATGGATGCAGAAATTGATCACTTGGCTGAAAAAGCTTATGAAGACCAATGTACAACTGCTAATCCAAAAGAACCTTTGATCTCTGAATTGAAAGGTATCATTGAAATAGCTTATGACTATAAAGGCTAAGCGAATATGATGTCTAAAAAAACTTACAAACAAATGCTTGTAAGTTTTTTTGTGCTTGGTGTTTATAAATATGTTATACTATGGCAAAATGGAGGGGTGCTATGGAACTGTTTGATATTTATGATGATGAGCGTAACCGAACTGGGAGAACAGCTGAGCGCAACCAGAAACTTAAAGGTGGTGAGCATCAGTTGATTGTCCATGTGAATATTATGAATACGCAAAATCAACTCTTGATTCAGCAACGTCAGCCCCATAAGCCTGATTGGCCTGGCTATTGGGATATTAGCGTGGGCGGTGGTGTGCAAGCTGGAGAGACAAGCAGAGAGGCAGCTGAGCGTGAAGTTTTCGAAGAATTAGGGTTAGAAATTGATTTAGCACAAACCGTACCCTATTTTTGGATACACTTTCCGAATGGCTTTGCTGATGAATATATCGTTCATCAGGACCTGAATTTGGGAAAGCTGAATTTACAGCCTACAGAAGTGCAGGGGGTTAAGTGGGCGAGTTATGATGAGGTGATGTGCATGATGAAAGAAGGCACTTTCTTTCCTTATCAGCGTTCAATGCTTGAATTGATTTTTAGTTTTTCTGAAATAGGAGACAAAACATGATTGAAGTGAGAAAAGCAAGAATTGATGACCATGCGATGATTTATCGACTTGGTCAAGAGACGCTAGGTTATGATTTAGATGAAGTGTTTAGTCAAACACGTCTACTAGACGTTTTGTCAAAACCTGCTAATCAAATTTTTGTGGCTTTTGTTGATGGGGAACCTGCTGGCTATGTTCACATTCAGGACTATGACGTGACATATGCCATTCCCTATAAAAATATATTAGGGCTAGCTGTTTTTGAGCAATTTCAAGGGCAAGGTGTCGGTAAAAGTCTGATGCAAGCAGCAGAAGATTTTGCACAAACTGACGGCGCATCAGGTATTCGCTTGAATTCAGGGGAAGGTCGACACGATGCTCACTTATTTTACGAGCGAGTGGGCTACGAACGGGTTAAATCACAAGCAAACTTTAGAAAAGTGTTTTGATGGAAAAACTGACACTAGCCGTGACCATTGACCGACCCGTAGGTTTTAATCACCATGGCACGATTTATCCCGTAAATTACGGCTACGTCGCGGGGGTAATAGGTGGTGATGGGGAGGCGCAGGATGTCTACATTTTAACGGAAGATGACAAGCCTCTGGAGAGTTTTACAGGAGAGTTAATCGCAGTCGTCCACCGTGAGGATGATGTTGAGACCAAGTGGGTGGTGACAGACTTCGGAAAAAGTTATACAACCGATGACATCATGACAAGAATCGCGTTTATGGCACAATATTTTGAGTCAACAATTGAAATGGTGGAGGATTAAATGACACAAGATTTGACAGTAGATATTGCGGAAGGTCGCTTAAATATTCGAGTTGCCGCAATCATTCAACAAGATGATAAGATTTTGGTATCACAATGGCCTAACGGGACAATCTCTTTAGTAGGCGGACGCGTTGCCCTCGGAGAAACAACGCAAGCCGCGATTAGCCGTGAAGTAGCTGAGGAAACAGGCTTAATTGTGGAAGCGGCTAGTTTATGTGCGATGATAGAGAATTATTTCAAATATGATGACACATTTTATCATGAGTTTTTATATGTCTATAACGTAACGACTAATACTTTAGAGTTTGACCAATCAGCACTCGATTTTGAAAGTCAAGATATCTTGTGGTTGCCAATTAGTGAAAGTGCTAGCTTGCAGCCAGAGATTTTATCTGATATTGTCAGAGATAAGCGTGATCAAATATTACACCTTGTGAATCAAGAAGCTAATCTCGTGTCATAAACAACGGTGTCATAGTGGTACAATGTAACTTTAGAGAAAGACAGTCAAAAAACCTCTTGATTTAAGTTCAAGAGGTTTTTTGATAAATTTTATGGCTCATATTTGTTTTTGTAGTGCTCTCCCCAGGTCATCATAGAATTGAGAACAGTATCTAAAGATTGCCCAAGCGGTGTTAAGGAATATTCCACGCGTGGGGGAACCTCTGCATAAACTTTGCGCGTGACAATACCAGATGTTTCGAGTTGTCTCAGATTATCAGTTAATACTTTTTGGGAAATACTACCAATGGAACGTTTTAAGACACTAAAACGCTTTGTTTCAACTAATAGGTCACGGATGATTAAGAATTTCCATTTATTGCCGATAAGAGAAAGGGTTAATTCTACAGGTCACGCGGGGAGTGATTTTTCATTTTCGATGATGCAAACCTCCAATAGTTACAAAAAGATACCTAGGTAATATAATAGTGCCTACTTACATTTTTTCTACTTATAAGTTATTATATACTTGTAGTCAAGATATAGCAAGTTGATATAGAAAATAAGGGGTAAATAAGATGAGCAAATTTTTAGTTGTCGCGGCAAATGGTAAAGCGGGTCAAAAGATTGTGAATGAACTGATAGCGCGTGATTTGGATGTGACAGTGGCTGTCCGTCAAGCAAACAAAACACAAGCCAGTCAAGTTATTATTAAAGATTTATTTGAGTTAACCGTTTCTGATGTGAAAAACTTTGATATTGTGATTGACGCATTTGGCGCCTGGGCGCCGGAGGCACTTCAACAACACACCACATCTTTAGAGCATTTGGCTGCTATTCTGGCACCGAATGCACGTTTGGTTGTTGTTGGAGGTGCGGGGTCTCTCTATTTGGATGCGAGTCACACGGTGGCTTTAAAAGATAGTTCTGGTTTTCCGGATGCTTTTAAACCACTTGCGAGTGCAATGGGTGAAGGATTGGCGCGTTTGCGGACACTTGATGTTGATTGGACTTATATTTCGCCAGCGGCTGATTTTGTCGCGGATGGGGAAAGAAAGGGTCACTACGTGATTGAGGGGGAAGTTTTTACGACGGACGATAAGGGTGTGAGTCAAATATCGTATGCTGACTATGCGATGGCCTTGGTTGATATTGCGACAAGTGGTCGTTATCAGAAGGAACGTCACTCGGTTAGATGGTGAAAAAATCGCATTGAATTTCGTGATTTTTTACTTACGAAGAAAAAATATTTGTGTTATACTAAAGATAATTTACTGCGTATAATGGTTCAGCGTAAAGGTTGCTACCCGATTTTAGTCGGGTGCCCTTTGCGCTGTTTTTGCAGTAAATATATAGAAAAGAAGAGGTTAATTACCCAATGGATTTTTATATGAAGTTACCCCGAAACGGCAAAGAATTTGTTTTATTTCTTGCGATAGTCGCCATTATTTCGGTTAATATCATTGCACCAGTTATTTCAGGATTCGAGGTCGGATTTAGTTTAGAGACATGGGGGCATACCCTTGCGTCAATGCCATTTTTGTTAGTGGCAATCGTAGCTTTTGTTTTGCTGACGCACATGCCTGCAGAAAAGGTAGCAGCTAAAATAACAGAAGAGACGGATAGCTTTAATGCCAAAATAACGATAACGATTTTGATTAATGTCGCGATGATGTCAGTGTTAATGACTATCGTAGGTGCGATGATTGCAACGAAAACAATTAGTTTAGCACCTTTCCAACATTTCTTTTATAAATGGCCAAGAAACTTCACAATTGCGATGCTTACAGAAATGTTGATTGCTCAACCAGTTGCACGTTATGCCATGTATCGACTCCATTTAAAAAAGTAATAAACACTTGAGAAATGCCATTTCTGAGAAATAGATATATAATAAAAGAGGAGGAAAATCAAATGAAAATTACTTATCACAATGCAGGCAATGCGCCAGAAACTAAAACTTTTAAAGATATAGCTGAGTTTCTAATGTTGCAAAATCGTGAAATTCCAGCGATTCAAGATCACTATGAAGTAGATGAGCTCTATGTTGGTGATGAGAAAGTTGATTTTAAAGGGACAATTGGCGATTTGTTTGATAAATACAACAAATAAGTCTTGTCAAATCAGGAAAAACCGTGTATAATTAAATGGTTGCCGTAAAAATATGCGGGAACTTAAACCACATTTTGACATGATCGTCCCGTAGTGCTAGCTTTAAAAGTGAGTAGCGGGGCGAGTTGACGGTCAAAAGAGGAAAAAAACTATTTTAAAAGGAGACTAGCTCATGGCAGTCATTTCAATGAAACAACTACTCGAAGCGGGTGTTCACTTCGGTCACCAAACACGCCGTTGGAACCCAAAAATGAAACCTTACATCTTTACAGAACGTAACGGTATTCACGTTATCGATTTACAAAAAACAGTTAAACTTGCTGACGACGCTTACAACTATGTACGCGAAGCTGCAGCAAACGGTGCTGTTGTTCTCTTCGTAGGCACTAAAAAACAAGCTGCTGAAGCTGTTAAAGAAGAAGCAACTCGTGCTGGTCAATACTACATCAACCACCGTTGGTTGGGTGGTACTTTGACTAACTGGGGTACAATCCAAAAACGTATCGCACGTTTGAAAGAAATCAACAAAATGGAAGAAGACGGCACTTTTGAAGTCCTTCCTAAAAAAGAAGTTGTTTTGCTTAACAAACAACGTGATCGCTTAGAAAAATTCTTGGGCGGTATCGCTGATATGCCACGTATCCCTGATCTTATCTACATCGTGGATCCACATAAAGAGCAAATCGCTGTTCAAGAAGCAACTAAATTGAATATTCCAATCGTAGCTATGGTTGATACAAACGCAGATCCTGATCCAATTGACGTGATCATCCCTGCCAATGACGATGCTATTCGTGCGGTTAAATTGATTACAGGTAAAATGGCTGATGCGATCATCGAAGGTCGTCAAGGCGAAGATTCTGTTGAAGCTGAAGATGCAAACGTATCAGAACCAGCATCATCTGAATCAATCGAAGAATTGGTAGAAGTTGTGGAAGGTTCAAACTAAGCATAAGCTTAGTTTGAATTAACCAATGAGGAAACACGAAGTGTTTTTTCAAGAACTAATAGGGAAATACAACTCATCTGGGTTTGATAGACCTTGACGTTTTACCAAATATCTAACATAAAAAATCGAAAGAGGGCGGGGCCTACGCCTCAGCCCTCTTTAATTATCTAAATTGAGTCTTCTTGACTTTAAGCATATTATGCTCTAAAATTTAAGTAACCCACTCAATATCTAAAAGGAGAAATCAAAAATGGCAATTACTGCAGCTCAAGTAAAAGAATTGCGTGAAAAAACTGGTGCCGGCATCATGGATGCTAAAAAAGCACTCGTTGAAGTTGATGGAGATATGGACAAAGCGATTGACTTGCTCCGTGAAAAAGGGATTGCAAAAGCAGCTAAAAAAGCTGACCGCGTCGCTGCTGAAGGTCTGACTGGTGTTTATGTTGACGGTAACGTTGCAGCACTTGTTGAAGTTAACTCAGAAACTGACTTTGTTGCAAAAAATGATCAATTTGTTGCTTTGGTTAACGAAACAGCAGAATTGATTGCTAAAAACAAACCAGCTGACAACGATGCAGCACTTGCCATTGTAACTTCTACTGGTAAAACTTTGGGAGAAGCTTATGTTGAAGCAACTTCAACAATCGGCGAAAAAATTGCTTTCCGTCGTTTCCAATTAGTCGAAAAAAATGACGACCAAAACTTCGGTGCTTACCAACATAATGGTGGTCGCATCGGTGTTATCACAGTCATCGAAGGTGGTGATGAGTCTCTTTCAAAAACAGTTGCAATGCACGTTGCGGCAATGAGCCCAAGCGTTTTGTCTGCTGAAGAACTTGATCATGACTTCATCGTTAGCGAAACAACTGCTTTGATTTCACGTATTGAAATTGAAAACGAAGACCGTAAACGTACAGGTAAAGCATTCTTGCACGTACCACAATATGGTTCAGCTGCACAATTGACTGATGATGTTTTAGCAAAAGTTGAAGCAGAATTCAAAGAAGAACTTAAAGCCGAAGGCAAACCAGAAAAAATCTGGGACAAAATTTTGCCAGGTAAAATGGCCAAATTCTTTGTTGATAATACACAAATTGACCAAGAAAATGCGCTTTTGTCACAACTTTACGTAATGGATGACAGCAAAACTGTTGCTAAATTCCTTGAGTCTAAAGATGCTAAAGCAATTACATTTGCACGTTTTGAAGTTGGCGAAGGTATCGAAAAAGCTGCTAACAACTTTGAAGCTGAAGTACAAGCAACAATGGCTGCTGCACTTGAAAATTAATCATCACGAATCAATCGTAAGAAGATAAAATAGTTGTTTGATAGTAAGCGTGATTAAAGGTATCAAAAGCTTTATTTTAAGCTTGGTATATGACACCATTAATTTTTAAAGCATCAATTAATCAAATGACTAAAAAATACACCGAAATTTAACTTCCGGTGTATTTTTTGCTTTAAATGTGGTATAATGAAACACGGAATTTGTAAATTCGAAAACAAGATATAAATGTATTAATAGACCCGTGATGGAGAGTAAATAGAATGCCAAACAGTATCATAATCGCAATCGTCGTCTTACTTGCAATCGTCGTTATTTTTTATGTGGCGTCGATGGTGCTACGCAAAAAAACAGAAGATCGAATTATTGCGCTTGAAGAGCGTAAAGAAGATTTATTTGATTTGCCAGTACAAGAAGAGATTGATGCCGTCAAAAAATTGCATCTGGTTGGACAAAGTCAGACGATTTTTCGTGAATGGAATCAAAAATGGATTGATTTGTCGTCAAACTCTTTTGCGGATTTAGAAAATCATATTTTTGAAGCAGAACAATTGAATGATTCATTCAGATTTGTTCGCGCACGTGCATCTGTTGATGCATCCGAAAGTCAGATTGAACTCATGGAAGAAGACGTGCAGTCGATTCGTGAGGGGATTTCAGAGTTAACGAAACAAGAAACAATTAATTCATCTAAAATTCAAGATTCTTTGGATTTATACCAGACTTTGCGTGCTGAAATTACAGACAATGCAGACAGATATGGTGTCGCCCTAGGTGAACTTGAGGCTCAGTTAGATAATATCGAAACTGAATTTAATCAATTTGTAGATTTGAATTCAACAGGTGACCCGATTGAGGCATCTGAAGTTTTAGAGACCGCTGAGGAGCATACAATTGCCCTAGGTGCAATTGCAGAACGTATTCCAGCTATCGTTGAGGATATGACTGTTAAATATCCAAAACAACTGGAAGAATTGGCACAAGGCTATCAAGAATTTTTAGCACAAGATTTTAAATTACCAGAATCAGTAAAAGTAGAAGAACGTTTGCAAGAAGTTCGAGATGATTTGAAACAAACGTCTATATTTGTTGAAAACTTTGAATTAGATCGTGCTGATGCGCAATTGGAACAGATTCAGTTGAATTTAGATGGTCTCTACGAAATTTTTGAGGCTGAGTACAAGGCGCGTCGTGATGTTGCCAAAAATGCTAGTATTATCAAAGATTATATTGCACATACACGAGCAAACAATAAAAATCTTCTTTTGGAGATTGATCATGTTTCTCAAGCCTATGTTTTAACAGGTAATGAGATGGGAATGATCCGTGGCTATCAAGAGCAATTGGAGCAATTAGAGGCTGGTGCCTATGAGTTGCTAGATGTGATTCAAGAAAATGCACAACCTTACAGTTTACTTGGTAAGGAAGTTGATACAATCATTTCTACACTTGATGATATTGAGAAAAACCAACTTAAAATCAGTAATGATTTGCAAGATTTACGCAAGCAAGAAAAAGCAGCGCAAGATGCAGCTGATACCTTTGACCGTGAAATTAGAATTTTAAAACGTTACGTTGAAAAACGTAATTTACCAGGTTTGCCACAAGTTTACTTGGATAAATTCTTTGCGACATCAGAGCGCGTACAGACTTTGTTTAAAGAATTAAATAAAGTGAAAGTGAATATTGATGGCGTTAATCATTTGGTTGATGTGACAACGGAAGATTTGTCGAATCTTAAAGATGCAACGGATGAATTGGTAGACAAAGCACGTTTGGCGGAAGATTTAATGCAATATGCCAATCGGTACAAAACAACGAATGAAGCGATTGCCAAGAGCATTGCGCGGGCGTATCAATTATTTGAGCGCGATCGCAATTATGCTGCATCCTACGAAGAAATTTCAGTCGCATTGGACGCAGTAGAACCGGGTGCAAGCGAGCGTATTTCAAATGTTTATCATAACACAAAAATGACACCAGATTATCGATAAGACGAAACTCGCTGAATGGCGAGTTTTTGTTTGTTTTATCAGGAATTAAATGAGGAATTGGCACATCTAATGTTAATTATGATATAATTATAGGGTATGAAATTCGAGCACAAATGTAACATGACGTGAGATGAGAGATTATTTCATCTTAACGGCTGCGATATCAAGAACATCTATGTTTGAGCTTAAAAAAGATAAAGAGAAAAAGAAAAGAGGCTTTTCATGACAAAAGGTATTATTTTAGCAGGTGGTTCAGGAACACGTTTGTATCCGTTGACACGTGCGGCAAGTAAACAATTGATGCCAATCTATGACAAACCGATGATTTATTACCCACTTTCAACTTTGATGCTTGCGGGTATCAAAGAAATCTTGATTATCTCAACACCGCAAGATTCGCCTCGTTTTGAAGAATTGTTAGGTGATGGTAGCGAGTTCGGTATTTCTTTGAGCTATGCGGTACAACCTAGTCCTGATGGTTTGGCACAAGCCTTCATTATCGGTGCTGATTTCATTGGTGATGATAATGTTGCCTTGATCCTTGGAGATAATATCTATTATGGACCAGGTATGTCAAAAATGTTAGGTCGTGCTGCGGCTAAAGAAAAAGGCGCGACAGTCTTTGGCTACCAAGTCAAAGATCCAGAACGTTTTGGTGTTGTTGAATTTGACGATAACATGCGTGCTGTCTCAGTAGAAGAAAAACCTGAACATCCAAAATCAAACTATGCCATTACTGGTCTTTATTTCTATGATAATGATGTTGTTGAAATTGCTAAAAATATCAAACCGTCACCGCGTGGCGAACTTGAAATCACAGACGTAAATGATGCTTACCTCAAACGTGGCGATTTGGATGTTGAAGTGATGGGGCGTGGTTTTGCTTGGTTGGATACAGGGACACATGAGTCACTTCTTGAAGCGGCACAATATATCGAAACTGTACAACGTATGCAAAATGTTCAAGTGGCTAACCTTGAAGAAATTGCATATCGTATGGGTTATATCACACGTGAACAAGTCATTGAATTGGCACAGTCGTTGAAGAAAAACGAATATGGTCAATACTTGTTAAGACTTGTGGAGGCTGACTAATCCATGACTGAGAACTTTTTTGAAAAGAAATTAGCTGCGCGCGAAATCGCTGAAATCCCAGGGATGTTAGAGTTCGATATTCCAGTTCATGGTGACAACCGTGGGTGGTTTAAAGAAAATTTCCAAAAGGAAAAAATGATGCCGTTAGGTTTTCCAGAAAGCTTTTTCGCTGAAGGTAAACTCCAAAATAATGTGTCATTTTCTCGAAAAAATGTTTTACGTGGTTTACACGCTGAACCTTGGGATAAGTACATTTCGGTTGCGGACAATGGTCGTGTACTTGGTGCATGGGTTGATTTACGTGAAGGCGAAAGCTTTGGTAATGTTTACCAAACAGAAATTGATGCCAGTAAAGGCATCTTCGTCCCTCGTGGGGTTGCCAATGGTTTCCAGGTGTTGAGCGACGTTGTGGCCTATAGCTATCTTGTGAACGATTACTGGGCACTTGAACTCAAACCGAAGTATGCCTTTGTGAATTATGCTGACCCAACGCTTGGCATCAAATGGGAAGACGTTGCCAATGCTGAAGTGAGTGATGCAGATAAAAATCATCCCTTGCTTAAAGATGTGACAGCTTTGACTGCTGATTTGTTGTAAGCGGTGATAAGAGGTTCTGGGGAGTTTAATATAAGATGACGACAGCTTTATTGGTAATTGATTTACAAAATGGTGTTGGTCCATTATTTGGGTTTGAAAAAGTAATTCAAAATGTCAACCAACGTATTCGTGAATACCGTGAAAACGGAGATGCTATCATTTTCATTCAGCATAATAGTGGTGAATTGAAAGTGGGAAGTGAGCCGTGGCGGTTTGTTTCTGAATTGGATATTAAGGCTGATGATAGTATAATTGCTAAAACGCAAGCCAATGCCTTTTATCAGACCGATTTAAAGCAGACTTTGGATAGTCTTGATATTGATTCACTTGAAATATGTGGTGCTCAGACTGAATATTGTATAGATGCAACGGTTAAAGCAGCCTATTATGCGGGTTATCAGATAGCAGTTACACCGAATGCCTTCTCAACTGTTGACACGCAAGAGTTTCCTGCCTCTAAAATTAATAAATTTTACCGGGGATTGTGGTCGTGGTTGCGTGAAAGTTCGCCATTAGTATAAAAATAGAAACATGACATGTAAAAGCT
Source organism: Pseudolactococcus laudensis (assembly GCF_013449735.1). GTDB lineage: Bacteria > Bacillota > Bacilli > Lactobacillales > Streptococcaceae > Pseudolactococcus > Pseudolactococcus laudensis. The sequence goes on from NZ_JACBNY010000020.1 coordinate 17,249, forward strand.
ATATCTTCTTAGAAGTTAGCTTGAAGTTCAAATAATTGAGTTTTGGCTCCTTGGTGTTAGGGAAATAGATAAAAAGTACGCAGACACTGTCGTGTCTTTACGTCTTTTTCCTAATTCACTCCTGCGATTACTCGTCGCGGAAAAGAATTCTACACATCAAAGCAGTCGCCTCAACATCTTGATTAAGGAAGTAAAATAAATGACTGAATTAAAAAAAATAATCGTAACAGGTGGCGCGGGTTTTATTGGCTCTAACTTTGTACACTATGTGTATAATAACCACCCTGAAATTGAAAAAATTATCGTTTTAGATAAATTAACTTATGCTGGCAACAAAGCCAACATTGCTGAGATTCTTGGTGATCGTGTTGAGCTTGTCGTTGGGGACATTGCTGATGCTGATTTGGTTGATAAATTGGCAGCGCAAGTAGACGCTATTGTTCACTACGCAGCTGAGTCACACAATGACAACTCACTTAAATCTCAAGATGAGTTTATCCATACTAACTTCATTGGGACTTATACGTTAATTCAAGCGGCGCGTAAATATGATTTGCGTTTCCACCATGTCTCAACGGATGAAGTTTATGGTGATTTACCTTACCGTGAAGATTTACCAGGTCATGGCGAAGGTGAAGGGGAGAAATTTACAGACCGTACCCCTTACAACCCTAGCTCACCTTATTCTTCTACAAAAGCAGCGAGTGACTTAATCGTTCGCGCATGGGTCCGCTCATTCGGTCTTAAAGCAACGATTTCTAACTGTTCAAACAACTATGGGCCGTACCAACATATCGAGAAATTTATCCCACGTCAAATTACCAATATCTTGGCGGGCATTCGTCCAAAACTTTATGGTGATGGTAAAAATGTCCGTGACTGGATCCACACGGAAGACCATTCTTCAGGTGTTTGGACAATCCTTACAAAAGGTGTGATCGGTGAAACTTATCTAATCGGTGCTGACGGCGAAAAGAACAACAAAGAAGTCTTGGAAGAAATCTTGACTGAAATGGGTCAAGAGGCGACGGCATATGACCGCGTGACGGATCGTGCTGGTCATGACTTGCGCTATGCGATCGACAATACGAAACTTCGCACAGAGCTCGGTTGGGCGCCTAAGCATACTGACTTCGAGTCTGGCTTGAAAGAGACAATCAAGTGGTATACCGACAACAAAGACTGGTGGGAAGCTGAAAAAGCGGCTGTTGAAGCCAATTACGCTAAGTCACAAGAGGTACTTAAATGATTTTGATTACAGGGGCAAATGGTCAGTTGGGAACTGAGTTACGTTATTTACTAGATGAACGTGACGAAGATTATGTCGCAACTGATGTTTCGCAGCTTGATATCACAGATGCCGACCAAGTGGATAAAGTTTTCTCTGAAGTCAAACCAGCCTTAGTCTTTCACTGTGCAGCTTATACAGCAGTCGACAAGGCAGAAGATAAAGGTAAAGAGCTTGACTATGCCATCAATGTCACGGGAACAGAAAACATTGCGAAAGCTACCGCAACACATGGCGCAACGCTTGTTTATATCTCGTCTGATTATGTTTTTGATGGCGAAAAAACAGTCGGTGAAACTTGGTCTGAAGATGAACAGACAAATCCTCAGACTGAGTATGGTAGAACGAAAGTTATTGCTGAGCAAAAAATTCAAGAAACATTGAAACATTTCTACTTAATCAGAACAAGTTGGTTGTTTGGGAAGTATGGTAAAAACTTTGTCTCAACGATGTTGGATTTAGCAGATAAAAAAGAGAAGATTGAAGTTGTTAATGATCAACATGGTTGTCCAACATGGGCTAGAACACTCGCTGAATTTATACTTTATCTAATAGAATTTGAAAAACCGTTTGGCATCTATCACTTATCCAATCTTGGACCAACAACTTGGTATGGTTTTGCTAAAGAAATATTAAAAAATAAACCAGTAGAAATTATCCCTGTTAATAGTGAAGCGTTTTTGCAAAAAGCAAAACGGCCTAAAAATTCTGTGCTATCATTGAGGAAAGCACAGAGTGTCGGGTTTAACATACCGACTTGGCAAGATGCTTTAAAAGAAATGCTTAAGCAAGTTAGGAAATAACATGAAACACGTCTTTATCATTGGGTCACGAGGTCTTCCAGGCAAATATGGTGGCTTTGAGACATTTACAGACCAATTAGTGAGCCATAAAATTTCATCACAAATTAAATATCACGTGGCTAACTTGTCAGATACAGAAAATGGGACTCATTTTGATTATCGAGGTGCGGATGTTTTTAATGTCAATCCGATTAAAGCCGGTGGGGCGCGTGTTATCTTTTATGATATCAAAGCCCTCAATTTATCTTTGAAGATTTGTGCAGATGAAAAAATTGAGCGACCAGTATTTTATATTTTAGGCAATACAATAGGGGCTATCATCTCTTACTATGCTAGAAAAATCCATAAAATTGGTGGCATCTTGTTTGTCAATCCTGATGGACTTGAGTGGCGTCGAAGCAAGTGGTCGAAGCCCATACAAAAATACCTTAAGTTCTCAGAAAAAATGATGACTCGAAAAGCGGATTTAATCATTTCCGATAATCAAGGGATTGAAGACTATTTAAAATCTGAATATGGTGACGTGACTTCTAAAGTGCTAGCCTATGGGACAGAAACGATTGTTTCACAACCGAGCGAAGCTGATGACAAGTGGTTTGATGACCATCAAATCAAAAAGGGACATTATTTCTTGATGGTAGGTAGGTTCGTACCAGAAAACAATTTTGAACTGTTGATAAAATCGTTCATGGCTTCAACAACAACGTCAGATTTAGTGATTGTCACGAACTATGAAGATAATCCTTTTTATGAATCTTTACGAGCGAGTACATCGTTTGAACAAGATAAGAGAGTAAAATTTGTCGGAACCGTTTATGATAAAAATCTACTCTTGAAAATTCGTGAAAATGCTCAGGCCTATCTTCATGGACATGAAGTAGGTGGGACGAATCCGAGTCTCCTAGAAGCGATGTGGTCTAGTCGTCAGAATTTAGTTTTAGATGTCACATTTAATCGAAATGTTGTTTTGGATAGCGCGGTTTTATTTGATAGAGATAAGTTGACTGAAAAAATCAATCTGTCTGAAACGGTATCTGAGGATTTACAAAAACGCTCTCAAGAAATCATTTTATCATCTTATACTTGGCCAATTATCGTTCAACAATATGAGGATTTATTTTTAAACTATGAAAATTAATATTGTGATGTCGACCTATAATGGCGAACAATTTTTGGCAGAACAAATTGACTCTATTCAGCAACAAACATTTAAAGATTGGCAATTGTTGATTAGAGATGATGGGTCTAGTGATCAAACACCTGAGATTATCAAATCTTTTGTGGCACAAGATCCACGTATCGTTTTTATCAATGAACACGATCGTGAAAATTTTGGGGTCATCAAAAATTTCTTTACTTTAATTAAGCACGATAAAGCGGATTATTACTTTTTTAGTGATCAAGATGATGTATGGTTAGAAGATAAATTAGAAACAATGTTAGCCGCAGCCCGACAATATCCTGACCAGTTACCACTCATGGTTTATACAGACTTGTGTGTTGTCGATCAAAATCTCCAAGTTATGAATCAATCGATGATCCGATCTCAAAGTCATCACGCCAATACTGAATTAGTTCAGGAATTGACGGAAAATACGGTGACAGGTGGTGTAGCGATGATTAATCATGCCTTGGCTGAACAGTGGCGGACACTAGATAATATTATCATGCACGACTGGTATTTGGCGTTATTAGCAACTTCGATTGGTAAATTGGTTTATATTGATCAGCCAGGAGAGTTGTATCGACAGCATGATAACAATGTGTTAGGGGCTAGGACTTTTACAAAACGCTTAAAAACTTGGCTTTCTGGACCTTCAAAAATGCTAGAAAAATATTGGTGGCTTATTCATGCCTCACAAGCGCAAGCGGATAAAATATTACAAGAAAATGAACTGGGCGATGAACAAGAAGCAGTAATTAGAAATTACATTGCACTTGAAAGACTTCCCCAGAGCCAACGTATTAGAGTTTTACGACAATACAAATATGCTAAAAATAAATGGTTTCATACGATGATTTTTAGGTTATTGATTATGACAAGGATTGGAAATAAAAATAATAAATGAAGTTAGAAAAAAATGTAAATAATCGTTTAGGGATATTTTTCTTCTATGACAAAAAAGGCATTGTTGATAAATATGTCACTTATTTGCTAGATGATTTGACTCAAAATTTAAAAGATCTGATTATTGTCGTTAATGGTCAATTGAATCAGGAAAATCTATCACTTTTAGAACCTTATGGAAAAGTTATTCAAAGGGAAAATAAAGGCTTTGATGTTTGGGCTTATAAAGCTGGAATTGAAAGTGTTGGCTGGGATAAATTGAATCAATATGATGAATTTATCATGTTTAATAATACCATCATGGGGCCAGTTTATCCATTTAAAGAAACATTTGATAAGATGGATGAACAAGATTTGGATTTCTGGGGATTGACTAAATTCTTTGAAATTGATGGAGATCCGTTTGGTACTGTGAAGTACGGTTATGTACCAGATCACATTCAATCGCATTTTATTACGGTTAGAAAGTCACTTTTTGAAACACAGGTTTTTAGAGAGTACTGGCAAAATATGCCAATGATTACATCTTACGGCGAAGCAATTGGGTTTCATGAAGCTATTTTCACCAAAACATTTTCTGATTTAGGTTTTACCTATGATGTTTCAGTTAATGTTGATGCGTTACGTGACATGAATACTTATCCTTTGATGATGATGCCAACTAAGCTATTGTCAGATTATCGTTGTCCTATTTTCAAAAAGCGTAGCTTTTTCCACATGCCCTCAGATTTCTTAAGAAATACAACCGGTCAACAGACATCAGAACTCTATGACTATCTCAGAAATGAAACAAGTTATGATGTTGATATGATCTGGGATCCCGTCTTGAGAATCGCACCGATGTGGGATTTGGTCAAGAACCTTAATTTAGAATATACTTTACCAAGTGATGTTGCCAAAATGACAGAGGCAGAAGCAGCAAAGCAAAAAACAGTTTTCGTCATGCATTGTTACTTTGACGATTTAATTGATGAGTCCTTTGCATTGGCGGCTAAGTTTCCTGATTCAACAGATATTTTCATCACAACCAATTCGGCTGAGAAGCAAGCTTTGTTAGCAGATAAATTTAATGCCTTACCTAACAAAGTCGATGTAAGAGTAATTGCCAATAGAGGACGAGATGTCAGCAGTCTGATGGTTGGCGTAAAAGATGTGATTTTAAATTACGATATTGCCTGCTTTGCGCATGATAAAAAGACTGCTCAGATTAACCCAGGAACAGTTGGTGAATCTTTTGCCTACAAATGTTTTGAAAATGTTGCGTCAAGTTCAGATTACGTTTTAAATGCAATAGACCTCTTCGCTAAAAACCCAAGACTTGGTATTGCGTCACCTCCAGAACCGAATCATGGTGTCATGTATTCAACACTTGGATTTGAATGGGGACCTAACTTCCCGTTGACGAAAGAAGTTCATCAGGAATTAAACTTACATTCTCCGATTAGTGTCGATTCACCACCGGTTGCGCCATTAGGAACAATGTTTTGGTTTAGACCTAAGGCTTTGAAACCACTGTTTGATAGAGACTATGAGTATGAAGATTTCCCAGCAGAGCCCAATGGGATTGACGGGACATATCTTCATGCCATAGAGAGAATTTATCCTTATGTGGCACAATCAGAAGGTTACTACCCAGCGTTGATGATGTCAGATAAATTTTCTGCTGTTGAGTATCTCAATTTGAAATTTTATTTGCGCCAATTTAATCAAATTTCAGGAAATAATGGCTATGGTCCCTATTGGGAAGAAATGGTTCATGGTGTAATTGAGTCGTTTAATCAGAATATGACGATCCCACAATTGTTCAAACGCTTGACCAAAAAAATATTGATAGTCTTATTACCTCAAAACTTGATTATAGGACTTGGAAAAATAAAGAGAAAAGTAAGGAGAGTAAAATGAAGGTATTGATTACAGGTGCGAATGGTTATCTAGGACGTCACGTTGTTGATGCTGTTTTAGCAAAAGGACACGAAGTTTTGGCGAGTGATTTCAATTTTGATAATTTACCAGAGACAGTGATCAAAGTGACAACACCTATTTTTTCAGAAACGGATCAGTTATTTGAAGCATTGGGAAGTCCTGACGCTATTATCCATTTAGCTTGGCGAAATGGCTTTGTTCATAACGCCGATACGCATATTGAAGATCTACCAGCACACTATGATTTTTTGAAAAAAATGATAGATGCTGGTGTCGGACAAATGGCGATTATGGGCAGTATGCATGAAGTTGGGTATCATGAAGGTGCTGTTGTTGCAGAGACGCCAACTAACCCAACCTCTCTTTATGGTATTGCCAAAAATGCTTTGAGACAAGCTGTCGACGTTATCGCAAAGGATGCGACAACAACGATTCAATGGATGAGAGCCTATTACATCATGGGCGATGATGAGAAGAGTAACTCTATTTTTGCAAAAATTGTTAAAGCAGAAAAAGAGGGACAAGCAGAGTTCCCATTTACAACTGGTAAAAATAAATATGACTTTATCGATATTGATGAGCTTGCAGCACAGATTGCAGCGGTCATTTCTCAAAAAGAAGTCACAGGGATTATCAATGTTTCCTCTGGGGAACCCATCTCGTTAGCGGATAAAGTTGAATCTTTTATCAAGGATAATAACTTTGACATTAAATTGAAATATGGTGTTTTCCCAGATCGACCATATGACTCACCAGCAATTTGGGGAGATAATCAAAAAATTACTGAAATTTTGGAAAATCAATAAACATAGATAAAGAGTGATATGAAAAAAGAAAGATTGTTTTATTTAGACTTTATCAGAGCCATTTCGACTCTAATCATTGTCATTACGCATTATAACGCAGTGTTCTTTTGGGGACGAACGCCAGGAACAGAACTCTGGTCAAAATTAGTCACACCTAAAGATGTTTTCAATCTTTACATTGGAAATTTAGGTGTGTCGCTATTTTTCATTATATCTGGCGCTGCTATGATGTATGTCTATGGGCAAAAAGATAAAATTGATCTCAAGACCTTTTTTAAGAAAAGGTTTATGAGTCTATACCCAATGTTTTGGCTTGCTTATATCGCTTGTTTTTTGTATCTTTTTTATGTCAATAAAGGATTTTCAACTTCAGTGCCTTACTGGCGATTTATTTTCACAGTGATAGGATTTGATGGCTATTTATCAACATTTACATCGACTTTCTATCTATTGGGGGAATGGTTCTTAGGGTGTATTGTTTTGATCTATCTTGTGATGCCATTTTTAATTAAGGCGGTTAAAAAGAAACCATTGCTGACATTCGTGATTAGTCTGATTGTCTATATTCTCCTTGTCTTATTTTATAACCTACCTTTACCAATCAGTGTTGTTATATTCACAAGATTACCAGAGGTGATATTCGGCATGCTTTTTGTCGCTTATATCAAAAAGGTTAAGGTTGCGTACTTGTTACCTAGTTTAGCCGTTTTGGTATTAAATACAGTTTTAGCACCGCATATTAATGATAGCTTTCAAACCACGTATGTTGGGATTGCGACTTTTTTAGTATTGGTATTTATATCTCAGTTTTTCAAGTTTGCAGTGGCTGAAAATATCTGTTCAGAAATTGGCAAGTATTCTTATGCTATATTTTTAGTCCATCATCAAGTGATTAGTCAAATAACAAGTAAATTTAACCTAGATACTTTGACGCGAGGGAATAGTTATGTACTATTTCTGCTGTGTCTAAGTGTGACTTTTATCTTTTCTAAGATTTTGTTTGATACAGAAAAGTATTTAATGTCTCATGTTTTTAGAAAATAATTGTATAGAAGGTATCTTATGATGTCACGATCGAAAAAAAGTAGAGGAGAGAAACAAAAAGTAAAATTTTTAGTTAGCCTAGTAATGGTTATCATGACCTATATTTCTTTTTTAGTACATGTCTTACAGAAACTTGAGTTCTATTACTTTGATGCTGCTTTAGGCAATATTAAGATGCATACTCATTTATACGATGTATTATTAATGGTCGTCTGGGGTATCATATTGGGGCTCTCTGCTATTGATAAAAAAAAGCTTAAAAAAGTAGCTGTTTCAATTCTAGTAATGCTTGTCATCAGGACTACCATTATACTTGCCATGTTAGGTAAAATAATGGTAATAACAGACTTACTTTCTCTTGGATTTACCTCTATTGCTTGGCGGTTAGTTATATGTGTTGGAAGTGCTACCGCAGTACGAGTTATCTTTAAGAAACACCCCCAAAATCAGTGGGTGTTTTCTCCCGTTATAATGATGAGTTTTTTAGCTAGTCTTAACGCATTTGATTCCAACTTGGTATCAGCGGGATTAGCTAAATTTCACTCTTTGTTGAACGGTAGTACGATAGAACGTTTAAAAGATTTTAGACAAGTATTACCAAATATTCTTTCTATTTGGTGGCTGTTTGCAGCTTATTTGCTAGTGTCTTTTATCATATGTTACTTTATTTTTGATAAAGCAAAAATCTCTTTGTTAGGGCTAGTATCAGTTTTCAATGTTTATGCTTCTTATGCACTCATAAGCTATATATCAAGTGCTGAAGGTGTTTATCCGGACTATTTGATGTACTGGGTTAATATCTTTTTGATGAGTTTTATTTTTCTTGCAATTTATCAAATTCTTGGAAAAATTGTTTTAGCCAATATGGTATTCGTTGTTTTTTCATCGGTCTATGCGATTGCAAATTTTTTAAAAATCAAATATCGTCAAGAACCGATTATTCCAGCTGATTTGAAAGAAATTAAGAATGCAGTAGAGATTGTCAAGATGATTCCGTATCAAGTGGTGATATTAACGCTTGTTGGTCTGATTGCAATTATAGCAGTTTATATTTTAGTACTTAGAAAAAAAGAGTCAAAAACAAGATTAAAACTCTATCAAAGAGTTGTGGTTTTGACAGTATCTATTGCGAGCTTTATTTTGATTTCATTTTCTTTCGCCAATTCAAAGCTGGAAGATGAACCAGTATTGAATCAATTAATTGTCAAGTTGTTTTCATATCAGAATATAGATTACCAGGGTGTTTTGCCAGTTTCAAGAATAGATGGAGCGCTTGTAACCTTTGCTCAAATGGCTGTGCAAAGACAAATGACTGAGCCAGATGGTTACTCAAAGGCAAAAATGCTTGAAATTTATAAAAAGTATGAGAATGAGGCTAATCAGCTAAATCAAACGAGACAGAATAATTTTTCGGATAGCTCGGTTGTTTTTATTCTTAGTGAATCTTTTTCCGATCCAACTAGAATACCAGGATTAACTTTATCGGAAGATCCGATTCCTTATATTAGACAGTTGAAGCAAGAGACAACGAGTGGCCTGATGTTTTCTCTAGGTTATGGTGGCGGAACGGCTAATATTGAGTATGAAGCATTGAGTAGTTTTCCAATGACAAATTACAATGGCTCCTTAACGACACCTTTTAGTCAACTTGTGCCAGTACTGGATTATTTTCCAAATATCACGACCTCTTTTAAAGAGAAAAGTGGGATTCATTTATTTAGTTTAGATCTTTACAACCGTGAACAAGTTTGGCGAGATATTATTAAATTTAATCCAGTTATTGTAGGCGAAGATGGTGGGCGGATTGGCAACTCTCCTTATGTCAGAGATGATGCAACTTATGATGCGATTTTAAATCAACTCAAAGATCCATCTCAAGAAGGCGGTCAATATATCCACGCAGTCACAATTCAAAACCACTCTGCCTATACAGAAGGCTATTATAACAATGAGATAAAAGCTAGCAGTAAAACGCTTAAAAAAGATAGTCTAAAATCAATAGAGACTTATTCACAAGGCTTAAAGTATACTGATGATGCAACTAAGCGTTTTATCGATGAGATTAATCAGTTAAATAAAGATGTAACAGTGGTTTTTTATGGTGATCATTTACCAGGCATCTATAATTACAAAGATGGAAAATCAATTATTGATAAGAATTTTGCACTAGGTCATTTGACGGACTACTTTATCTACAATAATAAAAATAATCAAAAACTGGATTACCCGGTTGTTGCACCGTATGAATTTACAAGTCTTGCGATGACACAAACGAATGCAAAAGTGACGCCATTTTATGCGCTAATGACGCAGGTTCAAAATGAGTTGCCCGCTCTAGAAATTAATCGTTACATTGATAACGCACGTCATACTGGAACTTTGATGAGCTTATCTGGTACCCAACGTAATTTACTAGAAGATGTGAAAATGGTACAATATGATATATATAGTAACCATAATTACTTGGGACAGTCATTTTACCAAAAAGAATAGGAAATCATGTTATGGACTTTTTTAGTCGAAAAAATAGAATATTACTAAAAGAATTAGTAAAAACAGACTTTAAACTACGTTATCAAGGTAGTTTGATGGGGCATTTATGGTCAATTCTGAAGCCAATGATGCTTTTTACCGTTATGTATATGGTCTTTATCCATTTTCTAAGATTCGGTAGTGATGTGCCACATTTTGAAGTAGCTTTACTCTTGGGAATGGTCATGTGGACTTTTTTTCAGGAAACAACATCAATGGGACTCGTCTCAATTGTTTCACGAGGAGATTTGCTTAGAAAATTAAGTTTTCCAAATGAAATCATTGTCATTGCGGTTTCAATTAATGCGATGATTAACTTTCTGATCAATTTATTAGTTGTCTTTGTTTTTGCCATCATCAATGGTGTCAATATTAGCCACTATGCCTACTTAGCACCACTATTGCTAGTAGAGCTTTATCTCTTTTCACTCGGCGTTGCTTTTATTTTAGCAACACTCTTTGTTCGTTTTAGAGATATTGGACCGATTTGGGAAGTTATGATGCAAGCTGGTATGTACGCGACACCAATTATCTATCCGATTTCGATGGTTATGGGAAAAAGTCCACTAGCAGCTAAAGTGCTCATGTTAAATCCACTTGCTCAAATCATTCAAGATATGCGTTATTTGTTAATTGATAAGGCAAATGTGATGGTAAGTCAGTTGTTAGTTTGGAAATATGCCTTTATTCCTTATGTGATTCCTTTTATCATCTTTATCTTTGGTTACTTATTTTTCAAACACAACGCCAAAAAATTTGCGGAGATTATTTAAATGTCAGACAATATAGCAGTAAAAGTTGAACACGTAAGCAAACATTTTCGTCTCCCAACGGAGAGTTCATCTTCCTTAAGAACGACAATGGTCAACTATTTCAAAGGTATTAAGGGGTATAGAGAACAGCAAGTCCTGAAAGATATTTCTTTTGAAGTAGAAAAAGGCGACTTTTTCGGTATTGTTGGTCGAAATGGTTCGGGAAAATCAACACTTTTGAAGATCATTTCTCAAATTTATGTCCCTGAAAAAGGTTCTGTGACCATTGATGGCAAGCTTGTCAGCTTTATTGAATTAGGTGTCGGTTTTAACCCTGAGTTAACGGGGCGTGAAAATGTTTACCTAAATGGTGCGCTTTTAGGCTTCTCAATTGAAGAAATCAATGAGATGTATGATGATATCGTTGAGTTCGCAGAACTTTCTGAGTTCATGAATCAAAAACTCAAAAACTACTCCAGTGGAATGCAAGTACGCCTGGCCTTTTCTGTCGCAATTCAAGCTAAATCAGATATTCTGGTTTTGGATGAAATCTTAGCAGTAGGGGATGAAGCGTTTCAACGCAAAAGTCGTGAGTTTTTTGAAGAAATTAGACAAGATAAGAGCAAAACAGTTATTTTAGTAACGCATGATATGAGTGCGGTTCAGAGATATTGTAACAAAGTCATCTACATTAAAGATGGTAAACTTGAAAAATCAGAGAATTTACAAGAGATCACGAACCAATATTCAGAAGATAATTTGGAAAGTCGGTCCACACATCCTCGCAAGAAAGTAGAAGAGAAAACGCGAATTTGGCTTGAAGCCAAATCAAATCAAGTTTTGTCAGATTCGACAGATACGTTTGATTTTCTTGTTCATATAGAGAATAATGATGAAAGATATCAAAAAGAACAATTATATGTGTCTTATTCATTACATGATGAAAGACGTGGTGGCATTGCATTTGATAGTGGTCCAACACCCTTAACAGGGAATGAAATCGCCGCAAGCATACCTGTAAGAAATTTTCACAATACAGAGTTTAAGATAACCGCCTCATTGAGGAAAAAAGCTGATATTATCGATGCGATTAATCCGGATGGTACTGAAATGATTTCCTTTACTAAAAATGGTGATGATCTTCAATTTATTTTCCGAGATATCAAAGATAAAGCTGATTATGCCTTGTTGAAAGAAATCTAGCATTGGATAAGGCATATTGTCAGGATGACTGCTAGATTTTGGGGCTGTTTGTGCGAAGTAACATCAACAGGATAACTAGCCAATTATTTTAGGAGCGAGTAAAGTTATGGATAATCAAAGAAATCAACCCAAAGTAAGTGTTTTGATGGCAGTTAAAAACTCTGAAAAATTTGTTGGTCAAACGATTCAAAGTGTCTTGGATCAAACCTTTACTAATTTTGAATTTATTATTTTAGATGATGGATCCACCGATGCCTCAACTCAGATTATAAAACAATATGCTGAGGCAGATAGTCGGATTAAGGCGTTTTACCTCACATCATCGATTGGTATTCCATGTGGTTTCAAATATACAGTTGAAAAAGGTATGGGCGAATATTTGGCCCGTATTGATGGAGATGACTTTTGGGAGCCAAGTAAACTTGCCAAGCAGGTTGACTTATTAGATGAAAAACCAGAAATTGGTGCTTCTTCTACTTTTGTAACTATTGTTGATGAGCAAGGTGAGCCTTTGGATAATCAAGCATCACAAGGACGCTTGGCGCATTTTAATGCTCATAATAGATCGCATGAAGAATGGTTGAGAACTTTTGTGTTAGAAGGATCACGTTCAGCACATCCATCCATGATGGTCAGGAAATCAGTGGTTGATGCTGTTGGTAATTACAATCCCTTATTATGGCAACTCAACGATTTTGATTTATGGTTACGTATCCTTGCTAAATATCCAATTGAAATTATTGAAGAACCCTTGTTGAATTACCGCTGGTTTCCAGAAGAAGGCGGGAATGTCAGTAGTTACTCTGAAGCGGTGATGCATCGAACGATGTTTGAAGCATCAATCGTTTTTGATGATTATTTTGAAAAAGTACCAAATGAGCTATTCTATCTAGCTTTTAAGCAGGAAATTGATGCAGAATTTTCATTTTCAGATTATATGGAAGATGAAAAAACACTCATCAAATACTTGATACTTAGAACGATTCAAAGTGTTTCATGGTCACAGGATGCTATCCACTTAATCGCCCTAAATCAGTTAGGTAATGCCATTAAACATCATCAAGTGAGTGAGAGACTTCTAAAACAAGTGAATCTAACACCGATAGGTTTTATTCACTACGATGATTTTCCTATTTTCTACAATGGGGCTGAGGTTTCGCCAATAGCTGCTACGCAGAATCATTTGAATGACTTAAATGATTATTCAGAATCATTATTGAATCTATCAAAGGTATACGAGAGTAAAATCGACTATCTAGAAAAAACGCTTCAAGAAACGCAAGATTTGATGAAACTTTATAAAGAGCAAAAAGAGTATTACGAAGTGCAAATGGTCGAAAAAGAAGCACTAGAAAAAGAGTTAGAGGCTTATCATGCACGCCCTATTCGAGAAATGATTCGGAAAATTCGGGAGAAATAATGAGTTATAGTTAGACTTTAATCTGATGATGATTTAAAAAGACAATTGTATTATAAAAAACCTGAGGATGTGATCACAAATGAAGAAATTATCCATTATCGTTCCCTGTTACAACGAACAAGAAACAGTTGAACTTTTTATTCGAGAGATGGAAAAAGTAGAAACTGAAATGCCACTAAAATTTGAATATATCTTTATCAACGATGGTTCAAGTGATGAGACTCTGAGAGTTTTAAAAAATGCAGCAAGCTTGAAAGAAAACATTAATTTTATTTCTTTTTCAAGAAACTTTGGTAAAGAAGCTGCTCTCATAGCAGGTCTTAAAGCGGCAACAGGGGATTTTGTAACCGTGATGGATGTGGATTTGCAAGACCCACCTGAACTACTGCCTGAGATGTATCAAAAAATTCAAGATGGTTATGACATTGTTGGTACGAGACGTTCCGATAGGGTTGGTGAGCCAGTGATCCGGTCGTTTTTTGCTAAAAACTTCTATAAGATTATTAATAGCATTTCTGATGTTAAAATGATTGATGGTGCGCGTGATTTTCGGTTGATGACACGCCAGGTTGTCGATGCTATTTTAGAGTTAAATGAAGTGAATCGGTTTTCGAAAGGTTTGTTTTCGTGGGTTGGATTTGACACTTACTATATTTCTTATGAAAATAGAGAACGTTCTGCAGGAGAAACAACCTGGAATTTTTGGTCATTATTTAAATATTCACTTGAAGGCATTATAAATTTTTCAGAAACTCCACTTAATATTGCAACATTTGTTGGTATTTTGAGTTGTATCATCTCAATTTTTGCGATGCTTTACTTCTTTTTAAGCAACTTAATAACTAGAAATCCTGTACCAGGATGGCCGTCACTAATCTGTATCATACTTTTTCTGGGGGGATTGCAGTTATTCTGTTTGGGAATAGTTGGCAAATATATTGGAAAAATATTTTTGGAAGTGAAAAAACGACCTAATTATATCATCAAGGAAGCTAATTTAGATAAGTAAGCATTAATGATGGAAGAACGACGTTTGTTAGTATCAAATAATCACGAAGAAATAAGTAGAATAGGATGAGGTATGCAACGAGTTGATGGTGTTTTAAGAAAGATTTTATTTATATTACTAGGGTTAATCTCTATCTACTGGCTATATTGGTCAGTTAGATATATGTTTACAGATGTTTTTCCAATTATGAGTCGGGCGCTCTTTTTATCAGTTATTACTGTTTTGATTATCATTGGTTTCATGTTTTATACACCCCTTAAAGCTTTAATGATTAGAACTTCAAAATTCCTCTATACCTATCGTTATTGGGTAATCAGTATTTTGTTTGTAATCCAAGTTATTGTCTCTTTATTTGCACAGGCAATTGCCAATGGGGATGCTACGGTTTTATATAAAGTCGCAACCAATACCCCACTTGGAGGTGCAGGTGTTGCCAAATATTTTTCGGTCAATTCGAATAACTTTTTAATTGCTGTATTTTTCAAGATGATTAACCGTCTTGTCACAGCAAAATATACCATGCTAGCAGTTTCTATTTTAAATGCAGTGTTTATAGATGTGGGTATTTTACTACTGACTAGCTTATCAAAACAATTAAAAGACGAAAAATTAGCTCAAATTGTCTTTTTAGAATCTTTCTTTTTGTTTGGTCTTCAACCTCAGTTTTTATATTTTTACAGCGACCCTATTACCTTCTTTTTGATGAGCTTACTTTGCTATTTAGTCATCAAAAATAGAGAACGGTCAGGATTCATCAGATGGTTTATTATAGGTGTTATTTTCAGTATCGCCTATCAAGTTAGAATGCCAGTTTTTGTTTACTTGATTGCATTGGTAGTGGTCTACATTTACCAGTTGATATTTTCAAATGCCATTAAAAACTTCAAAAAAACTGCAGTAAAAAGCTTATTTGTTGTCATGGGGATTGTGGCGATGTCTGCAGGAGTTGAATATTATGCACAGCATCAACATTTTGCAGAATATGATAAGAAATATACGAGAAGTCTTTTGTACTATGTTGATTTAGGATTAACTGATACAGGATCAAATCACTATGCTCTTCCGCAAAATATTCTCTACCCTGAAACTGCGGAAAAGTTTGCGACTAAAGCTTATCTAGCACCACAGATTAAAGCAGATATTAAGAAAAGATTATCTGAGTATGGTTTATCAGGTCTCATCAGACATCAGAGTACTAAATTCAAGCTTTTCGTTCAAGATGGTAGCTTAGGCTGGACTGTTGAAAGAGTTTTGCAAGAACCAAATGTGATTCCAACTAAATTAACAAAATCAAAATTAGGTCAAAAAATCAGAGATATTGTCTATGTTGGCCGCCCCTACTATGCAAATTATGCACTCTATATGCAATTTGTTTGGATCATTGTTGTGTTTGGGTTGGTGAAATACTTTAAAAAGTATAAACATGTCTCGGATACCGAACTGGTATTACAACTTGTTTTATTTGGTGGGATCCTCTTCTTATCGCTATTTGAAGCAGGTAGAAGTCGCTATTTAATTCAGTTTTTACCAGCGATTATTCTATTGTCTTCCTTCGGATATCAAAAAAAGAAAATAGATTAGTTTAGGGAAATTGAAGATGAAACATATGAAAATGATTGTGGGTGCGTTATCAATTGTAGTGTTACTGATGGTTAGTATTCTAGTTTATAACAGATTGAATGGTCATTCGAATGTTGTGATACCTAAGTCAAGCCAAGTTAAACAAACTTCAACTTCTAAAACATTGAAAAAAAATCTTCGGAAGACATTCTTGATAAGAGTGACCAAACAGAGAGTTCTGAACCAGCAAAATCTGATAGTTTTGCTGCGGATCAGCATGTAACTGGACAAGAAATTAAGCTTGCGCGTCAAGAGCTAAAACGGGCAGGTATTGATACTGATAAATTGAGTGATGAGGAGATTTCAGTTTATATTGAACAAGCAAAGGTGGAAGGAAGGAGTATTGTTGAAGTCGCTAAAAGTTTTGGCAATATTTCGGATTAATTCTTCCAAATTAAAACAGATGTAAGTGCAGGTTTTCACAGTGTGACTATGCTAACCTGCATTTTTTTCTTAAATATAGTATTCTGATATTTCGAGATATTCTAATTTATGGTGCATTCATAAGATTCAAAAAATAGGATGAAGTTGAAAAAATCCTTCTATATAGTTCTTTTAAGAATACAAATTATTTTTTGTTTTAATGGAACACTATTAAAATATATTATTGTTTTGCCATTTTAGTGATAGTAAGATATAATAAAAGATGTGATTATCTATTGATAGTTTAATGAAATTGCATTAATTATTATAATTTAAATATCTTATCAATCACTAGAAGGAAGGATTATCTTATAAAAAAAATAGTGTTGCTCGTTGCTCTGGGCCTTTTAACGGGCCAGAGTACCTATGCAGAAGAAACGACATCGGTACCTGCAGCGCAGCTGTCTTCAAGTGAGATGGGTCTTCCTGAGTTAAGGGCACCTTTAATAACTACCAATTAATTCACCTCAAAATGAAATTAGAAAAAACACAGAAAACTAAGCATAGTCTACTGTGTTTTTCTTTATGTTACAGACGCCACTTGACTGTTTATTCTTATTTTAGACAGATTACCTCCATGTTTTGAGATTTAAACGTTTAACTTGTTCG
>NZ_JACBNY010000021.1 GCF_013449735.1 Pseudolactococcus laudensis
AAGAATAAACAGTCAAGTGGCGTCTGTAACATAAAGAAAAACACAGTAGACTATGCTTAGTTTTCTGTGTTTTTTTCTAATTTCATTTAGAGGTGAATTAATTGGTAGTTATTAGAGGTGCCCTAAAAAATATTAACTGGACCGTCAATAAAAATGAACACTGGGCAATCCTAGGACTCAACGGCTCAGGCAAATCTAGCCTTTTAAAACTCATTATGGCTGAAAACTGGAAAACAACCGGCGAGCTGACCGTTCTAGACACACGTTTTGGCATTGACCGCATCCCAGAACTCCGCGCCAAAATTGGTATTGTCGGCTCCTTCATCGCAGAACGATTTAGACCCGACATCATCGCCGAAAACCTCGTCCTAACCGGCCGCTATAACTCATCCATGCTCTATCGCGCCTTCTCCGAAACTGACCTAGACGACGCAAGATCACTCATGCGCCAAATTGGAGCGACATCCTTAATCGGCCGCATTTACGGCACCCTATCCCAGGGCGAAAAACAATTGCTCCTCATCGCCCGCAGCCTAATCCTTCAACCCCAAATTTTAATCTTAGATGAGGCAACAAGCGGTCTCGACCTATTCGCCAAAGCACGCCTACTCGAACAACTCCACCACATCACCCAACTCGAAAACGGTCCTACCCTACTCTACATCACCCACCATCCCGACGAAATCACACCGGACTTCCAGAAAGTCATGCTCCTGCGCCAAGGACAAATCGTACGCAGCGGCACCCCACATGAGCTCCTAACCGAAACCGTCCTGAGCGACTTCTACCAGATGCCAGTCACCGTCGACATCATCAACAACAGCTACTTCGTCCTACCAAAAAAATCCTGAACGCATCAGGATTTTTTAATACCTTAACCCACTTGTGCCAATGCGTGTGCATACAGTCGGCGACTCTTTTGACACTCACCAGCTGGCTTTCTTTACTCCGGGGATTTGGCCGAGATAAGCCAACCTGCGGAAATTAATCCGACTCATCCCAAATTTCCGCATGTAAGCATGTGGGCGACCGTCGAGTAAATCACGGTTCTTCAAGCGATTGGGATGACTATTGAGAGGTAGCTTGCTCAACCCCTCAACATCTCCTGCTGCTTTTAATTCTTGACGACGTTGAGCATATTTCGCGACTAAGGCTTGTTGTTTGTTGAATTTTGCGATTTTTGATTTTTTTGCCATTTTTCTCCTTGATTATCGTTTACGTTTGTAAACTTATTGTATCAGATTTTTTTTGTCAATGCAAGAAAATAAATCTAAAGCATCAATCGCTAGAAAAAGAGACTAGATTGAAAGAGTTATGGTGTAGAAACAATACCAGATTGGTAAGAAAATAGCTGTTTTTGTGCGAAATTCGTATTCTTTTGCCAAAACAATTCGAAATTGGTTAGAAAATAGCTGTTTTTGTGCGAAATACGTATTCTTTTGTCAAAACAATTCGAAATCGGTTAGAAAATAGCTGTTTTTGTGCGAAATACGTATTCTTTTGCCAAAACAATTCGAAATCGGTTAGAAAATAGCTGTTTTTGTGCGAAATACGTATTCTTTTGCCAAAACAATTCGAAATCGGTTAGAAAATAGCTATTTTTGTGCGAAATTCGTATTCTTTTGCCAAAACAATTCGAAATCGGTTAGAAAATAGCTGTTTTTGTGCGAAATACGTATCTTTCTCGTCAAACAATATAAAAAAAGCAGACTAGACAATCAAATTGATTACCTAATCTGCTTTTCTCTTTCAGTATTACTTGATTATTGATTAAATGACTCTGTTAATTGTGGCACGACTTGTTTCTTACGTGATACGGCACCTGCTAGGAAGGCATGGTTGTTTTTTAGTTCGAAGTCAAAGGCTGCCTCGATTTTACCAATGTTTTGACCTAATGCTAGGATTTCTGAGTTTGAGTTAACGATGTCTGTTATCATGAAAACAAAGTCAGAGTAACCATTTGATGTGATAGCTGCATTGATAGCAGATTCAATCTCGTCTTGACGTTCCAAAACTTCTGCAATATCAACTGTATTGACTTGCGCTACACGAACAGCGTTGCCATTGAGTTCGAATGTTTTAGCATCAATATCAATGAGTTCTGCTGCTGATTTAGTTGCCAAATTTGTCCCTGCTTTAAGTAAAGCAAGACCGTAAGTTTCAAGGTCAACACCAGCAATTTCTGCCAATTCTTCAGCGACTTTAAAGTCAGTTGGATGTGTCGTTGGTGATTTGAGAAGTAAAGTATCTGAAATCAAACCTGACAAGAGCAAGCCTGCTGTTGCTTTTGGCAACTCGCGACCTTCAGCTTTAAACTGACGGTAAACGATAGATGATGCTGAACCAACTGGCTCCAAAGTCATGAACAATGGTGCCTCTGTTTCAAAGTTTGCCACACGGTGGTGGTCAACAACGCCCATGATTGTGACGTCGCGAATATCTGAGATAGATTGTTGGAATTCGTTATGGTCAGTTAAGATAACTGTGTCAACACCTTCTGCTTTAGCAGATGTGACCACGCGTGGTGCTGTGACACCAAAGTAGTCCAAGGCAAAGGCTGTTTCTTCGTTGACTTCACCAAGCGCTACAACTTCTGCGTCAAGACCACGCAAGCGTGACAATTCAGCGAAGGCATAAGATGAACCGATAGCATCTGTATCAGGATTTTGGTGACCAAAAACTAAGATTTTAGACATGTTGATAATTCCTCTTGATTTCTTTTTCAATATTTATACTTAAATGTGTATATTGTCACTGCTTATTATATCAAATTTATGATTGATAAGAAAGATTTAGGTATTTTTTTGATAAATCATCTTAGCAAATTGCAAGGTAATGAGATAGCCAATGATAATAAATGGGAAAATCAACCAGTAAGTCACTGGCAGTAAGTGAAGGTCAAAGAAGTGACCGATAGATGTCAAACTCAACACACCGCCGACAACAAAGACACCAAGGGTTGCAACCCAAACTGCGATGCTTGCATTACTCTTGATAAACGGTATTTTTTTCGTCCGCAAGATATGCAAGGCAAGTGTTTGTGTAATCAAGCCAACGATGAACCAACCACTTTGGAAAGCGCCTTGACTTGCGACGGTATTATAGTGGAATCCGAAGTACAATAGGATGAAGGTAAGGATATCAAAGATTGAACTGACTGGTCCAATCAAGAAAGTAAAGTGTAGCAAGTTCTTCATGTTCCAAGTAACAGGTTTTTCAATTTCCTCATGGTCAACATTATCCCAAGGAATTGCGAGCTGTGCCACATCATAGATAAGGTTTTGCACGAGAAGTTGCATTGATAACATTGGAAGAAATGGTAGGAAGGCGCTAGCGATCAAAATCGAAAAGACGTTACCGAAGTTAGAGCTAAGGGTGATTTTGATGTATTTCATCATGTTAATAAAGACGCTACGACCTTCTCGAACCCCAAATTCCAAGACTTGGAGACTTTTCTCCAATAAGATAATCGTACTGGCATCTTTTGTGATATCCGCTGCCGTATCGACTGAGATACCAACGTCTGCCGTTCTTAAAGAAGGGGCGTCATTAATGCCATCCCCCATGAACCCAACGGTGTGGCCTTTTTGTTTGAGTAAGCCAATGACGCGCTCTTTTTGCATTGGGTTGAGCTTGGCAAAGAGGTTCAGGTTTTCTGCTTGTTCGGTCAGCTCGGCATCGCTCATGCCGTCAATGTCGCTGCCAAGCAGGTAGTGCTCAGCATCAATACCGACGTCTGCGCAGACTTTTTGAGCGACAATGGCATTATCACCGGTCAAGACTTTAACTGTCACACCATGTGCTTGGAGAGACGAAATCGCAGTAATGGCTGATTCTTTAGCTGGGTCAAGAAGGCCGATAAAGCCTAGAATGGTCAGGTTATTTTCATCGGCGATGCGAATGACATCACTGTCAATCGTTTTTTGCGCTACGGTAATCACGCGCATGCCGTCCTGATTCATCTTGATATTGACTTCCTTCATTTGCTCAATGAGGTCAGGCGTTAGGGCAACTTTTTCGCCATTGATAAGGACAGAAGAACAGACCTCTGCCATTTCTTCAACGGCACCTTTGGTAATCATGACACGCTCACCAGCCAGAGATAAAGCGACAGATAGTCTCCAACGTGAAAAGTCGAAGGGAATTTCGTCAATCTTGCTGACATTGTCAAAAGGCAACGTCTTTTTCTTACTAGAAAAGTAATCTAGTACAGCGACATCCATGAGGTTGCGCTAACCGGTTTGGTATTTAGAATTGAGGTAGGCGTAGTTGAGGACGTCTTCATTTTCATTACCGAAAGGATCGACATAGTGCATGAGGACGACACGGTCCTCGGTGATTGTCCCTGTCTTATCGGTACACAAGATGTCCATGGCACCCAGATTTTGGATGGCAGACAGTTTCTTGACGATTACTTTTTCCTTGGCGAGTTTTTGCGCGCCTTTGGCTAGATTTGAATTGACAATCATCGGCAGCATTTCAGGCGTTAAACCGACCGCCACGGCAATGGCGAAGAAAAAGGCATTATTGACATCATGCTTGGTAATAACGTTGAGGATGAAGACAATAGGGAATAAGATAGCGATCATCTTCAAGAGTAGGGCACTGACGCGTTTCAGACCAATTTCAAATGCTGTCTCAGCTTTACTGCCTGTGGCACTCTTTGCAATATCTCCGAAAAATGTTTCTTTCCCAGTTTTCAAGATAAGAATGGTGCCTTGTCCACTCAGGACGTCTGTTCCCATGAAGAGGAGGTTAGGCAAATCAACTGCTGGTTTATCAGCATTATCTGCACGGTTATCATCGGTTAAAGGTAGTTTTTCGACTGGAAGTGATTCGCCAGTCAGTGAGCTTTGGTTGATAAACAAGTCGTTGGAATCGAGCAGAACACCGTCTGCTGGAATCATGTCACCAGTATGGAGTTTAACGATATCGCCAGGCACGACTTCATCCATTGGGATTTCTTGACGTTCGCCTTCACGAATGACAGCTGCTGTATTTTCAATCATTTCCCGGAGATTGATACTGGTTTTTTGGCTCGTATATTCTTGATAGAAACTAATAGAGACCGAGCAGATAACCATCAAACTCATGACGACAACCGCCTCAATATCATTGGTGATGAAAGAGACGATTGCTAGCAAAATCAAGACGATAACAAAGGGGTCTTTAAGGGCATTGAGCCAGATTTTCCATGCAGGCAACGGTTTTTGCGATGCCACGATATTCATACCATAAGTTTCCAAACGCTCTTTAGCATCTGTTGTGTCAAGACCTTCTCGGGTCGTTTGGTAGTCACCAAATAATTGTTCTGGTGCTTGTAGGGCAAGTTTTTGTAATTCAAACGCTTTTGTCTTTTTTTCCATTTTTAGACCTCTTAATCAGGTTTATCTTGAGCATTACCTATAAAACTAGATAAAATACGCAGACGCTAAAGCGTCTTTGCCTATTTTCCTAAGTTTTCACGCCATTCCTGCGATTACTCGTCTCATAAAAGCATTGCTGAACGCTCATGAACACCTTTTCTTTCGTTGAATCATTGTATTAAATCAAGTTTCATAAACGGCTTTGATGGCAGGTATTTTTGTTTGATTTGATTATTTTGTCTTGTCTAGCTTGCCGGGCTTAGCGTAACGAAATAGTCAGGTCAAACAAAAAGGAATCCGCACATCAACAATAAGTTGATGCACAAGATTCCTAGATCATTTATCTGCGCACATTAGCCTATCGTTGAACTTTAGCACTATACGGCGTAAGAAAATTTTCTAGCTACATTGAAATAAACCTTCACGATTTATTTTGTTTAACCAGCTTGGCGTCTCTCGACATTTCGCGGCAGTAGCATATTTCCAGTATAGGAGCCTCATCTAACAATGATTATATTTTTATTACAGATTCATTGTAACGCAAAATTTAACAGTTGTAAAGTCGCTTTACAATTTTTTTACATTATTTTTTTGTTGGTCATGATAGACATGATAAATTAGGACTAGTTTTTCTCTTTCAAAAATCTTTTTAACATCAAATACTGTCTGCTAACATGATTTTTTTGATGTGAGTGAGTCAGTCTGTTAATAATAGTTTGTGCAGATAGGCTTGCTTGTCTTGCTCAAAATTTAGAGCCTCGGTTGCATAGGCTTGAATCGTTCCGTAGTTCTCTTTTATGTTAGCAAAGGCATGGCCTAAGTAGGTTTCATCAACCGATAATAATCGGTCTAAGGCTAGCAGTTGTTCCCCTGCCATACCTTGTGAGGCTGCGAGGGTTTTCATTTTATTGTTTGCCTCTTGCCTCTGGGTGTTGGTCAGCAAATAGTCATGCACGATGTCAGCTTGACGGACACCCAAAAGACTTAGTACGAGTGCAGCACCAACACCGGTGCGGTCTTTTCCGGCAAAGCAATGAAAGAGTACGGCACCTTCTTCTTGGGTGATAATTTGCTCGAGAAAGTTGGCGTAGCCTTTTTGGCTAGTCTTATCCAAGACAAGTTCACCGTAAATGGTTTGCATCGCTTTATCAACTTCTGCAACTGTCGCTTTTTTCGCCAAATCCGCTAGACTCGCTGTACCTGACTGGATGTCTTTCATGAGATCGATATTGAGATAGGCCACGCCTGCTAAGATGTCAACGGGTTTTTCAACGACTTCTTGTTGAGAGCGAAAATCAATGATTTTCTTGAGGTGATAATCTTTTAACAAGGTATTTTTGTCTGACTCTGACAGACCGACGGGTTGGGCGGCTCTTAAAACTTTGCCATGTGTGACTTTTTTTCCTTCTTGTGCTTGGTAGCCACCTAAATCTCTAAAATTCACTAAACTTTGCATTTATGATACCGCCACTTTCTTCATTTTAATCTATGAGTCAACTTTCACTAAACACCTTCATCGTAATTACTAAGGTTTACCGCCTCTAGCTTTCATTATAACAAACCAGATGTCGTCTGTCTGTTTATAAAATATCATTGGTTCAGGAAATCGGCCAGACTAGCGTTTTCGAGTATTCTATTTCAGTTTTACCATTTATTGATTTCTTTTAAATTTTTTCGACCAGACCTTGAAACATCAAATGTTGTATTATCTTCAAGGACTATTTTTTTATCTTTTTTTAGACATCTTTTTATTTTGTTTTGATTAATTACGGTATTACGATGGATACGTATTAAACACTCCGAAGTTTTTTCAATGTCTGTTAAACAGCCATAAAAAGGAATAACCTCACTTTTCATACTGAGTAATACTTGATGTGATAAATTGCCTGTTTCAAAAAAATAAATATCAGAATAAAGGGCAGTAATCGCTTTACCTGTTCTTGTTGCATAGGTGAAAACTTCACTTAAAGGTAGTTGCTCATTAAAGGTAAAAAAATCTTCAATATTAGCGATAATCCTGTCATAAAAGGCTATTTCTGACATTTTTTTATCAATAACATCATGCGCATTGACCTTATATTCATAAGTCAGTTTGGCAAATTCACTATGTCTTGTGATAAAGGTAATCTGACCAAGTGGATCAAACTTTCGAATTTTCTGTGCGACTTTAAGCCCAGCATCAAGGTCGCCTTTTATCGTCGTTTCTAAAAAATATATATTATTTTGAGACATATTCTCTAGCTCTTCTAAAAGTTGCCTTGTTTTACCACAAACAATCACACGTTCAATCGAATGTTTTTTCTGACTTAAATAAGCTAGAATAAATTTTTTTAAACGCTCTTGTTGCAGTAAATCATCTTCAAGAATAATTAAATTCATTTCCTCTCCAATCTACAACAGTCACCCTCTGCATCTACATCTTAATATCTCTTGTTGAGACAAAATAATCACCACTTTATTACTATACGTAAACCATGCTCAAATATTTATCATAAGTCCAAGTCGTTATTATAAATACCAAATACCGCTATAACACCGTCTGCTGTGTCTCGTAATGTCGATAATGCCATTGCTATTAAACTTTTCTGCACGCTAATTGTCACGATTCGTCCGCTATTGATTTATCACGAAAAGATATGCTATATTCACTCTACCTTATTAATGATTAAAAAAAACAACGTATACCCTAAACGACACTATACATACCATTAGTGACACTTTAAGGCGAATTTTTTTGACAAAAAAAAGACTGGGACAAAAGGCCTCAGTCACCAAAAGAGAAAAGTAAATTGCCTGTTTACTTTTCTCTTTTGTGTATTATTTACTAAATGAATCCGAGTTTCTTGCAAAAAACAACTTATTTTTACCGATTTAGAATTGTTTTGCCAAAACAATTCCAATTTCGCACAAAAACGGCACTTTTCTTACCAATTTCGTCTTGTTTTGGCAAAAGAATGCCTATTTCGTCTTGTCTTCAATGAATCATAATGTTTTTTACGTTTTTGGGGAAAATGACAAAAAAATAGGCTATGAACGATTTCTATTAACATTAGAAATCATTCATAGCCTGTTTTGGGAGGGATTTTTGTCCCTACTTCATTTTTATTTTATCAATTAAGCGACGCTTTCAAACTGTGAATTATACAAATCAGCGTAGAAACCACCTTGTTCAAGCAAGGTTTCATGATTACCACTTTCAATGATGTCTCCATCTTTCATGACGAGAATCAAATCAGCATTTTTAATGGTCGACAGTCTATGCGCAATGACAAAGCTTGTCCGACCTTCCATGAGTTTATCCATGGCTTTTTGAATCATTTCTTCTGTCCGTGTATCAACAGATGATGTCGCCTCATCAAGAATCAACATTGGCGCATCTTTCAAAAGCGCACGCGCAATGGTCAAGAGTTGACGTTCACCAACTGATAATTCTTCCGCGTCTTTCAATACAGAATCATAACCATTCGGCAGGGTATTAATGAAATGGTCGACACCAACCGCTTTAGCAGCAGCAACGACTTGCTCATCCGTAATGTTGGTTTGATTGTAAATCAAGTTTTCTTTTACTGTCCCTTCAAACAACCAAGTGTCTTGTAAAACCATTGAAAACTGATCATGAACAGCCTCACGCGTGATATCCATAATTGGCGTACTATCAATAATAATCTGACCAGAATTGATGTCATAGAAACGCATCAGCAAGTTAACCATGGTCGATTTACCAGCACCTGTTGGACCAACGATAGCAATTTTTTGCCCTGGTTCAGCTTTAGCTGAGAAATCATTGATAATCACACGTTCATCATTGTAACCAAAGCGAACATTTTTAAATTCAACAGCCCCTTTAGGGTTGGGCAATGTCGTTGCTTTACCAGTTTCGTCTTCTAATTCAGGCTCCGCAAAGAATGTGAAAATCCGCTCTGAGGCTGCACCTGCTGATTGCATAGACGTTACCGCTTGTGCAATTTGTGTTAAGGGTTGGGTGAACAGACGAATATAGATCATGAAGGCAACAATCACGCCAAATTCTATTTTACCGTCAATGGCTAAAATCGCCCCAACCAAACAGACCGCACCATAACCAAAGTTACCAATAAATTGCATGATTGGCATCATCAAGCCAGACAGAAATTGAGATTTCCAAACTGAGTTATACAATCGTTCATTGATTTCATCAAACTCATCTTGTTTTGCTTTGTCTGCATTAGAGACCTTGACAATGTTATGACCTGTGTAAACTTCTTCCACAAAACCATTGACCTCGCCGAGGCCGTTTTGTTGCGCGTTAAAGAATTTTTGTGATTTAGTCATGATTAACATCATTAAACCAAAACCGATAGCGGTTGTCGCAATGGCAGTCAGACTCATTTCAACGTTGGTTTTAAACATCATGATAATCGTACCAAAGAACAAGGTCAATGCTGAGACCAAACTACCAACAGATTGGTTAAGCGCTTGGCTAATGGCATCCACGTCATTGGTCACGCGAGATAGCGTATCACCATAAGGGTGACTATCAAAGTAACGTAATGGTAATTTATTGATTTTAGTCGAAATATCTTGACGTAATTTTTTAGATGTCCGCTGTGTCACAGTTGCCATGATAAATCCTTGGGCATAGCTCAGAATCGCTGAACCTAAATAGAAAGCAATTAGCGTCATACCAATTGACGTAATGGCTTTCAAGTCAATATCGCCATGACCTGGCATCCCTTCTGGGATAAAGCTAGCTTGTAGCCCAGCCATGATTTTATTGGTAATTTCTGATAAGCGGTCAGGCCCGATAATGGTCAAATATGCACCACCACATGCTGCCGCAGCTGCGACAAGAATTGCCGCATACCAAGGTTTGACGTATCTCACTAAATCGCCCAAGGCTTTTTTGACGTCTTTAGGTTTTTCACCACCGGAAGCGAGACCACGACCTGGTCCAAAGCCACCGCTATGAGATTTTTTAGGGGTATTTTTTGTTGTCGGCATTAGGCTAATTCCTCCTTAGACAGTTGTGAATAGGCTATTTCTTGATAGACTTCATTACTTGCCATCAACTCGTCATGCGTCCCACGACCCACGACTTTACCTTTATCCAAAACAATAATTTGGTCGGCATCAATAATCGTGCCAATCCGTTGCGCAACGATGAGTTTTGTTGTGTCAGCTGTTTCACGTTTCAAAGTATCCCGTAAAATGCGGTCAGTTCTATAATCCAAGGCTGAGAAGCTATCATCAAAGACTAAAATTTCAGGCTTGCGGGCAATGGCGCGAGCAATCGCGAGTCGTTGTTTTTGACCACCTGACAAGTTAAGACCGCCCTGAGAAACTTCGGCATCTAAGCCTTCAACATTCTTATTAATGAATTCTTCAGCTTGGGCAATACGTGCGGCTTTCATCAGGTCTTCATCTGTTAATTCACCATGCGCATTGGTACCAAATGCCAAGTTTGACCGAATGGTACCGTTAAACATGACTGGTTTTTGTGGAATGAAGCCCATCTTATCGTGCAATGCCTCTTCCGTGTATTCTTTAACATTGACACCATCGACTAAGACTTGACCAGCAGTCACATCATAATAACGCGGAATCAGGTTAATCAGCGTTGATTTACCAGAACCGGTCGAGCCAATGAAGGCAACTGTTTCACCTTTATTCGCTTTAAATGATACACCTTCGATGACGTGTTCTGAGGCATCCGTGTATTGGAAATAGACATTTTTAAATTCGACAGTTCCAACTTCTTTAGCTGCTGAGCCGTCTTTTGTGCCATTTTTAATGGTTGATGTTGTTTCAATCACTTCGTTTATTCGTCCAGCAGAAACATTCGCACGTGGGAACATAATGAAAATCATAGTCAACATCATAAATGCCATTACGACTTGCATCCCATAAGAGGTGAACACAACCATGTCTGAAAAGAGATTAATACGTGGTGAATTAGCCGGTGTACCAACGCTTGCGGCTTTAATAATGGTTGCACCAATTAAGTAAACGGCAACTGATAAACCAGATGAGACAAGTGACATCATTGGCATCATAAGTGCCATGGCACGTTGAATAAAGAGATTGGTTGATGTGATGTCGTTGTTGGCTTTTTCAAATTTATCTGTTTGATATTTTTGCGCATTATAAGCACGTACAACACGAATACCTGTTAAATTTTCACGAGTGACTGAGTTCAGTTTATCCGTTAATTTTTGGATAATCTTGAAGCGTGGCATGGCAAGTGTCACAATGATACTAATCATAACTAAAAGGAACAGTACCGCAACGCCTAAGGCTGTCGTCCATTCCCATGATTTATTGGCGATTTTCATGATAGCCCAAACTGCCGTGATTGGTGCTTTAATACTGAGTTGCAGCCCCATAGCTACAATCATTTGAACTTGGGTGATGTCGTTAGTTGAACGGGTAATCAAGCTGGCAGTTGAAAATTGGTTGATTTCAGCCATTGAATACTCTGAAACTTGATGATAGACATCATGACGTAGCGTTCTTGATAAACCGGCAGCGACTTTGGCAGCAAAGAAGCCGACAATGACTGCGGCGACGAGTGAACCGAAGGCACAAAGCACCATCCAGCGACCTTCATCAAAGATTTGTGACACGGTTGTGCCTTTTTCTTGGATTAACTTAGTCACTTTGCTCATGTAGTCCGGCAATTTAAGGTCTAAATAAACCTGGATAACAATGAAAATCAAGCTAATGCCGACGTATTTAAGCTCTTTTCCAGTGATTTTTTTTTAAGATTTTAAGCATACTTACTTCCTTTATTTTATTGAGATGACGATTTTGGTTACGACCATGTCTGTTGGTCTGAAAGCGCAATTGGTCTCAGATTAAAGCCTCAGTGCTCCTGCAAGTTGTGTTTAATTTTTTGAATCGTTGCGATGAATTGATTGATTTCTTCCTCAGATAAATCACCACGCAAAAGTGTTTCGAATTCCTTTTTTTTCGCCATCATCCCAGCCTGCAATTCGAAAGCTTTGTCAGTTAGAATGATTTTCTTTAGCCTGGCATCATAGGAAACGGGTTCGCGTCTGATTAGTCCTGCTTGCTCCATTTTTTTAACAAAGTTAGTTGCCGTGGGTCTTCGCATGACAAATTCTTTTTCCAAATCTCTCTGAAAAACATCTTCATCTTGATGATTAATCAAATAATCAATGACCCAGACTTGTAAGCCACGTGTTTCATCTGGACAGTCAGGTTTCTCCTTGTTCGTTCTCACTTTATGTTTTGCTAGGTAGCGTAACAGTGAAATATTGAGCGCACGTAATTCTGCACCGATATTTTCTTCCTTCATTTATCCTCTTCCTTATGTTGTTAGCTGCATAACTATTAGCGTGATAACAATTATACTGCTAACATTTTAATTTGTCAAACATTTGGAAGCAAATCAAAAAACGTTTGAAAACGCCTGATTTCTCAAGCTTTCCAAACGTTTTTTCTGAGTTTAGAAGTCTGTCATTTCTTCAAATGAGGCACGGATAATCTCAGCAACATCGTCATTTTCAAGAGCGACATAAGCACTTTGCGTTAAATGACCATGTTGTACGGCTTGCGCGCTCATATCGGAAACTAGCTCATCGGTTGTGATGCCGACTTCTGGTAGAGTCATAGGGATACCCAGAGATTTGAGGAAGTCATGGGTTGCCTTGACTGCTTGGTGGGCGATGATTTCGTCGTCACCTTCAAGGTGCCAAACATTGCGTGCGTATTTGGCGAATTTAGGAATCGTCGTGGCATCGTGGTTGAGGCAGTATGCCATCCAACGTGGTGTTAGGATAGCAAGACCGATACCGTGGGTAATATCATAGTAGGCTGATAATTCATGTTCGATTGGGTGGCAAGTCCAGCCACCTGCACGGCCGTTGCCTGGAATGCCATTTAATGCAAGGGTTGAGGCCCAGAGGATGTTGGCTCTTGCAATATAATCATCTGGTGTCTGAATAGCGGTTGGTGCGTGCTGAATAACTGCTTTCATGAGGCCTTCTGCGATGTTGTCTTGAACATCTACACCTGCTGTATGGTTAAAATACTGCTCAAATAAATGACTTAAAATATCTGCTGCGCCTGCGGCAGTTTGACTTGCAGGAACAGTGAAGGTATTAGTTGGGTCCAAGAAAGAGACTTTAGGCAACAATTCCCAACCACTAGTACCGAGTTTTTCATTGCGTTCAGGGTTTGAAATGACGGCATTGCGGTTCATTTCTGTGCCTGTTGCAGCAAGTGTCAGGATGTCAACGATTGGTACCGCCTTGCCCATTTTACTGCTATCTTCGACAAGGTCCCAAGCGTCTCCATCGTAGTAGACACCGCCTGCAATAACTTTAGCTGCATCAACAACAGACCCTCCACCAACGGCTAAGATGACGTCTAGTGCATGTTCACGGATGAGTTTAACACCTTCTCGGACTGAGTCAATTTTAGGATTGGGCTCAATTCCAGTCAATTCAACAATATGAAAACCATTACTTTCAAGTAAGTCGACAACTTTATCATACAAGCCAAAACGCTTAATCGAACCACCACCGTAAGCTAGCAACACGCGCTTACCATAAGGTTCTAGGACTTCTGGCAATTCATTTAAGCGATTTTTACCAAAACGGATATCCGTTGGCACATACATTCTGAAATTGTTCATGGCTCAGCACTCCTTCTCGAGTTCTATTTAGTAGTTATAGTTATTATAGTGTGAAAAAGATGAAAATATCACGATAAATACGATGAGATAGATAACAATGACGGCTGCAGCGATGATAAAGGCTACGAGACCATAACGATGCCAAGGTGACATAACCTTACGAAATTCTTCGTTATCACGATACTGGTTAGCAGAATTTTCTAATGCCCATTTTTCGCCATTAAAGCCGAAAACAAAAGCCCAGACAATGGCAAAAATCCAACCTAAAATAGGAATGATTGCTAGCAAGCTCAATAAACCGAGGTAGGTCTTATGTGCAATCCCAAAACTGAAAGGACTCACAAAAGCTCCCCAGTTAAATTTTGTTTCAATACCGTTAGTGTTCAATGGTGTAGGTGCTGCTACTTGTACAAAAGCAGAAGCTGTTTGGGTAGTGCCGACAGGTTCTTCTTGACTTGGCGCAACAGTCTCTTGAAAGGTTGAGGGGACATCTTGTGAGTCATTTTCTGGTTCTGAAATACCTTCTGATTCTTGAGTAACTGGTGATGTAGCTTGTATCTCTTCTTCTGCATCTTGAGAAGTTGAGGTAGTTTCTGGTGTCTTATCTCCTGACTCTTGTGCGACAGGTGACACGTCGTCTTGTATCTTTTCTATAATAGATGCAGACTCTTGAGCGGCAGATATATCTGTTGCTGGGTCAGCAGCCTGTGCCACTGGCACTTGTGAGTCTGCCCCACAATTTTGACAATATCGGTCCTCTAACTTCATTTCATTCCCACAGTGTTGGCAATACTTCATTTTCATTCTCCATTCCTAATCTTACGGTTGTGTGGCCTAATTTTTAATTCGTGGGATAGGACCCACGTTTGTTACCGATACACATTAATATTAGCAGAATGAGAAGTCTGTACCTTTCAAACCCTAGTGTAATCTATCTATATTATACACTTTTTCCTTTGAAAATTAAGATTCCTAGTATAAAATGACCATTATTTTCTTGATGTCATCACATCAAAAAAGTTGTCTTTAAAATTAATGCAAAAATAAGTGTCATCAGCTAACGACACCCATTTTTGTCAAATATCTTGGTAGGATATTGTAGTGATGATTTAAATTATCTTAACCCTGGTGCAAAAAAATCTTTTACACTGTCATCTGGCAACTCCTCATATCTAAATTCATCAAAATCGGCAGGTGTGCGATAACCTGAATAATCTACTGCTGCGAGACCGACAAAAGCACCTGTAAAGAAACCACCCATCGTTTGATTAACATAATCATCTGAGAGAATTGCCGCATCTAAAACGACAGGTATTTCAAGATAAGTTTGACCGTCAAATGAATACTCATAAGTATAGGTTTGTTTACGCACTTTTGTTCGGAACCAGACATAGTCGGTGCCTTCTGGAATTTTGATAGCCTCATCTTTAAGAAATGATGTGTAGTTACCACGATTATTTTGCGCCACTTCAATGACTGCACCATTGATTTCATTCCAAGTGATGAAAATCCATGAATACTGTTTGTCATTATAGTAGTTTGTCAAGCCAGCCATAGCTTGATAACTCGTAGGCTTAAATTTGACTTTCGTTTCAGCATTAAAATTAAAAGCTTGCCAACGTCTTGCCACTAAAGATAAATCAAAGGGATTTTCAAGAGAGCCTTGACCATATAAGCGAAGATGACCGGGAACTTCGTCATTAATATTGCCCATTTTAGCATCAAACGGGACACGTAAAGTATTGAAGTTGCTATCCAATTTCGAGCCGTCAAATGTATTATATTGACTATGATTTTCAGGTGCCTCTGTGAAAATGGCATCTTTTGGGGCTTCAACTTCTGTCGTACCACCATGACCACCCACAATATGAGGCCAGCCTGCTTCATCCCACTCGACTTTTTGAATAGATGTTTCACGACCTAAAGTACACCAACCACGTGGGTCTGTGAGACTTTCATTGGGGTGATGCCATGGTCGACCACATAAAGATGCGTAATACCATTCGCCAGAAGGTGTAGCCACTAAACCACCATGACCCTGTTTTTGAATATAGTTAAATGGTGTATCAAAATTTGTCAAAAACACCTCGCCTGGCTGAGTTTCAAATGACAAAGCATCTAAAGTTTTTGAGCGTGCAACTACTTCTTCATGCGTGTAAACAGTCCCACCTTGTGCTGCAAAAATATAATAGTAGCCATTTATTTTATAAATATGTGGCCCTTCAACTAATTTTACTTCTGTTCCTCGATACACTGTACGGGCTGTTTCGGGTAGGAGCCGCTCTGCTTTAACATCATATTCTGTTAAGGTCAAACCATCAAAAGGATGCTTATACTCTCGGTGGTCCCAAGTTTGTTGGATGAGATATTTACGCCCATCATCGTCATGGAACAATGAGGCATCAAAACCAACACCATTGAGCCTAATCGGTTCAGACCAAGGTCCTGTAATATCAGTTGCTGTGGTCAAATAATTAGTCATATCCTTAAATGACCCATCTGTCAGTTTGGTATCGGTATAGACGAGCCAAAATTTGCCGTCTGCATAAGATAAATCCGGTGCCCAAATACCGCCAGATGCTGGATTACCGCGCATATCAAGCAATGAAACACTTGATAAGGGATGCGCCACCAAATTCCAATGCACCAAATCTTTGGACGTATGAATCCGGACGCCCGGAAACCACTCAAATGTTGAGGTCGCAATATAGTATGTTTCGTCAACCCGAATTATCGACGGGTCAGAGTTAAATCCTGGTAAAACGGGATTTTGAATCTTCATTTCCTATCTCCTTCAAGATGTTAAGGCGACTGCCTTGAAGTAATGGAAAATAGGAAAAAACAGTTTTCTGCGTAAAGCGCAGGTTCTGTCTTTATCTTTTTTCCTAGACTCAAGGAGCCTAAACTCTATCTTATGAATTATTAGTATTTAAATATTGTCTGACAGCTCTAGCCTTTAATGCCACCTGCTGTTACGCCACGAATAATGTATTTAGATAAAATGAAATACATGATTAACAACGGTGCGATACTCAGTGAAATACCGAGGTACATGCTCCCAAACTCTGTCCGATACATATCTGTTTTCAAGAGTTGAATTAACATTGGCAAAGTATATTTATCTGTATCATTGATTAAAATCAATGGCATCAAGAAGTTATTCCATGAGCTTACAAAAGCAAAAATAGACATCGTTGCCATAGCTGGCGTCATGAGGGGTAAAATAATCCGGTGAAAAATCTTAATTTCTCCCGCGCCATCAAGTCGAGCTGAGTCTGGTAAATCTGGATGATAAATTGTCTCCAAGTATTGCTTGAAGAAGAAAATAGTCGCTGGACTTGCAATCGCAGGTAAAATCAAAGGAATGTAATTATTGAGCAAGTTCATCTTGCTTACAAACTGGTAAAAACCAATCATACTGATTTGCGTTGGAATCATCACCAAGCCTAATATACCCGCGTATAAAATCTTGCGTCCTTTAAACTTGTAAGCCACCAATCCGTAAGCTGCCATAGCTGAGAAGTAGATACTCAGAACAGTTGAGCAGGCGGAAATGATAAAACTATTTTTGAATCCACCAAAAATATCGAATTGTTTTTCCATGAGAACATTCCAGTTATAGCCTAAGTTTGAGCCTGGAAAAATTGACAATCCTTGTTGGATTTGTTCTGCTGAACGTGTCGCATTAACAAGCACAACCCAGAAAGGGAAGATACTCATTAATGTCAAGATAGCCATAAACACATAGATAAGAATGCGTTTGTATTTATCTGCTTTATCCATCATTACTTATCTCCTTTCTTACTTGACCCTCTGAATAAGCGGAAAAGTACTGTACTTAAAACAATGGAAATAAGTAGTAAAAGTACGGATGCCGTTGCAGCAACGTTAAAGTTACGAGCGCCTGTAAAGGCTTGTTTGTAGATATACATTGTCATCGTCAAAGTACTGTTATTAGGGTTACCATTGGTCAAAAGGAATGGAATATCGAACATTTGGAGACCACCAATTAAAGAAGTCACCAAGGTATAAAGAACAATCGGTTTCAAGAGGGGCAATGTAATCAATCTAAAGACTTGATTATCATTTGCACCATCCACAATTGCAGCTTCAAATAGGGATTCATCAATACTCATAATTCCCGCAACCAAGACAATGGTTGTTTGACCATACCACATCCAAAACTGGATAAATGAAACAATTGCCCGTGTTCCCCACTCACTTCTCAAAAATGCAATTGGTTTACTTACAATATGTGCATTTTGGAGCAAGAGGTTCATTGGTCCTAATGGATAACTAAATAAAGCATAGAATAGAACTGCAACTGATGCAGCTGTAATGATATTAGGCAAGTAAAAGATAATTTTGAAAAATCCTGTTCCTTTTAATCGCAACTTAACATTAGTGAACCATGCAGATAATAGCAAGGCTAAACCAATTTGAGGTATAAAATTGATAATCCAAAGAATGAAGGTATTGGATACTGCTTTACGGAACATATCATTGTTAAAGATAGAAAGGTAGTTTTTAAAGCCAACCATATTTGAGGTCGTTTCAAAACCGTGTAAATCAGTAAAACTAAGAAATATCGTATAAAGAATCGGATAAAGTTGAAAAACTAGAAAGGCAAGAAAGAATGGCAATAGAAAGACATAGCCAAAATTGTTATAGCTCTCTAAAGATCTCTTCTTTCCGAAAGGTAATTTTGAAAGAAAATTTTGCATAACCTGACTCCTATAAGGCGACGCTCCAATACCTTGGAAATTAGAAAATCACGATAATCTGCGCTAGTTCGATAAGCAACAAAGTGTATTAAAATCTAACTAAACTTGGGAAGTCTCCAAAACGCATTTTACGCTTGGATGCTTTAAACCTCATTTTCTAGATTTACATCTCATGAGCTAGACAGTAGAGTATCGTGATTTAATGAATCTCTAGGTATTGGAATCGAAAATATTTTACTTATCGCTTCAAAGATAGAACGGTCTTTCAACCGTTCTATCTTTGGATTAAATTTTTAAATCCGGATAAGCATTTACGACAGCATCTTTAAAATCTTGAATCGCTTTTTTCTTATCTTTTTCGCCTTTAGAATAAGGAATCAAGCAGTTGTCAATATATAATGTTTCGATAGTTTGGTCATATTTTGTCAATATTTTGGCATTAATATTTTCAGCCATAGCTGCAAATGCTGCATAGTGATTTTGACCACCTAGGAATTTTTCTTCATAAGTATCTTTGATTTCGTTGACAACTTTTTGACTTGAAACGAAATCGCCCTTATCTTCTGCCCATTTTTTCAAGAAAGTTGGATCTGTTGTGATATATTTAATCAAATCAGCAGCTTCTTCTTTTTTGGTAGATTTTTCAGTAATACCAGCCCATGTACCGCCCCAGAACCATGATGTTGGTCCTTGGATCATACGCCAGTCTCCATCAGTTGTCACTTTCTTATCTGCTGATGTTGCATTAGGTTTCAACCAATAAGAAAGTCCCCAAGTTGGTAAACTGTAGCCAAGTACTTTATTTTCATTCATGCCAGCAAACCAAGCTTCTGACTGTCCTTCTGTATCTTGTGTCAATTTTTGACTAACAAAATCTTTTGAAATATCCATCAGTTGATCAAGACTTGAATCAATAACTAATTTATCGCCTTCAACCTAACCATGTTTACGTGCTCCAAAGAATGGTTTATATAAATCTTGGATAGAAGATAACATGTAGCCAGTACCACCACTTTTATCTTTAACAGCTTCTGCAGCTTTCAAAAAATCAGCATAATTTGATACTTGACTTTGAACACCCGCAACATCCCCTGTTCCTAACCATTTTTCAGCTAGTGATGCACGATAGAAGAAACCACCAGGTGCAGCTTGCCATGCGAGGGCACGCAATTTACCGTCTTCCGAGGTTCCAACTTCTTTAACATAGGAATAGGTATCATTACTTGCTTCCTTAATACCATCCATGCCACCTAAATCCGCCATTTGACCAGAGTCAACATATTTTTTAACAAAAGCAGATTCAAGTGCAATGACGTCTGGTGCCTTATCAGTATTAATCACTGGATCAAGTTTTGTTTCGTATTGATCTGACGGGATAGAAACGACTTTGATTTTATAACCTAAATCTTTGTGAGTTGGTAAATAGTAATCATTTACGATTTCTTTTAGTTCATCCGTGAAAGTCCAGGCGACCAAAGTTTTATCTCCACTATCGGATTTAGATTCACTTTTTTTACCACAAGCAGCAAACACGCCCAATGTTGCTACGGCCAGCAAGCCAACCGTGACAGCTCTCTTCAACTTCATAAAATTTCCCTCTTATTCCCTTTTTAAAAAGAAAGCGCTTTCTTTTTTGTGCTTAATTTACTCATGACAGTTGATGCCATGAGTAAATTATAATCATCTATTTTGTGATATAGGCAGCTTAAACTAAGTAATCGTTAAGATGCGATTTGACAAGTTCAATATGACTTGATTCATTTGTGATATCTGCACCATGTTGAAGTGAGTATTCAGTCAAGCTTTCAAGGTCTTCCTTGTCTGCCATAATGTTTGCACCAATACCTGTTTGGTAGCTAGCATAACGTTTGGCTTTAAGGTCTGACAAGAATTTATCTGCACGAATCGCTGCTGCACCTTTAAGGCCACGAGCATACGTATCAAAACCAGCAATGTGTGCCAAGAACAAATCTTCTGGGGCAAATGATGACCGACGTACTTTCGAGTCAAAGTTAATCCCACCAGGCGCAATGCCGTTGTTTTCGAGAATTTCAATCATGACAAGCGTTGTATCAAATACATTTGTTGGGAACTCATCTGTATCCCAGCCAAGTAAGACATCACCTTGGTTAGCATCGATTGAGCCGAGTGCACCATTGATACGGGCTACTGTCAATTCATGTTCAAAAGTATGACCAGCCAATGTCGCGTGGTTGCCTTCAAGATTAAGTTTGAAATCATCTTGCAAGTTGTATTTCAAGATGAAAGCAAGCGTTGTTGCCGCATCAAAATCATATTGATGTTTCGTTGGTTCTTTTGGTTTTGGCTCAATCAAGAATTGTGGTTTGTGACCAATTTTTTCACCATAAGCAATCGCCATTTTGAAAAGACGCGCGATGTTGTCTTGTTCAAGTGCCATGTCTGTGTTTAGAAGTGATTCATAACCTTCACGACCACCCCAGAAGACGTAGTTTTCACCGCCGAGTTTTTTAGAGATGTCCAAACCTTTTTTGATTTGAGCTGCTGAATAAGCAAAGACATCTGCATTATTAGATGAACCTGCACCATTGACAAAGCGTGGGTTTGAGAACAAATTGGCTGTATTCCAGAGCAATTTAATCCCTGTTTCATCCATTTTTTCTTTGATTAAATCTGTGATGATATCCAAGTTTGAGAAAAATTCTTCAAGCGTGTCACCTTCTGGTGCGATATCAATATCGTGGAAACAGAAGTAAGGCGCATCCAGTTTAACTAGGATTTCGAAGAATGCCTCAACACGATTTTTGGCTGTTTCAAGTGGTGTTGCACCAAACCAAGGGCGTTGGTTAGTTGGATTACCAAATGGATCTGAACCATCTTGTGTCATCGTATGCCAGTAGGCAATCGCAAAACGAAGATGCTCTTTCATTGTTTTGCCTTCAACGACTTCGTCTGGATTATAGTGACGGAATGCGAAGGGGTTTTTACTATTAATACCCTCATACTGAATTTTCTCTACTTCTGGAAAATATGCCATTTTTTCATCCTCCTGCTCGTTTTTTCGAGTCAATATAGTATTACATTTAATAAAGTTCGTTTGACGAACTAACTTACAATGATAATTGTAATCGTTTTCAATTGACTTGTCAAGCACTTTTTTGATATTTTTTGCGATTATTACTATATTTTTTTAAAAGTCCTTTAAAATCAAGTACTCTCTTAAAAATAAAAAAATTGACACTTTTAAAAGTTATCAATTTTTCCAAGATATATCTTTATTTTGATTTATTTTTATTATAAATATCAAAGGCTACTGCAAGTAAAAGCACAAAGCCTTTGATAGCTTGTTGCCAGTCTACACCAATCCCTAGTAATGACATACCGTTATTTAAA
This sequence comes from Pseudolactococcus laudensis, assembly GCF_013449735.1. Classification (GTDB taxonomy): domain Bacteria; phylum Bacillota; class Bacilli; order Lactobacillales; family Streptococcaceae; genus Pseudolactococcus; species Pseudolactococcus laudensis. Next base: position 22,101 of record NZ_JACBNY010000021.1, read on the forward strand.
ACGCCCATTACGAGACCGCCAATGATAGCACCTAAAACTGTACCGACACCACCTGATGCAGAGGCTCCACCGATATAACAAGCGGCGATTGCATCAAGTTCAAAACCATTTCCTGCTGTTGCTGTTGCAGCATTGAGACGTGCAGAGAAAATAATACCTGCAACTGCTGAAAGTAACCCCATATTGACAAACATCAAGAATTTGATTTTCTTGGTGTTAATACCAGATAATTCAGCTGCTTTTTCATTACCACCTGTTGCATAGACGTGACGTCCAATCGTCGTTTGATTCGTAATAAAGCGATAAACCAAAATCAAAATTGCTAAAATAATCAAGACATTTGGAAAGCCTTCATATTGTGCCATGACATAAGCAAACCAACCTAAAATGATGATAACCAAAATGTTTTTAACAAGAAACATCACATTACTCTCAACTGGAGAACCAAAACTGATTTTTTTCTTACGGCTGTTAATAGCAGATAAGACATAAAGTACTGCAATGACCGCTGCAATAAGTAATGTAAAGAGGTGAAGGCCGCCACCTTTTAAGAGGTCAGGAATGAAACCTGAACTGATGATTTGGAAACTCTTTGGATAAGGTGCTAATGATTTACCATCAAGCACGACGATTGTTAAACCTCTAAAAATAAGCATGCCCGCTAAGGTCGCAATAAATGAAGGGACTTTAACAATTGATACCCAGAACCCTTGAAAGGCACCGATTGCTGCGCCGACTAGCAGACAGATGATAACTGATAAAATCGTAGGCAACCCCATTTTTATGGAGAGAATCGCAGATAATGCGCCGACAAATGCGGTTATAGAGCCAACTGACAAATCAATTTCGTTCAAAATTATCAGAATGACCATCCCAATCGACAGAATTAAAATATAAGAATTTTGTAAAATGATATTTGTAATATTGAGTGGTTTCAAGAGAATCCCATTACTCAAAATTTGGAAAGCCAACATAATGATGACTAAGAAGAAATACATGCTGTATTTTTGGAAAATAGCCAAAAACATCGATAAGATATTTTTATTTGGAACTGCTGCTTTTTCTGTTACCATTAGACCGCCACCTCGTTTTTCGTCATCAATTGCATTAGATTTTCTTGCGTTGCGTTTTCTTTAGCAACTTCACCTGTAATTTTTCCTTCATTCATCGTATAGATGCGATTACACATACCTAATAATTCAGGAAGTTCTGATGATATGATACAGACTGCTTTTCCTGCTTTAGACATTTCTTGAATAATGGCATAAATTTCATACTTAGCACCGACATCAATCCCACGTGTCGGCTCATCTAAGAACAAAACATCTGGATGTATCAGCATCCATTTAGCTAGAACGACTTTTTGTTGATTGCCACCACTTAAACTACCAACGACTTGGAAAATATCATTACTTTTGATATTCATTTTGCGTTTATAGCTTTCAGAGTTTTTAATCTCTTGATTTTTATCAAGAATCGTATATTTAGCAATATCGTTAAGACTCGCTAATGAGATATTTTCATTGATACTTTCAATTAAGACCAGACCATCTCCTTTACGATCCTCGGTCACATAAGCAAGACCATTTGCAATAGCTTGTTTAACTGTATTAAGCTTAATTGGCTTGCCTTCTTTTAGAACTTGTCCTGTGATACGTGAGCCGTAACTCCTACCAAAGATACTTTTAGCAAGCTCAGTACGTCCAGCACCCATCAAGCCTGCAATACCGATAATCTCACCACGTTTAATTGAAAAATTGGCGTCCTTAATCACTTGTCTATCTGAATGAATCGGATGAAAGACATCCCAATTTTTCACCTCGAAATACGTGTCTCCGATTGTTGGTGTGTACTCAGGATAGCGATTGTCCAAACTTCTACCCACCATACCTTTGATGATCGTGTCCTCTGTCAGTCCCTCACCTTTTTCAAGCGTATCAATCGACTGACCATCTCGAATAATCGTCACTTTATCAGCCACTTCCATGACTTCATTAAGCTTATGAGAGATGATGATGCAAGTGATGCCTTGACTTTTGAATTTCAAGAGTAGTTGCAACAAATTTTCACTATCATCTTCATTTAGTGCAGCAGTTGGTTCGTCTAAAATCAATAGCTTAACATCTTTTGAAATCGCCTTAGCAATTTCTACGAGCTGTTGTTTGCCGACACCAATATTTTCAACTAAAGTATTAGGGTCTTCAAATAGGCCGACAATTTTCATGAATAGTTTCGCACGTTGGAACATTTCATCCCAATCTATTCTGCCGTGTTTGATGACTTCATTACCTAAGAAAATATTCTCAGCAATAGAAAGTTGCGGAATCAAGGCCAACTCTTGATGAATAATGACAATACCCTGACTCTCACTATCTTTAATATTTTTGAATTGGCATGTTTTTCCCTTGTAGATGATGTCTCCTTGGTAGTCACCATAAGGATAGACACCACTCAGAACTTTCATCAGGGTTGATTTTCCTGCCACATTTTCACCACAAAGTGAATGAATTTCGCCTCTTTCGACTTTAACATTCACATTATTTAAGGCTTTAACACCGGAAAAATCTTTGATAATGCCTTTCATTTCTAACATGATTTCTGCCATTTTTATCATCCTTTATTTATTTGATATCTGATTCCTTCAAATACCCACTATCAATCAGTTTAGCTTGATAATTGTCTTTATCAACAGCCACTGGTTCGATCAGATAAGTTGGCACAATTTTTTTATTGTTATCATATGTTTTCTCATCATTGATTTCTACTTTTTTGTCTGTCAAAATGTCATTTACCATACGAGCTGCGACACCAGCCAATTGTTTGGTATCTTTAAAAACAGTCATCGTTTGGTCACCAGAAATGATAGATTTAACTGAGGCAGCCTCTGCATCTTGTCCAGTAATAATTGGCATCGGACGATCTGCTTTACCATAGCCAACACCTTTGAGTGATGACACAATCCCCATTGCTACCGCGTCATTTGGTGCTAAAACAGCATCCAATTTTTCACTTGAATAATATGAACTCAGCAAGTTATCCATTCGTGCTTGGGCAGTTGCACCATCCCAGTTTTTAATGGCAATTTTATTGAAGTCTACTTGTTTACTTCTAACAACTAATTTACCTGACTCAATATAAGGTTTCAAGACACTCATAGCACCACTATAAAAGAAACGAGCGTTATTATCATCTGGCGCTCCTGCAAATAGCTCGATATTAAATGGTCCTGCAGCATTTTTTAAATCAAGTTTATCTACGATGTATTGTCCTTGAAGTTCGCCGACTTTCGTACTATCAAATGTCGCATAGTAGTCAACACCCTTAGCATTATGAGACGGTCATAGGAAATAACTGGAATTTTAAGTTTTTCAGCTTTATCTACAACATCTGTTAATGATTCGCCATCAATTGGGGCAACCAAAATCACATCAACACCTTTGGTAATCATGTTTTCAATTTGTGAGACTTGTGTGGGTACAACATCTTGCGCATATTGAATATCAACTTTGTAACCGTCTTTTTTCAATTGCTCAACCATGTAGTTACCATCTTTTTCCCAACGCTCTAAAGCTTTTGAAGGCATGGCAATTCCGACAGTCTTACCACTACCACCTCCTTCTTTTTTACCGCATGCTGCAAATAGGCTGAGGGTTGCAATAGTTGCAATTCCGAGTATTGCTAATTTTTTAAGTTTCATCCTGTCAATTCTCCATTTCTTCCTTTGAAAAAGTTCTCATTAGTGAAAAACCTATATAGTTATTAGTTCGTCAGACGAACCAACTTACATCATTGTTGTAATCGCTTACACTAGATTTGTCAAGCCTTTTTTTTTGTTTTTTTTGAAATTTCTATCAAATACATTAATAACTTACCAAATTAATAGGCTTTTCACTTGTTTTTCCCCGAAAAAAAAATGCCTGGATTAACTTCCGGCATTATCTTATAAAGAAAATTCTAAAATATGTTCTTGTAAACCAAGCACATGTCTTGAAATCAAGGCAACAGCACCTAATAAGGAGACATCTTGTACTGATGAATCCGAGATGATAAGCTCAGGTTTATGGACACTTTTAAATTGCTCAATGTTAGCTAACGTATCTTGCGCAACTTCTGGGCAATTATCAAAGATTCTTGAGGTAATGAAAATAGCTTGTGGTGCATAGAGCTGATTGAGATTATAGATAAAAGCTGCAATCGCCATTTCCCATTCCTCAATAAGTGGTACTACTTCAGCATCTTTATTGACTAGCAATTCTAAAAATCTTTCTCGAGAGATGTTATCTACTTTTTTGATTGCGGCAGTGCGGTCAATAATCGCATTTTCAGAGTACAAGTCTTCTAATCTTGGTAAATCAGCACCGCGATTTAGGTTCGTCTTGGCATCATAGATAATTGTACGCCCGACTTCTCCTGCTAAGCCGTCAGCTCCTCTAAAAACATGCCCTTCACATACAATACCTACCCCAATCCCATTATGGATATTTAAGGCGATAAAATCTTTGTAGGCAACTTCTTTATTGTAAAGATGATAGTCGCGATAAAAAATAGCAGCCAGATTGGCCTCATTTTCTATGAGGACAGGGACATCTGTCAATTTTTCCAGTTCTCCTACCAAATCAAAGTCTTCAAATTCAAAGAAAGGACTGTAAATGATGTTGTTATTAAAAACTGGCGCATGGACAGCAACTGCGATACCAACCAATCCTTTGATTGTATCCTGAATATCTAAGGATTCAATGACTATTTTCATCTCTGCAAAAACTGGGGCTACTTTTTTTGATTTAATTTCAATCGCACCCTCACTAATCGTTTCACCACTCAGGTGATTGATTGTATAGCGCAAATGTCTAACCCCCATATCGAAGGCAAGAACATAGCCATATTGTCGATTAAATCGAATCATACTCGGTTTGCGACCGCCGACATTAGATGATTCTCCAATTCCTAATTCTTGAACAAAACCTTCTTCTTCTAAATCAAGGAAAATTGATGAAACTGTTGACTTCTGTAAGCCAACTGCTTTTGAAATTGAACTCCGCGATGTTTTTTCTGAATTGAACAATGTTTGTAACACTAGCTTTCGATTGTTTTCTCTGACAACATCTAAATTTGCTTTTTTAACCATTTATCTACCTCTCGTCCAATCCCCTTAAGGTCATTATAACAATTTTTAATAGTTCGGTCAACGAACTTACATTGTTTTAATCCTATTAGCGATTAATTTCACCTGAAGTTGTGGTTTGAAAGGCCTGAATCTCATTTTCTGAAAATAAATTGACATCTCCCTCAATCGTATGTTTTAGCACACAAGCAGCTGATGCGAAGTTAATTGTTTGCTGTGGCTCCCAATTTTTCAAAATACCATGTAGGACACCTGCTGAAAATGCATCACCACTGCCAACACGGTCAATTATTGGTCGTATCACATATTGCTTAGAACTTGCAAGTTGACCGTCCGTATAAATAAAACCTTGCAGGATATTTTCTGAAGATGACTGGACTTGTCGTTGTGTCGAATAGAGCACGGATAGGTTGGGATAAACTTGCTTTATTTTTCGGTAGCATGTTTCTAAATCAACCGATTTCGTTTCATCATCCAATAGCTCTAAGATATATCTCGTATCGAGCTCACCTGCTGAGCAGTAATCAACAAGAGGCATCAGTCCTCGAATTACTTTGCCTGCTTGTGCTTGCGTCCAAAGTTTACCGCGATAATTAATGTCTAAGCTAATTTTACAACCTGCTAACTTTGCTTTTTCAATCAATAACTTAGTCAAAACTTGCCAAGGTTTAGACAAGGCAGGTGTAATACCTGAAACATGAAACAAGTCAATGCCCTCAAACAGATTTGTGTCTGACCAGATATCAGTTGCAACTTGCGAAAAGCTTGAATAGGCACGGTCATAAATGACTTGGCTGGCACGACACGCAGTTCCCATTTCTAAATAATACCCGAATTGCTAGTTGATTATTTAGCCATGACTTGATACCCGATAGAATATCTTAAAGTCTCTGGTTCCAGTGATTTAGCTGATTTTAACAGTAAAGAATACGCTAAAAGTATTATCTCTAATTTC
>NZ_JACBNY010000022.1 GCF_013449735.1 Pseudolactococcus laudensis
TAAGATATAATTAAACATGTCTTTCCTTCTCTTTTGTGTTGCTTAGTAACTCACATTATAGAAGGAAGGATTTTTTTATGCAAAAAAATCGCCTGGGAAATTTTCCCACACGATTTATTATAGAGCCAAAAAAAGCTCTGACACCATTGATAGGTATCAGAGCCATTTTTTTAGAGAAATTTCGCCAGAAGATAGGACTTTGACTAGGCCGTCAGAATTGACAATTAGCTCGCCAGTTTCTGTTAAATCAGTCGCGGTACCAATAATGGTGCGACCGTTTTCTTCAAATTCGACTGTTTTGCCGAGGATGAAAGAATGTGACTTATAGATGTTGAAAAAATCTTGACTGCTACTTAACAGGTGAAATTGTGACCAGATTTCAGCAATTAATGCGTCACGTGTGATGGTAGGTGTTTCATTTGTAAAGAGAGAGCCTGCTTTTTCTCTTAAGGCAATAGGGAAGTTTTCAATATTAAAATTTAGGCCAACACCGATGATAATTGAGTTGCTTGATAGCAGATGCTCGACTAGGATGCCACAGATTTTTTTATTGTCTAAATAAATATCATTGACCCACTTGACTAGTGGTTTTTTTGTCGTTAAATTTTCGATAGCTGTAAGGACGGCAGCAGCTGTTAATATGGTATAGTCTTTGACGTCTTCCGATATTTTAAGGACAAGTGACATATAGATGCCATCACCATTGGAGGCAAAATATTGCCGACCAAAGCGACCACGCGTTTGTGTCTGCATATCTGCGATGAATAATTTTTTGTCGACTAGGTCATTTTTGGCATCAATTTGTGTTGAGGTGGTTTCAGCTACGACGGATACGTCTGTTAGCCAAGGATTTTGGGCTAGAATCGTTTCTCTTTTAATCATGCTTAAATTATATCACGGAATTAGCCAGAAATGATGGCGAAAAAAAGTTGGACGTGGTAGAATAGGAGTGTTACTTTCCGAAGGTGGTTTTTAAGAGTACCTCTTAATTTTCCAAAAACCGTTTCCTGTAACCGAAAAACTAGAAAAGTAGGGGAAAAAATTATGTCAGAAAAAAATCTATTTACCAGCGAAAGTGTGTCAGAAGGACATCCAGATAAAATCGCCGATCAAATATCGGATGCGATTCTTGATGCGATTCTGACGCAAGATCCAGATGCTCACGTTGCTGCTGAAACAGTGGTTTACACGGGTTCTGTTCATGTGTTTGGTGAAATTTCAACGACAGCTTATGTCAATATTGACGAAATTGTCAGAAATACGATCAAAGAGATTGGCTATACCGATGCTAACTTTGGTTTTGACTATAAAACAGTTGGCGTTCATCCGTCTATTGTTGAGCAATCACCAGATATTGCCCAAGGTGTTAATGAGTCTAAGGAAGTTCGTGAGACTGAGCAAAAAGATGAGCTAGATTTAATTGGCGCAGGCGACCAAGGCTTGATGTTTGGTTTTGCTAGTAAAGAAACGCCAGAATATATGCCATTAGCGATTTCATTGTCGCATCAATTAGTGAAAAAATTAGCTGATTTACGTAAATCAGGTGAGCTTGCTTACTTACGTCCAGATGCTAAAAGTCAAGTCACTGTCGAATATGATGAAAATGATGTTGCAAAACGCATTGATACTATTGTCATTTCAACACAGCACGCACCTGAGGCGACCAATGATCAAATTCATGCGGATGTCATCGAAAAAGTCATTAAAGCAGTGATTCCTGCTGAGTTATTAGATGATAAAACAAAATATTTCATCAATCCGACAGGTCGTTTTGTTATCGGTGGTCCTCAAGGGGATTCAGGTTTGACGGGTCGTAAGATTATTGTCGACACTTATGGTGGCTATGCGCATCATGGTGGTGGCGCTTTCTCAGGTAAAGACGCGACGAAAGTTGACCGTTCAGCCTCATATGCTGCACGCTATATTGCAAAAAATATTGTTGCTGCAGGTCTTGCTGAAAAAGCTGAGATTCAGCTTAGTTATGCGATTGGTGTTGCCCACCCGATTTCGATTCATGTGGATACATTTGGTACTGGGAAAGTCTCATCAGAGCGCTTAATCACAGCCATTCGTGAAAACTTCGATCTTCGTCCTGCTGGGATTATTAAAATGTTAGATCTCAAGCGCCCAATTTACCGTCAGACAGCTGCTTATGGTCATTTTGGTAGAACTGATGTCGCGTTACCATGGGAAAAATTAGATAAAGTTGATATTCTGCGTTCGCTTTTGTGAAATATCTTATAATATGGTATAATGAATTCGTATGTGTTAAGCTACTGCTTAAAACTACGAATTTTTTTAGGCATCCCTAAAACTGATATAGTAACGAAGATGTTTAAAAATTTATAATAAGTCATTTTTAGCAAGGGTTTGAAGGATACTTCAGGCTAGCAGACTGATGGATAAATTGAATTTTAAACGTTCTTTTAAGATAGAGGTTTTAACGATGATCTGATATTAGAATAATGAGGAAATCAATGATTGGAGTACTTATTGCTGGCACCTTCATCATTGCCTTGTTGATTGGATTAGGAATTGGCTTTGTTTTCCGCAACGCTCAATTAAAAAGTGCTCAGGCAGATAGCCAGAGTTTAATTGAAAATGCTGAAAGTAAAGCGAATGAACTCACAAGACAGGCTAAGGCCGAGGCTGAAAACCTGAAAAAAGAAGCTGAAAATCTGAAAAAAGAAAAGATTTTAGAGCTGAAAGAAGAGGGTCAAAAACGTCGTGAGTCGATAGAAAATGAATTTGCAGAAACTCGTACTGAGTTAAAAGAAACTGAGAAACGTTTGAAACAACGTGAAGAAATCCTTGATCGTAAGGATGATACTTTAACGCGTAAAGAACAATCTTTAGATTCAAAAGAAGAAAATCTATCAAACAAAACTAACACGCTCAACAAGCGCGAAGAAGCATTGTCGCAAATTGAAGCAGAAAAGGCTGCGGAGCTTGCACGGATTGCAAGTCTGAGCCATGATGAAGCAAAAAAAATTGTGCTGAGTCAAACTAAAGAATCTTTGTCAAAAGAAATGGCACAACTGATTCGCACGAGTGAAGATAAAGCGATAGCCGAAGCAGATAAAAAAGCCAAAAATATTATCACATTGGCGATGCAACGGGTATCAGGAGACTTCGTGAGTGAGCAGACGGTAAGTGTTGTGACACTGCCTGATGATGGCATGAAGGGACGGATTATTGGTCGTGAAGGTCGTAACATCCGGACTTTTGAAGCTTTGACAGGTATCGATGTGATTATCGATGATACACCAGAAGCTGTTATCTTATCTGGTTTTGATCCGATTCGTCGTGAAATTGCGCGCTTAACCTTGGAACAATTGGTCCAAGATGGCCGCATTCATCCAGCACGTATTGAAGAATTGGTTGAGAAAAATCGTAAAGATTTGGACCGCAAAATTCGTGAATACGGTGAGCAAGCTGCTTTTGAAGTTGGGGCGCACACGCTGCATCCTGACCTCATGAAAATCATGGGTCGTTTACATTTCAGAACCTCTTATGGTCAAAATGTGCTCAACCACTCGATTGAAGTAGCTAATCTTGCTGGTAATCTTGCTGGTGAGATGGGTGAAAATGTTACCTTGGCTAAGCGTGCCGGTTTCTTACATGATATCGGAAAAGCGCTAGACCATGAAATTGAAGGTAGTCACGTTGAAATCGGAACTGAATTGGCCAAGAAATATAAGGAAAATCCAGTCGTGATCAATGCGATTGCCAGTCACCACGGTGATACTGAGCCAACAAATAATATCTCAGTATTGGTTGCGGCAGCGGATGCTTTATCTGCTGCTCGTCCAGGAGCCCGTCGTGAATCAATTGAAAACTACATTAAACGCCTACAAAACTTGGAAGAAATTTCAAATGGCTTTGATGGTGTTGAGACATCTTTCGCGCTGCAAGCTGGTCGTGAAATTCGTGTCATGGTCAATCCAGCTAAATTGTCAGATGATAAAATGACAGTTCTAGCTCATGACATCAAAGAAAAAATTGAAAATGATATGGACTACCCAGGAAATATCAAGGTAACCGTTATCCGTGAAACTCGCGCGATTGATTACGCCAAATAAAAAAGACGTAGGGATAAAAATCTCTCCACAAATAGGCTATGAACGATTTCTAATGTTAATAGAAATCGTTCATAGCCTATTTTTGTGTCATTTTCCTCAAAATTTTAAAACAAGAATGTGATGCATTGAAAACAATACGAAATCGGTATTCTTTTGCCAAAACAATGCGAAATTGGTAAGAATAGTGATGTTTTTGTACGAAATCGGTATTCTTTTGCCAAAACAATACGAAATTGGTAAAAATAAGTTGTCTTTCTCTTTTGTGGCGGAGTACTTTTTTTAAAACCGCTGTTTTTGATGATAGAGTGGGAAACTAAGTCGGTTTTAGAAATCACAGTTTAGTCGTTTCAATCAGTCAAGCACCTTTTCAAATTAAAGAAATTATGGTAAAATGTAAAAATAACTAAATGAACGCACGAAAAGTGTTAATTTTTTTGTGTGATTCTCTGAAAGAAAGAGTGCAAACATGCCAGAACGTGGATTATTAATTGTTTTTTCTGGGCCTTCTGGGGTCGGAAAAGGAACTGTAAGGGCAGCGATTTTTGAATCGAGCCAACATCAATTTGAATATTCAGTGTCAATGACGACACGGAAACAACGTCCGGGTGAAATTGACGGTAAAGATTACTTTTTTAGTACGCGTGAGGCGTTTGAAGAGAAAATCAAGGCTGGTCAGATGCTGGAATATGCGGAATATGTAGGTAACTACTACGGTACGCCTTTAGAGTATGTCAATAAAACCTTGGATGAAGGCAAGGATGTATTTCTTGAAATTGAAGTGCAAGGTGCTTTACAGGTCAAGGAGAAAGTGCCAGATGGTGTTTTTATCTTCTTGACTCCGCCAGATTTGGATGAATTACGTGATCGTCTAAGCGGTCGTGGTACGGATAGTCTCGAAGTGATTAATGAGCGTATGGCAAAAGCGCGTGAAGAAATCAAACTCATGAGTGAATATGATTACGCTGTTGTTAACGATGAAGTACCACTTGCTGTTGAACGCGTGAAAAAAATCGTAGAGGCAGAACACTTCCGTGTGGACCGTGTGATTGGTCGCTATCAAGCAATGCTGGATGCTGCAACACAAAAAATCAAATAATGCCATTCATGTAAATAAGCGATTGTATTTAGATTACCTATAAGACGTAAGCTTATCTGCGAGTTAAAAATTAAATCCTGAACTGTTGTGACTCCGTTAGCGATCGATATATGAGATAGTTAACTTGAGAAACTAGAATTATAAATGATAAAGAGGTTATCAAATTATGATGTTAAAACCGTCAATCGATGTCTTGTTAGACAAAGTCGATTCAAAATACTCACTTGTTGTTTTAGAAGCAAAACGCGCTCATGAATTGCGTGATGGTGAAGCTGCGACGCAATCATTTTCATCTGTAAAACCAACTTTGCAAGCCTTGGAAGAATTGGCAGAAGGTAATGTTAGCATTCACCCTGCACCTGAAGCAAAACGCACGGCTTTGAAAGAAAAACGTGAATTGGAACGTTTGCGTAAAATTGATGAAGAGCGTAAAATCAAAGAGCAAATTGCTAAAGAACAAGCAGAAGAAGAAGCAAAACAACGTAAAGATAAGGGTGTTACTGAAGTGCCAGTTGTGGCGGCAGTAGAAACACCAGCAGCACCTGCCGCGGTTGAAGTAGACGCTGCTGCTGAGTAAAATAAAAACTGCTTTAGCAGTTTTTTCTTTTACTAAATCCGAGCATGCGGAGGTAAGGATTGTAAGCATCAATTACTGCCTTGTTTAAAATGCAATAAAGGAGTTGCTATGTCTCAAAAAATCGCGCAAGTGATTGTCGACGTACCGACAATGCAAACAGATAAACCATTTTCTTATTTGATATCAAAAGAACTTGCTACCTTAATCCAGATAGGCATGCGTGTTCATGTGCCATTTGGTCGAGGCAACCGTTTGATGCAAGGTTTTGTTGTCGGCTTTGAAGTTGAAGTATCACAGGAATCGACTGGGCAAGAACTGAAATCAATTGCCGAAGTTTTAGATTTTGAGCCAGTGTTGAATGCTGAACAACTTGCTTTAGCTGATGCCATGCGAGAAACGGTTTTTTCTTATAAAATATCGATACTCAAAGCCATGCTACCTAATCTACTCAATTCGTCTTATGATAAAGTTTTAACGACAGAGGATGAAAGCATCTTTAAACAGTATTTTAATGGTAATCAGGCTTTGCATTTCTCCAGTTTGGATGAAAGTGAACAGGCTGTCATGATGAAACTTCATCGTGAAGGTAAAATTTCAGTTCAGTATGTTGCCCAGTCTAAAGAAACCATTAAGACTAAGAAACGGTTAACGTTGGCTGACAAGCAAAAGTTAGATGAGTTACCAATCTCTGCTCGTGCTAAAAAGCGCTTGGCGCTACAAACGTTTCTACAAGAACAAAACCATGTCGCACAAAGTATCTGGGATTACACAGATTTAGTCAAGGCTTTTTCACGAGAAGTTGTTAAATTTTTCGTATCAGAAGGTGTTTTGAGTCTAACAGAGATTGAGGTTTCTCGGGCTCAAGCTTATTTTGAGACCGTTGCCTCAGATGAACATAAGGTTTTAAATTCTGAACAGGCGGCCGCTTATGAGGCGATTATTGATAGACAAGATAAACCATTTCTTTTAGAAGGTGTGACCGGCTCTGGTAAAACAGAGGTTTATTTACAAGTCATTGCACACATGATTGAGCAAGGCAAAACGGCGATTATGTTAGTGCCGGAGATTTCTCTGACGCCACTTATGACCAATCGTTTTATCGCGCGTTTCGGTGAGCATGTGGCAATCATGCACTCGGGCTTATCCGATGGCGAAAAGTATGATGAATGGCGCAAAATCAAATCTGGAAAAGCTAAGGTTGTTGTTGGGGCGAGGTCCGCAATTTTTGCGCCTTTGCACAACATAGGTGCTATCATTATTGACGAAGAACATGAAACCAGTTATAAACAAGATAGCAATCCTCGCTACCATGCGCGAGATGTTGCGATATGGCGTGCGCAGTATCATGGTGCGGCGTTGGTCTTAGGCTCTGCGACGCCTAGCCTTGAAACGCGTGCACGAGCGCAGAAAAATGTGTATCAACTCTTGCATCTAACGCAACGTGCCAACAATCAGGCTGAAATTCCTGAGGTTAGAATTCTCGATATGCGCAAGCACTTGAATGACAAGTCAGCCTCTTTTTCAGAAGTTTTACTTGATAAAATTTCTGAAAAAATAGCGAAACGAGAGCAAGTCGTCCTCATGCTTAATCGGCGTGGCTATTCCTCTTTTATCATGTGTCGGGATTGTGGCTTTGTACCAGAATGTCCAAACTGCGACATTTCGTTAACCCTTCACATGGATACTAAAACCTTGAACTGTCATTATTGCGGGCACACGACAGGTATTCCTCATACTTGTCCCAATTGTCAAAGCAAGAAAATTAGGTATTACGGTAGTGGCACGCAAAAAGTTGAGGAAGAGTTATCAGAACTCCTACCAGAGGCTAGGATTTTGCGGATGGATGTTGATACCACTAAGAAAAAAGGCGCCCACGAGCGGATTTTGTCAAGCTTTGGCGCCGGTGAGGCTGACATTCTTTTAGGTACGCAGATGATTGCCAAAGGCCTTGATTTTCCAAACGTTACTTTGGTTGGCGTTATAAATGCTGATACAGCTCTGAACTTACCCGATTTTCGCTCATCTGAACGCACCTTCCAATTACTGACTCAGGTAGCAGGTCGTGCAGGTCGTGCAGATAAAAAAGGCGAAGTCTTGATTCAGACCTTTAACCCAGAACATTACGCCATTCGTTTAGCGCAAGCGCAAGACTATGAAGACTTTTATCAGCTAGAGATGGACTTTAGACGGAAGTTGAATTATCCTCCTTATTTTTATACCGTACAGCTCGTCATATCTCATCAGGATGAAGACGAAGTCGTTAAAAAATCCTATGAAATCATGGCATTACTTAAGGCAAATTTATCAGAGCAAGCACGCATTTTGGGTCCTATTCCAAAACCCATCGCTCGGACGCATAATTTATATCACTATCAACTGCTGATTAAATATCGTTTCGAAGCCAATTTAGCACAAGCACTTAATCAAGTTTTGGATTTAACGCAAGTACCTGAAAATAAAAAACTGCGGATTATCATTGATAATGAACCGCAGAATTTTATGTAGTAGTTGGGTGCTGATTTTGACGATAATAATTTTAAATAGTTATTGATTAGAACAAAGTAAGAAAAAAAGGATGTACCCATTTTAAAGGCATATGTCTGAAAAGTCGCTTAAAGTTAAACTGTTAGGTTTAATTTTAAGCGACTTTATTAGTTTGAAGTATCTAAGCTTTGATGTGCCAATCTAAAAAATCACTTCTGTCTAAGTAACCTTCTTTTTCATGAAGTTCATCTACAATTTTTAAAACTAATGGTGAAGCATTAGAATCATTAATCGTATCAAATGCAATAAAAGTTATACCATCAGAGTCGTTGTCGCCATCTATGACTTGACTTGGAATGGTTGTTGGATTTTCAAAATCTAATTCGATATCATAAACAGCAAAAATATGGTGTACTGTCTTTACGTCATCATATGGTTTGACGAAGGCGTCGTAAATTCTATTGTTGTCATAACCTATCACTGAAAAACCGGTTTCTTCTTTGACTTCTCTTACAAGTGTTTCAGATAAACTTTCACCAACCTCTTGGCTACCACCAGGTAAGTCATATCTATTTTGATAAGGGCCAGCCGTTTTGTTAATGCAGAGTAGTTTATCATCCTTGATAAAAACGCCATACACACCAAAATGATTGCTTATGTTTTTCATTTTCTACCTCTCACTTTTTTGGTTTAATTTATTATAAATTAAAATAAGATAAATAGAAAGCGTTAATCGTGTCATGAGAGCTATATTATCGTGGGATTTTTAAGTTGATAAAGGGTGTATTAAACATTGTGGCTTAATATTTGCTATAATAGGAATATGAAAAAAAATCAGGAAAACTTTAACGAGACAGAAAACATTAATGACACGATTTACGGCGTTCACGCTGTCGTAGATTCGTTGACCGAAAATTTAGGCAATAAACTTTATATTCAAGACGATTTGCGTGGCAAAAATGTTGATAAAATAAAGGCGTTGGCAAGTGAGAAAAAAGTCGGTATTTCTTTTGTTAGCAAGGAAAAGTTAAAAGAAATGTCGGATGGTGGTGTTCATCAAGGGTTTGTCCTCAAAACAAGTGCTTATGCCTATAAAGAACTATCGGATTTATTAGCGTTGACAGAAAACGCTGAAAATCCTTTGCTCATTGTGATTGACGGTTTAACAGACCCTCATAATTTGGGTAGCATTCTTAGAACGGCAGACGCGACGGGTGTTTCGGGCGTTATTATCCCCAAGCATCGCTCGGTCGGCGTGACGCCGGTTGTTGTCAAAACATCCACTGGTGCCATTAACCATATACCAATCGCGCGGGTGACGAATTTGTCGCAAACCTTGGATAAGTTGAAGGCAGCGGGTTTTTGGGTCTTTGGTACGGATATGAATGGGACGCCGCATGCGAAATGGCAAACGCAAGGGAAAGTTGCATTGATTATCGGTGCTGAGGGTGCTGGCATTACGTCAAACATTAAAAAGCAAGTCGATGAGATGATTACGATTCCTATGAAGGGGCATGTTCAGAGTTTAAATGCTGGTGTTGCTGCGGGGATTTTGATGTATGAGTGGGCCAGAAATTTTGGGCAATCAAACTAGTTAAGGGCAGACAATTATGAAAAAACAACTTTTAATTGTTGACGGCTATAACATGATAGGCGCTTGGCAAGAGACACATCAGCTTTTTCAAAATAATGATTTGGAACAAGCGCGTGATTTACTACTAAAAAAGTTGTCAGATTATGCCGGTTTTGAGGGACTAGAAATTATCTGTGTGTTTGATGCTCAGTTTGTGCCAGGCGTGACGAGTAAATTTCATGTGCATAATGTGCTTGTGATTTTTACAAAAGAAGATGAAACAGCAGATAGTTACATTGAAAAATTGGCTGGTAAATGTAATAATGCCTTGACAACGGTTTATGTTGCGACGAGTGATTTGGCTGAGCAATGGGTGATTTTTTCACAAGGTGCGATGCGGATCCCGGCGCGTGAACTTGAGGAACGTGTGAATCTCAGAAAACAAGATTTGACGCGACATGCCACGACAATGACAACACAAAAACCACGGACTTCTTGGGCGGATGCTCAGTTAGATGAACTCAAAAAATTAATGTTTGAAATTGAGTGACAAAAGATGCGGAGATAACGCATAGATACTAAACGAAATTGGAGTGACCATGACTTATAAAATCATCACAGATTCGACGACAGATTTATCGGATGCTTATATTGCAGCGCATGATGTTGTGATGTTAGGCTTGACCGTAACGCTTGATGAAACGACTTATCAAACCGTTGGGCTTGACCGCCTCACGAGTGACGTTTTGCTTGAAAAAATGGCAGCAGGTGCTAAACCTGTTACCTCGCAAATTAACGTCGGTCAGTTTTCAGAGATTTTTAAATCAGTTATCCAATCTGGAAATGATGTGCTTTATCTTGGGTTTTCATCAGGTTTATCAGGTACTTATCAAAGTGCTGAAATGGCTAAACAACTTGTTTTAGATGAAATACCTTCAGCCCGTATTACGACAGTTGATACTTTAGCAGCAGCATCAGGCGAAGGCTATTTGGTCAAAGAAGCAGTTAAGCTTAGGGATAATGGTGCGAGTTTAGATGAAGTTGTGGCAGCGATGCAAGATTTGATACCGCGTTTACGTAGCTGGGTGATGGCTGATGATTTGTATCACTTGGCGCGTGGTGGTAGAATTTCTAAAACTGCAGCTACCGTAGGTACTTTAGTTAATATCAAGCCGATTATTGATGTTGACCCTGAAGGTCAACTCCGCCAGGTTGGCAAAATCCGAGGCAAGAAAAAAGCCTTGAAAACCTTAGTGGCAAATACCCTGACTGATTTTGACTCGGCTTATCCACATGTCATGATTGGGTACTCTGGAGAGCCTGATGTTGCCGAAGAGGTGAAAGCGGAATTACTGCAGTCAGATTTGATTACGGAAGTGACCCTAACACCTTTAGGACCAACGATTGCTACACATACAGGGACAGGTACGATTGCTATATTTTCAATAGGAAGAACACAGCGTCTCTAAAAGAATATGCATAAATAACGAAAATCACAGCAAATATCTTGTTTTGCTGTGATTTTGTGTTAAAATAAAAAAGAGTGTTTATGCCGATAATCGGATATTAGGCAACTTTTTACATAATTAAAATTGAAAATGATGAATGGATAATGGAAGGAGTCACTTTAATGGCCAAAAGTGGACTTTATACGGGATTGGATATCGGAACTAGCACAATCAAAGTGTTGGTAGCCGAATACGTCTCTGGTGAAATGAATATAATCGGCGTTGGAAATGCAAAATCTGACGGTTTAAAAAACGGTACAATTGTTGATATTGAGAAAGTTGCACAAGCGATTCGCAAAGCGGTAAATGCAGCTGAAGAACGTGCAGGCATCCAAATTACAGGGTTAAATGTCGCAGTTCCAGCTAATCGTCTTGAAGTCGATGCCTGTCAGGGTATGGTGACAATTAATAGCGAATCAAAAGAGGTCGTAGAAAGCGACATCAGCCAAGTCGTTGCTAGCGCCCTCATGCGTGGCATGATGCCTGAAAGAGAAATCATCGCTGTCGAACCAAAAGAGTTCACAGTTGACGGTTTTTCTGGTATCTCAGATCCGCGTGGTATGTTTGGTGTGCGCCTTGAAATGAAAGGGTTAGTCTATACTGGTCCTAAAACATTAGTACACAATATTCGTCGTGCAGTTGAACGTGCAGGACTTAAAGTTGATAATATCGTGATAGCGCCACTTGCTTTAGCACATCATGTGTTAAATGAAGGAGAACGTGAGTTTGGGACTGTTGTCATCGATTTAGGTGCGGGTCAAACAACTGTTATCGCAGTTCGTGACCAAGAATTACAGTTCGCTCATATCATTCCTGAAGGTGGCGACTATATTACAAAAGATATTTCAACAGTTTTAAATACATCTCTTGAGCAAGCTAATAATTTAAAACTTAACTATGGAGAAGCCTCTACAGAACGCGCTAGCAAGGAAGAAAAATTCCCTGTGGATGTCGTTGGGCATACTGAACCAGTTGAAATTACAGAGTTTTATTTATCACAAGTTATTGAAGCGCGCCTGACGCAAATTTTTTCCCGTGTTCGCCAAGACTTAGAGCGTTCGCGTGGCCTTGAATTGCCTGGAGGTATTGTCTTACTAGGTGGTGCTGCTGCAATGCCAGGTGTAACAGAGTTGGCAACAAAAATTATTGGTGCCAACGTTCGCCTTTATGTACCAAACGAAATGGGACTTCGCAACCCAACTTTTGCACAAGTGATTTCAGTTGTGGATTATGTTGGCAGCCGTTCTGATATTGAAGTTTTGGTGACAGCAGCAGCGGCAGGTAATGCAGTCTTTTCAGAACCAATTGTTGAGACGTATCATGAGCCTGCTGTTGCAACTTTTGCGGATAATGTCTATCCGCAAGCAACTGAAGACATGGGGTATGCGGTGCCTACACCACAACCACAACAGAGTGCACCTGCTCAAGACACTGAACCAAAAGAAGGTCTTGTTGATAAGGTTCGCAATATTTTCGGTAGTATGTTTGATTAAGTAGACGTTAACAACATAAAATAAGCTTGCTTAATCTTGCTCAACGGAACCGTCGAGGGTCTGGTTTAGAAGTTTTAGCAGTCAAGTCTGAAATTTTATGACTCGTTACGGTAAAAAATGAATTTGGAGATATAAAACAATGGAATTTTCATTTGATGAAGCGCTCACGCAAGGCGCAGTTATAAAAGTTATCGGTGTCGGTGGTGCTGGTGGCAATGCAATCAACCGAATGGTTGAAGAAGGTGTTTCAGGCGTTGAATTCATCGCAGCAAACACAGACGTTCAAGCACTTCGCGCCTCAAAAGCGGATACAGTGATTCAACTTGGACCGAAATTAACACGTGGTTTGGGTGCAGGCTCAAAACCAGAAGTTGGCCAAAAGGCTGCAGAAGAATCAGCTGAAACAATTCAACAAGCACTTGAAGGTGCAGATATGGTTTTCATCACTGCTGGTATGGGTGGCGGTACTGGTACCGGTGCTGCACCAGTGATTGCGCAAATTTCTCGTGATTTAGGCGCTTTGACAGTGGGTGTTGTCACACGTCCATTTGGTTTTGAAGGTTCAAAACGTGGTTACTTTGCTTCAGAAGGTATTGAATTGCTTAAAGCTTCTGTAGATACTTTGTTAATCATCTCAAATAATAACTTGCTTGAAATCGTTGATAAGAAAACACCTTTGAAAGAAGCTTTGCAAGAAGCCGATAACGTGTTACGCCAAGGTGTGCAAGGTGTCACTGACTTGATTACAAATCCTGGTATGATTAACCTTGACTTTGCGGATGTGAAAACAGTTATGGCAAATAAAGGTGATGCACTTATGGGTATCGGTACTGCCTCTGGTGAAGACCGTGTCATTGAAGCAACACGTAAAGCTATCTACTCACCATTACTTGAAACAACAATCGAAGGTGCTGAAAATGTCCTTCTAAATGTGACAGGTGGTATGGATATGAGTTTGACTGAAGCACAAGATGCATCAGAATTAGTGATTCAAGCAGCAGGTAATGATGTTAACATTCTTTTGGGAACATCTATTGATGAGTCACTTAAAGATGAAATCCGTGTAACAGTTGTTGCGACTGGCGTTTCTGAAGATGACTTGCAACAAGCAGCTACACGTCAAACACAAACAGCAGCACCAGTTGCTGAACAACCTCGTCGTCGTGTATTAGGCTCATCAAACCTTGATTTGTCAAATAATAATTTTGCTACACGTCAAAAGACAGCAGCACCTGAAAGTTCAGCTCCTGAGTCAGCGTTTGGTAACTGGGATATTCGTAAAGAAAACACAGTTCGTCAAACACCGTCAGAGCCAACAAGTACAACTGGTGTTAGCAGCTTTGGTGGGGCAACAACTTCATCAAACGATGAAGACCTTGATATCCCACCATTTTTGAAACGTTAAGCGATGACAATTTCTGAAAATTTTGCAACTGTTTTGGAACATGTTACTGCCGCTGATACAAAGGCAGGGCACAAGACAACCGTTATTGGTGTGACTAAATACGTTGATGCAGACAAAGCTAGAGAATTGGTTGAAGCTGGTATCACACATATCGCAGAAAATCGGACGGAACTTTTTCTGGACAAACAGGAAAAGCTGTCTGATTTACCAATTACTTGGCATTTAATTGGCACCTTACAGCGTCGCAAGGTCAAAGATGTCATTAACCATGTAGATTATTTCCATGCGCTAGACTCGATTAAGTTAGCACATGAGATTGAAAAACGTGCGGACCATGTCATCAAGTGTTTCCTACAGGTGAATGTTTCAGGAGAAACTAGTAAACATGGTTTTTCTCCAGATGAATTAGCAGATGTTTTGCCGGAAATTTCTAACTTATCAAAAGTTAAAATTGTTGGCTTAATGACAATGGCACCGATTGATGCGAGTGAGACAGAGTTGATTGAAATTTTTGACAAGGCAAAGAGCTTACAAGTAGAGATTGCTAGTCAAGATTTACCTCGTATACCATGTACAGAACTATCGATGGGTATGAGTCAGGATTATCAGCAGGCGATTTTGCACGGTGCAACTTTTGTTAGAATTGGTAGCAAGTTTTTTAAATAAAGAACGCCTCTAAATGTTAGAGATGACTAAAATAAGTAGGTAGAAATTAATGGCTTTAAAAGATTACATTGAGAAAGCAAAAGATTATTTTAATTTAGGAGAAGAGGAAGAGTCGGCACCAACCGCTCGTCCACAAGTAGTGCCTAATCAGGCATCAGCACAACCGCAAGCGCAAGCACGCCCGCAAGTTGTGACAAACGTTTCACCTAAAGCAGAAATAAAATCAGAACGTAAGCAAAGTCGTCAGTCCGACATTGCTGCAAATACAACACGTCCAACATCACAGCAACGCCCGGTTTCTTCTAGCATCGTACCAACGATTGCTATTAAAGAACCAGCTGCTTATGATAACATTATGGAATCAGCACGCGTGATTCGTAATGGTGAGAGTGTCTTGGTCAACTTTAAAAACATGGGAGACCAACAAGCACGTCGTTCAATTGACTTTTTAACAGGTGTTGTTTTCACACTTGATGGCGATATCCAAAATGTTGGGGGTCAAATTTTCTTACTCACACCAAATGGTATGACAGTAGATGCGGAAAAAGAATTAAGCATTCTTGCAGGTCGCAACTTTGAAGGTTTGGATACATACTGATGATTATATATTTATTGTATCGCCTCATTACTGTTTATGAATGGCTTTTGATTATCTATGCCTTACTAAGTTGGGCACCTGATTTAAGAAATAGTCAAGTCGGCAGAATTATCGGACAGTTATCTCGTCCGTTTTTGTCGATTTTTGACCGTTTACCCCTTCAATTTGCCGGACTCGACTTTACAATTGTCGTTGCCGTTATCGCCCTGAACTGTATCCAACGTTTGTTGTTGATGATTTTCTGATGACCCAAACGATTTATCAGCACTTTCGCCCCACTGAACGTGCTTTTATTGATAAAGCCTCTGACTGGCTTACGAGCGTAATTGACAGCTACAGCTTAGTGACCACAGATTTTTTAAATCCGAGACAAGTCTTTATTTTAACGACTTTGGTGCAGGGGCAACATGCGTCAGACATTCAGATGTTTACTAGCTCAGCTATCGCTGAAACAGAGTATGTGAAGGTGATTTTAGCCCCAACTTATTATCAATTAGAGAATGCTGATTTTGAGTTGGCTTGCTTACAGATTGACTTTGCCAGCAAATTTGTTACACTCAAACATTCACAAATCCTTGGCACCTTATTAGGTGAGACAGGACTTGAACGCTCTAAAATTGGCGATATCGTCGTCCATGATACTTTTGCTCAAGTCTTTGTGGATGCTAAGTTAGCAACATTGATAGCGGACAGCATTCATAAAATTGCGCGCAGTGGTGTTAGAATTCGAGAAATTGACGTGACAAAATTCGTGAGTACAACTGAACAAGCTGTTACGAAAACTGTTACTTTATCAAGTTTGCGATTAGATAAAGCTATTGCAACTGTCTTCAATATGTCTCGCAATTTAGCACAAAATTTGATACAATCAAATAAAGCTAAAGTCAATTATGCAGAAGTCTTGCGAAATGATTTTGAGCTAGTTGCTGGTGATTTGGTCAGTATTCGAGGTCTTGGCCGATTAAAAATCGGACAAATACTCGGGCTAACGAAAAAAGATAAAGTCAGAGTCGAAGTCCAAATCATCTCAACCAAAAAGTAAATTGACTTTTGAAGATGTGATGATGTATCTCATTAAAATTTGTTATGATAATTGCGTCACAAATTTTAAGGTAACAAAAATGAATGATAATAGGAGGTAGCACCTATGACTTTAAATAGTTTAGATGTTCAAAATAAAACGTTTCAAACCAAGATGCGTGGCTACAATAAAGCTGACGTTGATGACTTTCTCGATTTAATTATTCGAGACTATGACACATTTGCTGAAAAGATAAAAGATCAAGAACGTGAACTGAAAAGTCTACGCGAACGTGTAGAATACTTTGAAGGCATGAAAGAATCGTTGAACAAGTCAATCGTAGTTGCGCAAAGTGCCGCAGATAACTTGAAAGAACAAGCAATCAACGAAGCAAATGGCGTGACATCTGAAGCAGGTCAAAAAGCACAATATATTTTGGAATCTGCTAAAAAAGAAGCTGGCGGCATTCTAAATTCAGCCTCAGACGATGCCCGTCGTTTGGTTAAAGAAACCGATGAATTAAAACGGAAAATGCGCATTTACCACCAACGTATGATGTTGATGGTAGAAGCACAACTTGAAGGTATCAAATCTCACGAATGGGAAGAAATCCTTAAACCAACAGCGACTTATATCGGAGACGGTGAAGAGAAATTGAAAGAAATTATTGAGAGTCATGAAGGCAATACTGTACAAATTAGTCACACAGTAAACCAAGTCTCAGATATCCTTGATGCCGAAGAACACGAAGAAAGTATCGAAACACTTGAAACAGCCGAATCAGTCGATTCAGTTGATTCAGAAAAAGAAACAACAGATTCTGAAGTTTAAAAACAAGTACAGGTCACAAACGAATATATCTAGCGAGCAAGAGATGGTGGAAGCCTTGCAATCCCTTCGTTTTTGATTATCACCTTGTTTATAACTCATGCTTGCTTAGCCATTTAGTAGGAAAGCCCTAGTGTGAGAAAAATAATAGTTTGGTCTACTTTATCTGACTTTTGAGGCTTGAGTAATCAGGTGAATTAGGGTGGTACCACGGCTTTTCGTCCCTTACGGAAGGCCTTTTTTTGTCGCAATTGCTGCGTTAGATTTCAGCTCACAACCCCAAGGTTGCGTCGCTACATCTGCCTTGCCCTTGCGCCAAAAAAATGAACATTGTCGCAATTGCTGCGTTAGATTTCAGAATACACCCTAAAGTTGGATTGTTTTATCTGTTTTGTACTTGCATCAAATGAATACTTTTGTCAATTTAAAATTTGAAATTATAGAAAGTGAGGCGATGCGCTAATTTGTGGAAATATCACGGTTAGCTCATAACTGAATATGAAAATTAAAGAAACCTTGAATCTAGGAAAAACAGCTTTTCCAATGCGTGCTGGTTTGCCTAACAAAGAGCCAAAAATGCAAGAAGCTTGGGATGAAGCTAATCTTTATGCTTATCGCTTGAAAGAAAATGAAGGGAAACCATCGTTTGTCCTTCATGATGGCCCTCCCTATGCTAATGGTGATATCCATGTCGGCCATGCGATGAACAAAATTTCTAAAGACATCATTATTCGTTATAAAAATATGGCGGGATTCCGTGCGCCCTACGTACCGGGTTGGGATACACATGGTTTGCCAATCGAGCAAGTCCTAACTAAAAAAGGCATCAAACGTAAAGAACTTGATCGTGCTGAATATCTTCGCATGTGTCGGGACTACGCTTTAACACAGGTAGACTTGCAACGCAAAGGTTTCAAATCTTTGGGTGTTTTAGGTGATTGGGAAAATCCTTATGTCACTTTGCAGCCGGAATTTGAGGCAGCGCAAATTCGCGTTTTTGGTCAAATGTCTGAAAATGGTTATATTTATAAAGGTGCTAAACCAATCTACTGGTCACCATCATCTGAAAGTTCGCTTGCAGAAGCAGAAATTGAATATCAAGATGTTCGTTCTGCATCGATTTATGTTGCTTTCAAGGCAACAGATACCAAAGGACTCTTGCCTGAAGGTGTAGAATTCGTCATCTGGACAACAACACCATGGACAATTCCATCAAACTTGGGTATCTTTGCACATCCTGATTATGATTACGTTCTTGTTGCAGTTAATGACCGTCAATTTGTCATTGCCTCAGAGCTACTTAACACAGTTGCTGAGAAATTAGAGTGGGTAGATTATAAAGTCCTACAAACAATCAAAGGTTCTGAGCTCGACAGTATGGTTGCCAAACATCCTTTCTACGATCGTGATACTTTAGTTATGAACGCAGAATATGTGACCCTTGATTCTGGTACTGGACTTGTCCATGTCGCACCAGGTCATGGTGAAGATGACTATTTCTTCAGTCGTAAATACAAACTTGGCGTTCTATCACCAATTGATGACCGCGGCTACTATACAGATGAAGCACCAGGACTTGAAGGCCTCTTCTACGATGAAGGTAATAAAAAAGTCACAGAGTGGTTGGAAGAAAACAATGTACTATTGAAACTTGAATTCTTCACCCACAGCTACCCACATGACTGGCGTACGAAAAAACCAGTTATCTTCCGTGCCACACCACAATGGTTCGCCTCAATTGACAAATTCCGCGAAAATATCTTGAGCGAAGTTGAAAACGTTGACTGGATTGTGCCATGGGGTAAAACACGTCTCTACAACATGATTCGCGACCGTGGCGACTGGGTTATCAGCCGTCAGCGCGCATGGGGTGTGCCACTACCAATCTTCTATGCTGAAGACGGAACAGCCATCATTACGTCTGAAACGACCGAACACATTGCACAGCTTTTCGCTGAACATGGTTCTATCATTTGGTGGGAACGTGATGCTAAAGACCTGTTGCCGGAAGGCTTTACACACCCAGGCTCACCAAATGGTGAATTTACGAAAGAAACGGATATCATGGATGTCTGGTTTGATTCAGGTTCATCATGGAATGGTGTACTGAACCAACGCGAAGAATTGACATATCCAGCAGACCTCTACCTAGAAGGTTCTGACCAATACCGTGGTTGGTTCAACTCATCGATTACAACCTCTGTTGCGGTTAACGGCATTGCACCATATAAAGCTGTCTTGTCACAAGGTTTTGTACAAGATGCTAAAGGTCGCAAATTCTCTAAATCATTAGGTAATGGGATTGCACCAAAAGACGTCACAAAACAATACGGTGCGGATATTCTTCGGCTTTGGGTGGCTAGTGTTGATAACACATCTGATGTACGTGTCTCAATGGATTTGATTGGGCAAACATCAGAAGCCTACCGTAAAATCAGAAATACTCTACGTTTCTTGATTGCCAACACATCAGACTTTGATAAAACAAAAGATGCAGTTGTTTTTGAAGACTTGAAAGGTTCAGACAAGTACTTACTTGTGAGATTGAACCAAGTTATCCAATCTGTTCGTGAAGCCTATGACCGCTATAACTTCATGGAAGTTTACCGGACGATTTTCAACTTCTTGACGAATGTTTTGTCAGCTTTCTACCTTGATTTTGCTAAAGATATTGTCTACATTGAAACAGCAAACTCAACTGAGCGCAGACGTATGCAGACAGTCATGTATGATGTTTTAGTCAAATTGACAAAATTATTGGTGCCAATTGTACCGCATACTGCTGAGGAGATTTGGACTTACCTTGAGCAAGAAGAGGAAGCCTACGCTTACTTGACTGAGATGCCATCTGCTGAGCTTATCCCAGATGCAGCGGAAATGCTTGATTTCTGGTCAGCATTCTTGGAATTCCGTACGAGTGTACACAAGGCCTTGGAGATGGCACGTGATGAAAAAGTCATCGGTAAATCTTTGGAGGCTAGCGTGACGGTCTATCCAGATGAAGCGACGAAAGTTTTGTTAGCAAGTGTCGCAGAAACAGAAAATGTGGCAACACTACTGATCGTCTCAGAATTTATCGTCTCTCATCAAGCAGCACCTGAAAATGCTGTAAAAGTAGGAGATACAGCAATTACGGTTGCACATGCTAGTGGTGAAGTTTGTCAACGTTGTCGTCGAATTGATGAAACGGTTGGCACAAATGCTAATCCACATTTAGCAGAATTTTGTGATCATTGTGCGAGCATCGTTACTGCGGAGTTCCCAGATGCAGTTGCTGAAGGTTTTGAAGTGAAATAAGGATTCAAAAGAAAAATCAGACTTAGGCCTGATTTTTTTTGAGCTTTGAAATGCGATAATAAAGGTGTAGATAAGAGTATCTACAGAATTAACTCTGGTAAATTAATGTATCGCGATGAACAACAGACTAAAAAATTAATGTGACATCCGGCACAAAAACAATTAAAAAGAAAGTGTGACGATATGAATAATCAAAAAGAAAGAATCATGGATTTGATGCGTAAAGGCATCATTACCGAAAGTGAAGCAATTGAATTGCTCGAAAAAGCTGGTTTAAATCAAGAAACAGTATCTGGCGATGAGACAGGACAAAAAACTGATAAAGATGGTTATCAAACAGAATCATCAGAAGCGGTTAAACAGTTTGTCAATCAAGCAGGTTCTCTTGTGAAAAGTCTTTTCCAATCTGCTAAAAAATCTGTCGATAATAATGTGGATTTCAGTAACGGTTTCCCAAGCCTTAAATATGTCTCAAAATCAGATTTCAAGGCATTTGAAGGTGACATTAAAGATATCACAGTTTCAGCAACATCTGGTGATGTGACAGTTGTCACAAAAGATATCGAGAAAACGATTATTGAAACAACTTATAAAGTATATGGTGGTGTGACAGAAGATGCGTTGGAAGATTTCTTACGTGATAATGTCATTATTGAACTTGACCAAGGTGAATTAGTTGTCAACGTTAAGAGCAAACGGATTGTTGTTGAAATGACAATTACACTCGCTGCTAGTCAAATTGAAGATGCTAAGTTTGATGTAGTCAATGGTACGACGGTTATTAAAGACCTTGTCGCACAAGACCTCAATATAAAAAAAGCAAATGGTGACTTGAGTATTTTAGGTGGTGATTTTGAGCACGTGACTGTTAAAGCAGTCAATGGAGAACTCAAATTAGTCACTAACTTTGACACAGCTGATATTAACAGTGTCAATGGTGAGATTTTAGTTACAGCAACATCAATGTCTGCTGAAAATCTAAAAGTTAAAAATGTTAACGGAGATGTCAAAATCTCAGTGCCTAACAACATTGGTGTTGTTGGTTATGTCAAAACAACATTTGGTAAGTATAAAACGCGGATTGCACTTGATAACCCACTAGAAATTACCAAAAATGGAGCAGCCCTAATCAGAACAGCGACCAACAGTTTAACCTTAGATATTGCAACCAATACGGGTAGTATCTGGTTAAAAGACGGTGAAGCAGCGCATCAAGAGACTGCAACAGCACCTGTCACGCCAGCTCAAACTGAGGAAACGGAATCAGGACAAGTGACTGAACAAGCTGAAGTAACAGAAACACCAGAAGTAACAATACCAGAAAAAACTGAACAATCTGAACCAACGGTTGTTCCAGAAGTCGATAATTCAAAATTTGATACAATTTTAGAAAACAAACCAGATGATGAAAGTGAGGTGAATCAAAGCCATGAGTAAACAACTGACAAAATCAAGAACCAATAAAAAAGTTTCAGGTGTGATTGGTGGCCTTGGTGAGTATTTTGGTTGGAGTTCGGACGTTATTACTATCGTTCGGATTGTCTACGCTGTTTTAGCTTTAACAAGCTTTGGCTCTCTCCTACTAATTTATATTGTCGCAGCAATTGTCATGCCGCAACCAACTCGAAATGAATGGAAAAATAAACAGGATTTTTCTGGATTTTCACAATGGCCTGGAGACAAGCCAACACAAAAAAATAAAATGAAAGATGTGACACCCTTTGATGATGATGACGATTGGTCACAATTCTAAAGGCGAACATATCAACAAAAATAACGTTTCATCTGACCACAGATGGAACGTTTTTTTATAATTTTTGATATAATAAAAACAAGTCAATCTTATTTTATCTGTTAAGATAAAGAATGATGGGAAATGCCTTAAAAAAGGAATGCCCCCGCTTGGACGTAGCGCAAGCGTAGGTCAAGTTTCAAGCATTCACTAAAATGAATGTGCAGAAAGGGAAATATTATGGTCATAACAGTCGCTGAATTAATTGAAAAAATTAAATTTGATGTGATTTACACGTCGGAAGACGCATTGAAAAAAGAAATAACTACTTCTGATGTGACTCGTCCAGGATTGGAAATGACGGGGTATTTAGAATATTATACGCCAGAACGGATTCAACTTTTTGGGATGAAAGAATGGTCTTATGTTCAAAATGTCATTGGTGATAATCGCTATGACTTACTGAAAAATGTTGTGACAGATACAACACCTGCAATAATTGTTGCTAGAGGCTTAACGATTCCAGATGAAATGGTTAGCGTGGCTAAAAAACGCGATACTGTCCTTTTACAATCAACAGAACCGACAAGCCGACTTAATGGTGCGATAACAGCCTTTTTAGATGAAAAACTGTCAACGCGGACAACCGTTCATGGTGTACTCATGGATATTTTTGGAGTGGGCGTGCTCATTCAAGGCTCATCTGGCATTGGTAAATCTGAAACTGGTTTGGAGCTTATCAAGCGCGGTCATCGGTTAGTCGCAGACGACCGCGTTGATGTTTACCAAAAAGATGAATTTACAGTCATGGGCGAACCAGCCGAAATTCTTCGACATTTAATTGAACTACGTGGTGTTGGTATTATTGACGTCATGAGTCTTTTTGGTGCTGGTGCTGTCATGGACAGCTCGCAAATTGATTTGAGCGTTTACTTGGAAAAATTTGAAAAGGGTAATACCTATGACCGTCTCGGTAATGGAGAGACGACTATTGACTTTTCAGGTGTTCCTGTCCCACAAGTTAAAATTCCAGTTACAACTGGTCGAAATGTGTCAGTCATTATTGAGGCAGCGGTCATGAATTTCCGTGCAAAAAATATGGGCTTTGACGCAACAAAGATGTTTGAAGAACGTCTATCTAATCTGATTGCGAAGAATTCATAAAATGGGACAATTATTTTTAGCGATTAATCCAATCGCACTTAAACTTGGACCATTTGAAATTCGTTGGTATGCCTTGTGTATTGTTACAGGTGTTGTTGTGGCTGTTTGGTTGGCAATGAAAGAAGCACCACGTAAAAAAATCAAGCCAGATGATATTTTAGATTTTATTTTGATTGCTTTTCCAGTCTCAATAATTGGCGCACGCCTCTACTATGTCTTGTTTGATTTTGGCGCTTATCGTCAGAATCCGGCTGAGATTTTTGCCATCTGGCATGGCGGACTCGCTATCTACGGTGGCTTGATTGCAGGTGCTGCAACCCTGTTCATTTTTTCTTACTACAAAATGATTGCCCCGCTTGATTTTCTAGATATTGCCGTGCCAGGCGTCTTAGTTGCACAAGCCATGGGACGCTGGGGAAACTTCTTTAACCAAGAAGCCTTTGGTAAAGCAGTCGACTCATTAGACTACCTACCTAGTTTTATTAAAAATCAAATGTATATTGACAACAGCTATCGCACCCCGACATTCCTCTATGAATCTTCATGGAATCTCATCGGATTCATTCTCGTCATGAGCCTACGCCATCGACTTAAAGGACTAAAATCAGGAGATATCGCAGCCTTCTACCTCGTATGGTATGGCATAGGGCGATTCGTGATTGAAGGGATGCGAAC
This sequence comes from Pseudolactococcus laudensis, assembly GCF_013449735.1. GTDB lineage: Bacteria > Bacillota > Bacilli > Lactobacillales > Streptococcaceae > Pseudolactococcus > Pseudolactococcus laudensis. The sequence goes on from NZ_JACBNY010000022.1 coordinate 24,200, forward strand.
AGACAGCCTCATGCTAGGTCCAATCCGTGTCTCACAAGCTCTATCGCTAGTCCTTGTCGCAGCCGGCATCATCCTAGTTTTAGTCAATCACAAAATGAGCAAATATTTCCTTAATAAGCAGTAATTTGCTATAATTCAAATAGAGGTATCGTCATTCTGGGTAATGGTAGTGGCTTAGCGAGACTAAGCTGTTATGAGTATCGAGAAAAACGAAAGTAACACATATAGAAAAGAGGTAGGTATGGGAGAAATAGCATTGATTATCATCGCTGTTGCCGTAGCAGTCTTAGTGATATTTTTGGTAGTTTTAATTGTCAAGGTTATGAAAACGGTTGATGAAATGAATCGGACGATTGCAGTTGTTACACAAGATACAGACATTCTATTGAAACAAGCAGATACGTTAATGGCTAAGACCAATACCCTGCTTGACGATGTGAATAGTAAAATCGTCACAATCGACCCACTTTTTACGGCTGTTGCAGATTTATCTGAAAGTGTTTCAAAAATGAATCGCTCTGGTAATGACTTTGCAACCCGTTTTAAAGGAAAGGCAGCCAATGCAGGTAAAGCAACGGCTATCGTTACCTTGGGACGTGGTGCAGGTAAATTCTTTAATCGAAAAAAAAGCAGAGCATAACGTTAGGTTAACTCGAAGTCTAGATCTTAAAGAGTTTGAGAAGGTCAAGTTTTAAGATTTTACTAAGTAAAATCGCAAAAAGGAGAAAAATAATGGCTAAGAAAACAGGTTTTTTAGTAGGCGCAATCTTAGGGGCTTTGGCAGGTGCAGCAGCAGCATTGGCGACAGCACCAAAAGAAGGTAAAAAATTACGTCAAGACGTTAAAGATTTTTATCAAGATTATAAAGAAGACCCTAAAGCTAAGTTTGACGAAGTCAAAGATACAGCATCTAATTTTTATGATGAAAAATCTGGTCAATTGGTTGACTTTTCAACTGAGAAATATAATGACATCAGAGAAAAATTCGATAATGGCGACATTTCAGCTGAAAAAGCAAAAGACTTTTTAGTCGCAAAAAAAGATGATATTAAAGCCAAAATCGACTCAGGTGAATTATCAAAAGAAAAAGTTCTAGATTTCTTAGCACTGACAAAAGAAAAGTTTGCTGATAAAGTTAGTGAACTTTCAGCTACAGTTGCTGAACAAACAGAAGAAGTAGAAGACGAGTTTGAACTGGAATTAGAGCAAGAAGACTTGGTCAAAAAAGCAGATGAAATTTCTGCCAAAGCAGACAAGTTAGTTTCTAAGACAGCAACTCAGGTTGGTGAAGCTGCAGAAAAAGTTTCTGACAAACTGGCTGACTAAAATAAGCTAAGAAAAAAGGACTGTCAAATGGTTTTGGCAGCCCTTTTTTTAATCGGTTCGTTTAATGCAGTCGAGACGTATCACCCTAACTAACTTAGAAGCTAGTCAAGTTAATATAAATTAATGTGACACACGTTTACGTGCAGCCTTACGACGATTTTCGTTAATGAATTCTTCTTTTTTGAGTTCAGGGTCAATAATTGTTTTCTTGACAGCGAAAACGCCAGCAGCAGTTGCAGCGAGAGTTCCGATAACACCAGTAATGATACCTTTACTAAATTTCTTCATTTGAAAATCCTCCTAAGTTATATGCTATAATTTAATTATAACATCTTTTTACTTAAAAGTGTTGTAGATTCAAGCTCTGTTTGTTTAATGCTTGAAAATTAATGTAAATTAACCAAAAAACTAACCAAGCAATTAAAATCATTAGTTGAATAAAAAATAAAGTCCATCAGTGAAAAAAATGATGGACTTTATCTTTTATTTTAAGTATGATGTTCTAGATATTATAGATTATTTTTTAATATAATGATTTTGATACTTTCAATCAAGCACAACACACCTAAAATGATTATGTATATTGTCGTACCTTGTTTTTCTCCTGTTTCTGGTAATTTATTTTGAGTTATATAGTGCGCTATTTTTGATGTCTATATCCAAACATAAACTTTTGGAATAGGTATTCATACTTGATTTCTTTTCCTTTTTATCTATAATTAGTTAACCAGTTGACTTTATTGGTGAAATAATTGGTAGTTATTAGAGGTGCCCTATAGTCTGAGCAAATATTTGAAGAGTAGCCATTATAATTTGAATATATAATAAAGTGTATTAGTTTAATATTGATACATTTTTGACGTTAAGTCAAGTTTTTAGAGTAACAAACGTAGAATTTTAATCTATTTATTTTAAGCACTTACCTTTTCAAATTGATTAGGTGTAAGATACCCTAAACTTTGATGGATTCGTTTTGAATTATAAAAGGCTTCGATGTAC